>JBFLWJ010000024.1:0-19746 GCA_040757835.1 Actinomycetota bacterium
TAGCCGGTCGGGAGAATGCGACGCTCGCGGGGTCGGCCGAGGAGTACCTGCCGGGCAATCCAGCCGCGCAGTACCTCTACGCCTGCAAGGTGGCGCGCGACGGCGGAGGCGACCCCGCCGTCGTGGAAGTGCCCACGGGGCCCGGCGCCTACGGCATACCGTTGGACGCGCCGGCCTTCCTGGGTTTCCGCATCTATCTCGAGCGGGAGATGAAGACGGGGCCTTTCTGGTTCGAGCTGCTCTACGACCGCGCCATCAAGTTCAGCCCGCAGTTTGGAACAGGATGTCAGCCTCCAAGGCATGTAAATGCCGCCTGTGAAATTGGAGGTAGCTTTTGTTGACGTAACATATATTATCGGCGTAGCTTGCTTTGCTTAGATAACTATCACTCAACTATTTCAACCCGCTTCTCTTGAGTATTTCGTAGATCTCTTCGCGTGTGCCGGTGAGGACCACATATACTACTTTTTCCTCCGGCTTGAGCTTGTAGATAATGCGGTGTTCTCCACCGGGAGTGGTAATGGGTAAACTAAAGAGGCCCTCGTAACCCTTCAAGGGTTTTCCGCTGCGCGGTCTGCTTGAGAGCTTTTCAAAGGCCTTATCGTAGCAGTTAGCAATATCGAGACCGTAACGCGCGAGGGCTTTGGCGACACGCTGGGAGCCATGCACCTCCCACATGTGCTATTTTCCAGAGTCCTTGGGGTAGAGGCGCACCGACTTCTTATCTTCCCAATCCTGCTCCGCCTCCCTCACGATATCCTCTAGGTATATCTTGCGCAGGACGATCTCGTTCTCTCTTGCCTCCACGGTCATGCGGTCTCCTTCCTCAAAGCCCAACTGGGTACGGATCCTCTTGGGGATGACCACCTGACCTTTGCTGGACATCATAGTAAGCTCAATCTGGCGGGCCATCTTATCACCTCCTCCTAGTAAGATTGTAAGATTAGCTTACCTTTAGTACAATATCATGACTATATAGGAGGCACAAGACATCTCCGGGAATCTCCTATCCCCTCTCCCACCGTTGGCGCTGGAAAATGCCCGCTGCTATTCTCTCCTCTTCCTAGCCGATAGAAAGCGCCCTGGCTTTCCGCTGGATTGCTCCCCTTCCCCTTAAACGGCGCAAAGAGGCTTCACTTTGCGCCGCCCAGCTCCCCTATCGCGGAGTTAATAAGCTTCTCCCCTCTTCTCCCCACCCGGCAGGAAGTGCCCTAACTTTGTGCCGCCCAAACCCTTTACCCGGCCGGGATCGGCCCTCAGAAGGCTTCTCAGAGCGCCATATTTTTACCTTACCAGCGAAAGCGCCCCTCTCCCCCACCGGGGTATGTGTTTATGCAGGATATAGAAGTGCGCGTGCCCGCGGCAGTTTAGAAAAGAGGCGGTTCTCTGAACTTCGTAGCGACTAAGTTTGGCCTATATCCGGCGAGAGGGGAGCGTGCTCATTTCTCGGCATGTCCCTCTCTCAGATCCATTTCTGCATGGGCCGCTCGGGATCTTTGCCGGATACGTTGGCTTGCCCCATCGATGGCCTTTTCTCTTTTTCTCTAGAGGAAGGGTATGCAGGGGTCTTGCGGCTGCCGGATTTCGCTATCATGCCGGATTTCCTGGCCTTGCTCTTTCCCCTATTTGTCAGTTTAGAGATGAGATATACGGCGAGGAGGATGACGAGTATTACCCCGACTATTCCTCCTACAGCCTGTCCGAACTCATATGCGTCCACTTGTGTCCCCCTTTAATGGTCATGCCCTATTATTATGCCTTTATGCCATTTGCACGGAAATCGTCCCGCTTATGTGAATAGTGCCGCCTCTGCTGGAAAGCGACTTGCTCTAAGCGAGGTAACTCGAAAAGCACCGAGAGGTCGCCATCCAATATGTTTGTGGATTCAATGAAACCGAACCTCTCGAGATAATTCAGGTTCCTGAGCGGCTCGAGATTGTCTATCTCGCCACAGTTGTCGATATAAAGAAAGCGTAGCTTTGTTAGGTCTCGGACTTCTTCTATCGTCCCTATTGAACGACACGTTATGACCTCGAGCTCCTCCAGGTTAAAAAGCTCCTCAATACCCTTCAGGGACTCAAGCACACGTAGGTTTCCAAGCACCAGCTTCTTCAATCTGCTCAGTCTCTTCAGCCCCCATAGATTATGTATGGATGAATTCAAGATGGATAGTCTCTCGAGGTTAACTAGCTTCGAGAACTTATCCGTATCCTTACTCTTATAGCCATCGAGGTATAGCCTCTTTAGGGTAATACAATCGAAGAGCGAATCCGAATTGGCTTTCCACATCAGACCGCAATCCTCTAGTTGTGGGAATTGGGTGAAATCTATCTTCGTCTTGCTGATAGTGGTTAAAGTCATCATTTTAAGGTTATGGAGGAAGTGAATTGGCGAAATATCTTTAATACGAAAATCATGTATATCTAACATCTCTAAATCATAAATCTGAGAAAGGAATGATAGATTATCCCCCTTCCAGAAATGGAGCGATAGACCCTTAATATTATGCTCGTGAATATAGTCTGCCAGATCGTCTGTCCACTCCGATTTTAGGCATAACCACAAGCCGTAATCATTCTCCTCCAGTTCGAACCTTTCGTCCAAGACATACCTCCATGTCTGGATTCATTTCCACTTATAACTTTCCTTAGTATTTCTTATCCTTGATTTTAGTCATTGATCACTCTGGGGGTAAGAGCCCGGGCCTTCCTCCGCAAGGCCATCTTAGGTTGCCTGTGAAATCCGTTAGTTTTCCACCCTTGGGAACGATCTCTCTCAATCTCAAGTGCTCCGCTATCTCACGGGCTGTCTTTCCCCCTGTCACCTCAGTGACCTGGAGTGTTTCCAGGTTCTCGGCTGGCATCTTGCCACTTCTCAGATGTTCCTGCAGTCTGCGGGAATATCGCCGGACTGACCGACATAGGGCTTACCAGAGTTATCTATGAACTCATATATCCCCGCTGCCGGCGAAGCCGGGAGGGAGTAAGACGACCTGGAAGGGGGCCGAGGTGCCGCTTGCCCCCTCCAAGGAGGCGATGATCACGTCTGCGAGGTGGGGGGTGCGCACAACAACCTCGCAGGCGCAGGAGCCATATCGGAAATCCGGTGTCTCGACCGGATCCAAGCTGCCGGTGCTGTCAGCCAAGGAGGCCTTGCCGGAGAAGGAATGCACGGTCTTTCCGGATGAGTCCTTGGCTGTTACGGTCACTCGGAAGGGCACCCCGGCGGCCTGGGGGGAGCTGATGGCCTTGATCTCGAAATGGTCGGGGGGTTCGGGTGCCGCTTCCGGCTCGGACGCAGTTGGCTCAGCGGCCTGCGCAGCGGACGGACGCAGCACGGCCAGCAGCGGATACCAGCCGGATGCCAGAAGAAGTACGATTACCAGTGCGGATACGACTGCGATTATGCGCGATGCCCGATGTCTCTTCATGCTATCCCCCCATATGCCCGGAGCCGACAACTCGATCTCTGCGTAGATAGGGCGCATGAATCCCGCTGGGGTCGATCCCCCGTCCACTTCATATGGCCCGACCCTCCGCTATGTCCAGCGCGCGGGCAGCACGCAATATCGTGCGCGGAATCATTCGCGGGTGTTTTTTCGCCAGCCGGGTCGCCCTAACTGCGTCCAATTCTTATAGGGGAGCAAGCGGAATGTCAAGCAGTTAATGGTTATTTTTTACAGCTTTGGTCGTATTGCTTGGATCTGGCGGTCGTAACGGCGGCCTTGGCGGCCTTACCCCACGCCCTCATGGGGGATTCGCCGCTCTCCTGCCTGAAGTCGAAGGCAGGGCCGAAAGACCCGTTCTCCCGAGGGAAGGAACGGGCGGTGGTGATGGCGGTGTCGCAAAGCCGAGCGGGCATCTCCTTGCTCCCCGCTGCAAATGATTTAATATATATTATATTATGATATATCTTATGTTATAATATAAGTAATATGAAAGGCGCTGTGGGAGAAGGCGAAAAGACGCTCGGGGGGAAGGGCTCGCCCAAGATAAAGAAGCTACTTTACATGGACGAACACTTCGCCGACGCACTCGAGGTCACCGCGCACCTCGAGGGGGTATCGCAATCTGAGATCTTCAGGCGGGCCCTAGCCGCCTACTTCGCCGGCTACGACCGCACGAAAGTGAAGGCTTTCGCGCAGAAGGCCAAGGCCCTGGACAGGTTCAAATGAGCGCACTATGGGCAAAGTCACGGTTATTTAGGGAGATAACCCCGGGCGAAAAGACATAAAAGCCCAGGACAGCATGGCAAGTTACTTCCGATAACCCGATTTATTGGAAGTTGAGATTAGGTGGCTGGAGAATCTGGCCGAGATACAAATGTCTGACTTCATGATGGACACTTGTTTCGCTTTCTCGTCTCCTTGTCAGAGGTGGCCGGGGTTGTTTGGACAGAGCAGCGTTCTTCCAAGACCTCGTGATAGAATCTTGGGCAAGGCCAGTTTTTAAGGAGGTAAGTAGATGAAGATCCTGGTAGCCTATTTCAGTCAGACCGGCAAGACGAAGATGGTCGCCGACGCCATCTACGAGAGCATCGAGGGCGACAAGGAGCTCAAGGAGTTAGGCGAGGTGGAGAGCCTGGAGGGATACGACCTCTCCTTTATCGGTTTCCCCATCATCGCCTTTGGACCCTCCAAGGATGGCAAAGAGTTTCTGGAGCAGAAGGCCGCCGGCAGGAAGGTGGCGCTGTTCATCACCCACGCCGCGCCCGAGGACCAGGAGGGTATAGGCGAGTGGCTGGACAAGTGCAAGGAAGCCGCCGCGTCCGCCGAACTGGTGGGCTTCTTCGACTGCATGGGAGAGCTGTCCGAGGCCATCGCGGACTTCCTTATGAAGAACGACGATCCCATGATGCGTTCCTTCGGTGAGCGCCGTCCCGAGACCATCGGCCAGCCCGACGAGGCCCGCCTGCAGCGCGCCCGGGACTTCGCCAAGGAGATCGTGAGCAAGCTTTAAACAATCAGAGGACGCAACACATTGGGGTCAGAGCTCATTTGTTGCATCAATGCTGAACGCGGGTGCCTAGGGTCAGGTCTTGTTTCTTGCATGCGGCAATATCAGGTTGACTACAGATTGCCTGCTTATTAGGGGCGCAATTTAGCAATAATCCTCGAGATACCGGGGTATGCAAAAACAATACCTGACCCTATCAACGGGGGTAGCCGGTGGAGCAGGAGCCCGCGGTGCGGCCCGACCAGTACGTGGCGCGCTCGCAGCAGATGGGGTCGTCAGCGGTGACGCGCAGGGAGAACTCGCCCATGTAATAGTCCCCCACCGCCATAGTCGCGCGGGAATGCGCGGGGACCTCAATGGTGCCTATCTCTTGTTCTCCGCCAGCGGTCATGGCGTAAACGGTCGCCGTGGTGTCCGCATCACCGGGGTTGTAGAGCAGCAGCCAGGTCTCGAAACCGTAGGCCGTGCATCCCTCGGGAAGAAACCATTCGCCGGAAGCCTCGCTGAGGCCGTGGCACTCGTGTCCCGCCCTGCCTCCCGGGACCTCCCAGTACATGGAACGCGCGGCCACGATGGGGGATTCGGAGTCCACCTGCACGGAGACATCGCGCCCCGGCATGAGGTCGTTTAAGTTGAGCGTGGTCCTGCTCCGCCCTCTCAAGACCAACTCGAAGGGGGGTAGACTCTTCCCCTGTGAATCCACGCGCACCGTCACCTTCGCTTCGCCTGGCTGCGGGTTGAAAAGCAGCAGCCAGGTATTGAAGCCGGAGTGGGTGGCCCCCTCGGTGAGATACCATTTCTTGGCAGGCTGCTCCGCCCCCATGGAACAGGTGCCGGAGCGCCGCCCCGGCCCGTACATGGAGACCTCGGCCACCACGGGGCTCGACGCGTCGAGGAGGGTGGAGACATTGGCCGCGGAGACCCAGTCGTTCACCCTGATGTTGGCGCGTGAGAGGGCGGGTACCTCCACCGCTACCGACTGCTCTCCACCTGACTCAGTCAGGAAATCCGCGTTGACCGTGGTTGCCGCGTTTGCGGGATTGAGGATGGTTATCCAGGTCTCGAAGCCGAAGTCGGTGCACCCTTCCGCCATGTACCACTGCCGCGAGCCGGCCTCGCTGCCGGTGGCGGTATGGCCTTCCTGCCTGCCGTTCCAGTACATGGCCCTCTCAGCGAGGACCGGCTGGTCCGAGCCTACCCGTATGCCCGAGCTCTTGGCCCATATGGTATCGACGGCGTTCATGGTCATGCGCGCATGGGGCGGCACCGTCACCGCGTCGGCGTTGCGCGGGCCCTGCTCGGTATAGAAGGAAACGCTGACCTGCGCGGGGACATCATTGGGGTTCGCCACCAGCACGAAGGTCTCGAAACCGTAGCCGGTGCAGCCCTCGGCGAGGAAGTACTCGTAGGGGGTCACGGGAGGCACGTCGGGCGGGACGTCCTTGTAGACGTTGATCATGGCCTCGTCCATGGTCACCTGCTTGCCGCCGCCGGCCAGCACGTCGCGGCTGGAGGAGAGCATGGTGCGGAAGCCGGTGTCGTTGTCGGGATTATGGCGGGGGTCCCCCGATACCTGGTATAGCACGTGCTTGCCGCAGTAGTAGTCGAGGGCGATGGGGTCGCGGCTGGCCAGCAGGCGGTCCAGGCGCACCGCGCTCTCGTAGGGGGAATTGGGCCCGCCTGCCGGACAGACCCAGATGGCGTCGACGAGGTTGAGATCGGGGTAGCGTGCCGTGAGCATGAGCTTGGCCAGGATGCCCTCGTAGCGCATGGGCACGTGGGGCGGATCCTGGGTCCCCTTCCACAGGTCCTGCACCCCCATGAAGTGCTTGATGCAGCAGGTGACACCCGGGCCCCCGTGGTCCTTGAGCACCGGCATGTTTATGAACTTAACGCGTCCGTTGTCGTAGCCGGTTCCGGTCCACTGGCCATGGCGCAGAGAGATCCGCGTGCCGTAGACGGTGGTGAACTTGGGATAACCCAACTGGATCTCGGGGACGTAACAGTAGCCGTCCTGCATGTCGCCGGAGCCGAACTCGCTCACCGAGAGGGTCTGGATGGCGGTCCAGTCGTAAACCGATACGCGATGTCCGGCGGCGGCGAACATGAGGGCCACGTCGTTGAAGGACTGGCCGCGGTCCTCGGCGTTGCAATTGGAAGGGTTCTGGTTGTCCGGGCGGTTATCCATGTAGGAGTCCCACTGCCCGTTCTCCACGATGACAACCTCGCCGGTGAAACCGTCCGGATGGTTGACGATAGCGTTTATCACTCCTTTGACCGCGTCGGTGTTGGTGCCGCCGCGGTATTGCCACTCGCCGTTCACTTTGATGAGCACGATGTCGTTAGAACCGACGATGCCTTGCGGTCCCGTGGATTCCCGGCCATCGGCGCCGAGGTAGAAATCCAGGCCGTTTGCGTCCATGACGTCGAGGAGCATGCCCACCCCTCGCGAGGAATCGGGCGGGATGTTTTCGGCCACGAAGATGTCCGATGCGCCCGGCGAAGACGAGCGCAGCTCCGGCAGGATCAGCGCCGCGGCGGCGGCACGCATCTCGGGAGTAAGGCCGGGGCCGCTCAATCCGCCGAACAGGGAGAAGGCTAGCAGGCCGGCCAGGACCAGGATCGCCGTTACCTCTGCCGCGCGCTTCAGGCGGGATGGCTTGGGCATCTCTACCCCGAGCGCTTTGGCGTGGGCAAATCGGCCTGCGCGCACCGCCACGGGCATAACGGCGCCGCCAAAGAGCACGGTGGTGTTGAGCAGGGCCGCCTGCTGGCAGGGGTAGCTGATGCGGGACGGTTTGCGTCCGGAGCGCACGAGCAGCCACACCAGCGAGACGATGCCCACAACGTAGACGTTACAGAGCAGGATGGCTTTCAGCCTGCCGCGGAACCCGGGGAAGCGCTTCCGCGCCGGCTGGGCCTCGGGATAGGATCGCTCGCTTTCCTGCCCCTCGATCTCCTGGTCAACCATGCGCATCTGGGTCTCCCCTTCCTGCGATCCATGAATCCTTCATCGCAAAACGCTTCTAATTATTATCGGCCGCTCCACACGGCGGGTAAGGGTAAACCGTCATTGACTGAACGTAAGTAGAAGTATCCACGTTTCGCCTTGCGTCGCGGGGATGATAAGCTCTTTGCGGGATGGTAACTATCGGAATAGTCCAACCTGCCTCGTCCGGCTCGACTCGGCGGCGAGGCGCCCGGCCGGTCATTGTGGAGAAGGAGGAACGCATGGAAAACCAGGACATACTAGTGGACCGGGACGGCTACGTGGCCATCCTGACCCTCAACCGGCCCGATCACCTCAACGCCTTGACCCTGAGTATGCAGGACGAGTTGCTGGCCGCCCTCAAGGAAGTGGACAGCGACCCTGAGGTGCGGGCCATCATCGTCACCGGAGCTGGACGCGCCTTCTGCGCCGGTATCGACATGTCCAGCGGCGCGACGGCCGCCGAGGACACGGTCCCGCAGGACCTGCTGGAGGAGAAGACCAGCACGGTCAAGTTCCTCTTCTCCTTGAGCAAGCCGGTCATCGTGGCCTACAACGGCGCGGCGGTGGGGGTCGGGATGACCATGACCCTGCCCTTCGACATCCGCATAGCGGCGGAGAGCGCCAAGCTGAGCCTGGCCTTCGTGCGCCGTGGGCTCCTCCCCGAACTGGCCTGCCCCTGGTTGCTCCCCCGCATCATCGGCATCAGCCGCGCGGCCGAGTTCATGTACACCGGCCGTGCGCTCACCGCACAGGAAGCCCTGGAGTTCGGGCTGGTGAGCCGCGTGGTCCCCGACGATGAACTGATGCCGACGGCGCTGGAGCTGGCGCGAGAGATCGCCGAGAACTGCTCGCCGGTGAGCGTCGCCCTGACAAAGAAGATGCTCTACGACTTCCTCGCCGAGAGCGACGTCGAGAAAGCCGAGAAGCTGAATCACCGCTACCTGGACTGGGTCATGACCCAGCCGGACGTGGTAGAGGGGATCATGTCCTTCATGCAGAAGCGCAAGCCGGAGTGGACGGGGAAGGTCCCAGGCGACATCCCCGACTTCGACGCTTGAACAACTCAACAAATTGGGGTCAGAGCTCAAAAGTTGAATTTTCAATAAATGAGCCGTGACCCCAAAAAGTGCCTTTCTCTCAACCTCATTGCGTGGAGTCCGCGATGAGGCAACCTCAACGCACCCGAAACGACGTAAGCGCGTGCAAGGATAATATTCGGGTCTGCCCTCTTCGCGATTTCCAGGTTTGACCCCCCGGCTCAGGCGCTGGCCGATTTCCGGGCATGACCCCCAGGCCGGGTTTAGGGGCGGTAACGGATGGTGAGCCGCCGGGTGATGATGTTGGCGGGCATGGCGGCGTCGCGGAACTGCACGAAGACCCGGCGCACCCCGGCGGGGCCGTCCGCGAGCCCCCAGGGCACGGTTATGGCCTCTCCGTCCGTGCAGGGCAGCCACGGCACGACGGAAAAATCCCGGGTCGCGCTGACACGGAACGACATGAGGCCGGCGCCGTCGTCGTGGGCACGCAGCGACAAGGTCACGTCCAGGCTGTTTGTAACGGCGGCTCCCCCGTTTATCACCGCCTCGTCGATGACCGGCTTCACCATATCGCTCCCGGCGGCATAGACCCTCACCGGCAGCGTGGTCCCTCCGGCAACGTCCGCTAGCACCACCACCATGCGCTCGCCCGAATCGGCGTCGTACTGCTCCAGGATGGTGCCGTTTTGCACCGCATAGTACTGCCTGCCGCTCAGCTTGCGCATGGGAAACTCGATGCGGCAGTCCTCCAGGCCGAGCACGGCACCCGGCTGGCTCAGGGTATTCTTCACCTTGCAGGTGACGTCGGTATAGGGACCGCTCTCGTTCAGGGGCAGTGCCTCGCTGAAACTACCCTCTCCATCCACGATGGGCGGGCGCTGATAGGCCTCGCTGTCGGAGCCGTCCTGCTCCATCCACTGTATCACCGGCCGCCCGGTGCGGTACTTCATATAGTCGTTCACCTCTCCCGCGCCCACCAGCAGCCCCTCCCACCCCGGGATGGAGTGCTTGCACTCCGGGTCGCCTTCCGCACCGGGGAAGCCCCAGCCGGTAAGCGCCCCGCCGGCAGCGGTGATGAGGCGGTATCCGCCGTATTCCGCCGAGGCCCGGCTCATGAGGATGGCCTTGCCGTCAACGGGCGGCTCCGCGCCGATGGTGTTGATGGATACCACTTGCCCCGGCGAGTCTCCGTACGGCGCCCAGTCCACGCAGTTGATGGCGTCCGAGTGGGTATGTCCGGAGGCCACGAAATCCACCTCGTGCTCGCGCAGCAGATACATGAGGGCCTGGGACCCCTCTCCCTCCCCCGCCGGCATGGGCAGGAGACCGAACTGCTCGGCGTTGGCGAAGGTCTCGGGTGGCGAGCCCGTTGGCAGCAGGGGGTCGTGGTGGATGAACGCCCCTTTGAGCTCCCTGCCCTCCGACTCCGCCTGCTGCAGTTCACCCTTGATCCAGGCCAGCTGGCCCGTAAAGCCGTCGCCTCCGGGGTCCGGCCCCCAGGGCCAGGGCTGCCACTCCCAGGTGTCGCCGCCCCCCCGCACCTGGCCGTGCCATTTGTGGGGGAAGACGACCTTGAGGGGCACGAAGAGGCCGGTGAGGTCGACCAGGAAACCGTTGCGGTCATCGTAGTCTTTGGCGATCTCGGGGTAAAGCCCGGTGGCCAGGCCCCAGAAGACGGCGTTGACGTCCTCGGGCACGAAGGGCTCCGGGCCGTCCGCGTCCACCTTGTCCCAGTCCATGCTGTTGATGGCGAGGAAGGTGGCGTCGCCGTAGTCCCACGAATAGTAGAGGGGGCCGAAGAGGTCCTGCCATATCTCCTGGCCGTCGTCGTGGGCCAGGGCGTGGCCGTCCCAGCAATAGCTGTCGTGGTTTCCGGGCACGCAGAAGATGGGCACGTTCAGGGCCAGCAGCTCATCGTACCACCAGGTATACTCGAAGCGGTACTCGCTGCCCAGCTCGCCGTTTACGTCCCCCCACAGCCAGGTGTCCTTGGGGTAGGTGCTGAAGTTCTTCTGTGCGAATACCGAGTCGCCGGTGAAGACCACGAAGTCCGGGTTCATGAGGTTGATGGCCTGCAGCTCCTCCTGCAGGTAGATAGCGCCCTCGTTGCTCACGCCGTCGCCGTCCTTGTCCATGGGGAACCCGGGGTACCCTGCGAAGGAGAGGTCGATGCGTGCGGGGGTGCCGGGACGCGGCTCGCGCAGCTCGAAGGAGTTGTAGTCGAGGTTCAGGCCGTTTCGGGTCTCGGGACCGTAGACGTGGGTGTCGGTGATCTGGACTATCCTCAGCTCATCGTCGAACCCCTGCACCACCTGCAGGGCGTGGGGCTGCGAGTCCTCCACGCGGAACTCGGGTGCGGCCTCCGCCGCGACACAGCGCACGTGCAGGTCGTAGAGGTCCAGGGGGACGCCGGCGGGGACCTCCACCGTGATGTGGTCCACCTCGAAACCAGCCTGCCCGAAGACCTCCGGCCAGCGCAGGCTGGGGCCACGGGTTACGGACTTGACCGCGAGGGAGCGGGTATTTACCACGCTGTGCACCGGGTGGGCATAGGTCCCATAAGAGGGGCCGCCGTAGCGGTACCAGGACGCCGGCGGGTCCTCGGGCGTGCCGGGCAAGGAGCTGTCGTAGTTGCCCACGTTGGCCGCCACGGAGGTGGTCACCCACACCTCCCAGTCGGCGGCCCCGTCCACCTGCGCGAGGGACGGGCGCGCGGTCTCCAGCGCCCCCTTGCGCCAGTCCCACTCGATGGTCAACTCGCCGCCCCGCGCAACGATGGACGGGTTGCCGAAAGTGGGGTAGATGAGCTGGTTTATCCGCTTCCCAACCTCCGGCAGCGACCCCGCCGCCCCCACTGCCTGCGCCTGCGCCAGCGAAGCGGACGCGGCGGGCAGGCCGCCCAGCACCATGAAAAGCATGCAGGCGACCGTGAACAACAGCCTGGAAACGCGAAACGAAGATCCTGCGGCAAGCCTTGAGCCCGCCCTTCCCCCAGAGCGCATCCCCCATCACTCCTTTGTTTTGTCGGCGCATCCCTCAACCGTATCCTGATTATATCAAGATTATGGGTTACCGAGATCAAAGCGTGTAATATCAAGGCAAGAGCACGGCTGCGGTGCGGGCGGAGCAAAGGGGCGGAAGATGGCTACCTATGTCCTGGTACATGGCGGCAAGGAGAACGGCATCGTATGGGAATATTGCGGGATAGCTTCCGACCACAAGGTCATGGTCTCGCATCCCGCCGAACTGGCGGAGATACTCCTGCACATGCAGGGACGGGAAGGCTGACGGCCCCGGAAAACGGGAGTGCGCCTGGGGGGTGATTAGGATGGACTACAATGGTGCCGCCGATTTATTGCGCCGACGGCTGCCGCGGCTGGCCGCGGCCTTCGGGCTGACACTGGCCCTGTTTCTGCCCCTGGTATGGGCCGGCGGTTGTGGCGGGAAAAAGGAACCGGAGCCGGGCGAGACCGTCCAGGCAGAGGAGGGCGAGGAGGAGGCATTCGCCTACACCAACTACTGGTCGCATACCGAGCTGCCCGAGATGAGCAATGAAGAGCGCAGGGCGCTGGCCGAGAGCAACCAGAACCGGGGTGAGGAGTTCGTGCAGGAGATCGACGCACAAGCCCAGGCGCTCTCGGACGGACTGGAGGACTACATACGCCGCTGGCTGCGCGGCGAGGTCCCGGCCGAGCTGCCCGAGGGCCTCCTCCCCCCATATATCGACACCGTCAAGACCGCGGACTGGACCCTGCAGCGTCCCGAGGAGGTCGACCCGCGGCGGCAGTGGCTCATTATCCCGGCGCACGCCATAGACCCCGACTTCCAGAAGTGCTACATGCTCGGCACCGACGCGAACGTGACCTACGGGAAACTCATCTTCGTGGCGCCCATCGCTTCCAGGCTGTTGGTAGAGGGCGACTTCCCCCACGCGCGCTACTTCGAGTACGAGATACTCCCGCCCCTGGACCCCGAACACCCGGCCTCGGGGACCATGGGCGAGACGCCGGAGGTACCCATGGTCGACGCGGACATCGAGCCGGACGCGGGCAGCACCAACCCCTTCCGGGTCGGGGCCGACCGCAACGCCGCCGCCCGCCACTACCACATCTTTTTCGACCTGCGGCTGGGCAACGCCGTCGCCCTCAACCCCCAGGCCATGAAGTCCCCCGAGTACCGCGCACCGGGAAACAGCCGCACCGGTGGCCCCTTCGGTTTCGCCGGCGCCTGGGGGGACAACGTCTTCACCCCCTCCATCCTGTGGATGCGTATCTACGCCCCCGACAGACCCGTTGACGTCCTCGGCGGCGTGTCACTTCCCAGGGCGATGCTGCAACTCGACACCGGGGAGCAGTTCTGGCTGCAATGCGACTTCTCCGTGGCCTCCGAGCGGGAGAACACCCGGGTCCCGGCGGGCTACGAGGCCCCCCGGGAGCCCTTCCCGGCCATCGGTCCTCAACTGGGGTGGCACAAGATCTTCGGCCTGGCCCTCATCCGCGCGGAGACCCTCGGCTACCTGGAATCACGCCCCTACGGCAAACAGCTTTCCCCCGAGATGGTGAGGGAGAAGATACGCGACGACTTCCTCCTCCTCTTCAACCGCGGCGAGGACGCCGAGCCACCCGGCGACTACGAGGGTTCCTCCACCGCCTGCAAGAACAACGTTTTTCTCACCCGCATGATGCAGCTGGGCCCCGGCAAGGTCTACGCCATCACCGGCAGGATGCCCACATATCCCCATACCAGGGACGGGGAGGCGGTGATGAGCGGGGGCGAGGTGCGTTACTGGTCCATCGGCCAGTACGGCAAAGGCGAGGACGACAGGTACGAGACCGCCGTCAACTACGGCCTGCTCATGGACGACGAGGTGGCGCTCAACGCGGACAACGAATATATCATCGTGTACTCAACGGCGGAGGACCGCCCGGCCAACGCGACCCCGGAAAACGGGGTCACCTGGGCCGACTGGGGACCGCGCTCGCGCCAGACCGTCACCATCCGCTGGATGAGCGTCATGCCCGAGTGGCACCTGCCGCAGTACGCGCCGGACGCCTACAACCTGCCGTGGGCGACGGCCGCCTGGTCGGGCACCCGCTTCGACGCGAGCCTGGTCGGCCTGAACCAACCCGGGGTAATGGGACCTTATCACCCCGTCATCCATTACATGACGGCGGAGGAGTTCGAGGCCCTCGGCGACCTGCCGTTGAGCGCCGAGGACCTCCCGGCCTGGAGGTAGCGGGAGCCGGGTGTGAGGCCGTCAGGCCTCGGGGGGCTTCTCCGGCCAACGCGCGTAGGAATCCTTCTTCGCCTCCGCCAGTTCCTCCATAGCCGTGAAGTCGAGCAGGTACTCGATCATGCCCAGGTACTTGCCCTCCTTGTTGCGCACGGCCAGGAAACGGTTGAGGATCTTGCGGTCGAGCCCCATCAACCAGAACTCGTCCTCGTCCCTGGCGCCGCTCTTGAAGTCGGAGACCATCTGCTCGAGCCGCGGCAGGCTGGACTCCTTGTGGCATCCCCGGATGTCCTTGCCGTACAGGTCCGAGGGCGCGCCGCCGGCGCTGCGCTCGGCGTCCCGGTTACGGTAGATGAGACGTTCGTTCTCGTCCACGAAGATGAAGTTCATGGGCAAGGAATCGAGGATGCCCTCCAGTTGCTCGCTCGTCAGATTCTCGATCACGCTTCCTCCTCTCGCCGGATAGTCGCCTCATCCGATTATAGACCGAGGTGATGACCGGGAAGAGGTCTGGGCAGGTCTAGAAGACACCGAACGGAAAGGGAGCCTGGTCTTGCCGGGCTCCCCACGTATCTTAACGCCGCCTGCGATCGCGGGCGGTACTACCGTCCCGCTGTGCCTACTTCACGGTGAAGCTCATGCCGTTGGAGAGGCCTCCCTTGGTGGTCACCTTGACCAGGACGGTTGCCGCGGCCATGGGTGGCACCTTGACCTTGATCTCCGTGGCCGACCAGGAGACGTAACTGGTGACTCTGGTGCCCCCGAACTTCACGTAGGAGGTGCCGCGGCTGGGTCCGAATCCGGTGCCCTTGATGGTCACCACCGTCCCCGGCGTCCCCGAGAGGGGGGCTAACCTGGAAATGCGCGGCTTGACGCTGAAGGGCACCATGTTTGATTTGCCGAGGGCGGTGGTCACGGAGACGTTGACGATGTTAGCCACCCCCGCCGGCACCTTGCACTTGATCACGGTGTCGGACCACAGCGTGTAGTTGGTGGCCTGGGTGGCTCCGAAAGATACGGATGAGGCGCCCTTTATCGCCCCGAAGCTCTTGCCGCTTATGGTTATCACCGTCCCTATAACCGCGGCGGTGGGGCTGAGCGAGTTGATCTTCGGCAGCGGCGGCACGCTGTTTAGGGTGTTGTAAGCGTTTATCCTGCCGTGGCCGAAGTAGCTGTCCCACCCCGCACTGCCCTTATCGTCGGCACCAGCCTGGATAGCCTGCTGCACCTGCGCCCGCGTGTACTTGGGGTTCCTGGACAACACGAGGGCACCCAGACCCGCCGCCATGGGAGTGGCCATGGAGGTGCCGGAGCAGTATGCGTAGTCCTTGGGATCGCCGTAGTAACTGTTGAACATCACGTCGTAGGTGGGCAGGGTGGAGTAGATGTCCACCCCCGGGGCGGAGACGTCCACGCTGGAATTAAAGGTGGAGAAGTCCGCGATGGCGTCGTTGAAATCGGTGGCTCCCACCCCGATGACGTTGTTATACCCCGCCGGGTACTGCATGGTGGAATCGCCGGAGTTGCCGGCCGCGGCGAAGAGGGCCACCCCTTTGCCGTAAGCATAGTCGACGGCGTTCTGGGTGGCGGTGGAATAGCCGGTCCCGCCGAAGCTCATGCTGATGATGTCGGCGCCGTTGTCGGCCGCGTAATAGATGGCAGCGATGATGTCCGAGTCGTACAGCGAGCCGGCGCAGTCCGCCGCCTTGAGGGGCATGATAGTCGCCCCCCGCGAGGCGCCGATTACACCCACGCCGTTCTTCTCTGCCGCCACGATACCCGCGCAGTGGGTGCCGTGGCCGTTGTCGTCCCGAGGCATGCCGTTGGGGTTGGTGATGAAGACCAGGTCGTCCCCGGGGTAGTTGACCCAGGTGGAGCCGGTCCACTGATATTCGCTGCCTGCGGCGTAGAAGTCGCCGGCGGGATAGCTGTTATAAAGATAGTAGTAGTTCGACGAGTTGAGCTGACTGGTGCGGAAGACGAGGTAGTAGGTGGTCCCGTCGTTCAGCTTCACCGCCGAGGAGAGCGCCTTGTAGTAATAGGCCGGAGTCGTTATCTCCCCAGGCGTGAAGTTGAAGGAAGCAAGGTCTGACCCATCCAGGGAGGTCCTCACCGATACGGTGATGCTCTGGGTGGGCGAGCCGACCTTGGCGAGGCCGACCCCGACGTGGGTCAGGTACTGCCCCGTCCCCACGATGGACTGTGCGAGACGCTGGCAATTGGTGGCGGAACCGAGGAACCAGACATAAGCAGGATCGTTGGTATAGGGCTGCGAGATGCCGGCCCAGTTGTATCCCGTCGCATCGTCCACGTAGCCGTTGCCGTCGTCATCCACCTGGTTGGCGGGCACCTCATCGGTGTTCTTCCACACCTGGCCGTCCAGGTCCGGGTGAGTATCGTCGATGCCGGTATCGATTATGGCCACCGTCACCGGGTTGGTATTGCCCCTCTCGAGGTCCCAGGCCTCGGTGGCATCGATATCGGCGTCCACCGTGCCGTATCCCCCATCGATCTCCTGTCCGGTGTTTTTGAACCCCCACTGCCTGGAGAAATCCGGCTCCGTGGGCGTATCGTCCGCCTTGCGCATGTAGTTCGGCTCGGCATAAGCGATGTTGGGCAGCGAGCGCAACGCCGCCAGCGCCTGTTCCATGGATGCCTCCGGCTTGAGGTCGAGGACGTAGGCCATGGTGCCCGCGGCCGAGGTTATCTCGTCCGCAACGGACTCGAACAGACCCAGTGCGGAGGTGATATCCGCCATAGCTTGCGCGCTCAGGGAAGTCCGCAGCCCCACGAGGACCTGCGGAGCCCTGGCTGGCGCCAGCTCTCCGACCTCCGCGCCGGCAAGCCGGCGCGGGCCCGCCTCGGATTGCGCCGGCTCCTCGGGAGAGGCCTGGACGCTCAGGCTGCATGCAGCAATGAACAGCAGAGCACAGAGAAACACCGGTAGAAGCTTCGTTGTCTTGTTCCTATGGCAAGCAAGCATCTTCTCTCCCAATCGCTTCCCCCGTTGAGAGCTGGTCTCCGGCTACCCTTTTCGTATCAACACTACACGGAGAGAGACAGACATCCTGCTGAGGATCGGCCCTGATCTCACTCCCAGTATCAAGGCGACCCGGCGCCCTTTCCGCCCTGGCCTGATGGCCCCTGCTCCCCCTTCATGCCTGTATGGATTATAACATAATCAGGCCCCGCGGTTTCGCTACTGGCAGGTTCTGGTAGCCTGCACACAACCCTCCATATCAAAGGTCAGACATGATCGACCTCGACTATAAAGTGGACGAGCTTGCGGCCCATACGGTTCGTGCCACGCGAGGGGTGGGGTAGCGCATGCTGTCATGCCATTGCTTTAAATGTCGGCATCTGCTATGCTCTGCAAGCATACGGTTTTTTCTAGGTAGGTTTGTGACTTGTCCCGAGGAGACAGTAGCCTCGGGATTTTTTTAAGCAGTAAAGGAGGTGAAGAGAGAATGAAAATATACGCAGGAAATTTGAGTTATTCAACTAGTTCCGAGGACCTGTGGAAAACCTTCGAGGAATTCGGCAACGTGGAGTCGGCCGACGTGATCATGGATCGCAATACCAACAGGTCCAAGGGCTTTGGTTTTGTGGAGATGAGCGATGATACGGAAGCAAGGGCCGCCATCAGCGCGCTGAACGGCAAGGACGTGGACGGACGCGCCCTCAACGTAAGTGAAGCCAGGCCTCGGACCGAGTCGCGGGTTTCCAACCGCTACTAGGATTTCCATTCCTGAAGAACGGCCCGGAGGTCCCCAAGGGGCCTCCGGGTTCATCCTATGACCGCTTTAAACATGCACATCGGCCGCCCTTGCTCAACCTGGTGAACCTGTCCGCGTACCGGCGACCACGGGCAAGTCACCGGCCGCATTTATAATTACCACCATGGAATCACGTGACGATCGCATAGGGAGCGTCGTATTCTGCGCGGTGGACGTGGAGACCTCGGGGCTGTACATGGGCAGCAGGCTGGTCGAGCTGGGTGCCGTGAGGTTCTCCCTGGCGGGGCCCATCGACGAATACCACACCCTGGTCGATCCCATGGAGCCCATCCAGCCTGCGGCCACGGACATCCACGGCATCAGCGACGACATGGTGTGCGGCTCTCCCCACCCGGCCGAAGTGGTGAGCGGCTTCGGCGACTACCTGGGGGAAGCCGTCTTTATCGCCCACAACGCCCGCTTCGACGTGCGCGTCATAGGCCTGGAGCTGGCCCGCGCCGGCCTGGAGCCCCCCGCGAACCACGTGGTGGACACGGTGGTGCTGGCGCGCCGGGCCTTCCCCGGGCTGCCCAACTACCGCCTGGGGACCGTCGCCGCCTACCTGGGGATCGACCAGGTGACCTGCCACCGCGGGCTTCCCGACGCCGTCGCGGCCATGGAGATCTTCCGCCGCGGCCTCGCGGGGGCGGAAGGATCCCTGCGCGTGGAGGGGGTCCCCGGATACCTGGGCCCCTTCTCGGACCTCGCGCCCAGGATGGAGGTTGAGCTCAGCGGCGCCGCTGCCGACCTCCTGATGCTGGCGGAGAAGAGGGTGGTGGTGGAGATAATATACGAGGGGGGCAGCACGCCGGGCCTGCCCCGCATGATCACTCCCCTCCAGGTCTTCGGGGACGGGACGTGCGAGTACTTCCGCGCCTACTGCCACCGTTCGGGCATGGTCAAGACCTTCCGCCTCGACCGCATCATCGAGCTGCGCCTGCCCTGACCGGACCGTGTAATCGACCTGGGCCTGACCTGATCCCCGAACCTGACCACAGCCGAGGGACTTTGGTGGAGGAGGGCAAAGGACCGGCCAGAGATGTCTACCGCCTGACCGAGAAAGGCTGGCAGGACCTGGGATATTGGTCGGAGGGGCTGAAGACCCTGAACGGTTTCATCTACGAATTCCAGAACCGGTACGAGGAGGCGGCAATGGGCCACGGGAAGAGTGGCTAGGGGGAGATGCATGTTAGACCGCCATCGCACGAGAATACACGGCAGGCGATGACACCTATTGAGAGCGACCCCGTCAAGGGGTAAAGTCTCCCCATGGCCTTACTCTTTCCGAAAAGGCCTGACGCTCTGCTGTTGTCAAAAGCAGATAATATTTATGACCCTGAAAGGTATATCTGACTTTGCTTTCCGAATACGGTTTACAGGATCCACCTGTACCAGACACCTATCGGGGCTTTTAGCCCGGGCGCTGCCCGGGGGAGGACTCCCCTTAATCGTCGGGCGAGCGCATGCCACAGAAAGTTATCGGTTACCCTGCCGGCCTCATGCACGATATACAAGCGAGGTCAAGGCGCCTTCAGTCATAAATGGAGCTACCGGCCGGGGCAGATAGACCTGTCAAGGTTCACATCTATATAGGAAGCGGGGCGGGGCCGTCAATCACGAACTAGCGAGTTCTCCTCAGTCAAATGCCCGGCGTGTCCCCGTCCCGCCACGATCCCGATCATCTCCTTTTTGAATACCTCCCCATCTCTCAATATCTTGTAGGCGGCCAGGCAGAGCTTATGGGCCAGGATGC
>JBFLWJ010000024.1:19846-41171 GCA_040757835.1 Actinomycetota bacterium
ATGCCCGGCGTGTCCCCGTCCCGCCACGATCCCGATCATCTCCTTTTTGAATACCTCCCCATCTCTCAATATCTTGTAGGCGGCCAGGCAGAGCTTATGGGCCAGGATGCAGTTGGCCAGGAGGATGGAGTTCTTGCCCCGCCTCGCGGCGTGGCGGTCACGGAACGCAGCCAGGTGTGCGTCGTGGCGCGCCGCTCCCATGGCCGCCTGGCAGAAGGCCCACTTGAGGTAGGGGTTGCCCTGTTTTCCGCCTTTCCCCTTTTTCTCCTTCTCCGCCGATTTCGAGGTGGAGGCCACCAGGCGGCAGTAGGAGGCGTAGTCCCTGGCCGTGGGGAAGCGGTGAGCCTCCCCCGTCTCGTAGTAGATGGTGAGCGCTAGCACGTATCCGATCCCCGGGATGCGCATGAGTTCCCGGAAGCGGGGGTCAGGCACGCTGATCCTGGTGAGCCAGGCCTCCATCCTCTCTATCTGGGAGGTGAGCAGGGCGATACGCTCCACGGTCATGGAAAGGTCCGTCTTGACCTCGCCCGGCAGGGGGAGACCATCCACTCCTTGCGCAATCGCCCTCTCGGTGCTGGAGCTGCCCAGCATTACGTTGTGGCGGGAGAGCGTGTTTTTGAGCGACGAGCGCAGCCTTCCCCGCTCCCTGACCAAGTGGATCCTTTTGCGCATGATGTCCCTCGCCGGCCTTCTCTCCGCGGGGTAGATGTAGGAGCAAGGGATCTCCTGAAGGCGCAGGAGCCGGGCCAGGCGGTGAGCATCCTTTACATCCGACTTGAACTTGGAGCCGGTGATGAGGTGCAGGCCGTAAGCGTGGGCGAGCTTGACCTCTTATCCGTGGACCCTGAGCCCGTCCACCAGCCAGTACCAGTTGTAGGTGGATTCCACCACGCAGGTCATCTCTCCCTCGAAGCTTGCGAGGAAGGCAAGGATCTTTGCCAGCCCGTTCTTCAGCGTTGTCTGCCCCACCTTCTCGCCCCTTTCGTCGACCACCACCAGGCTTGATCTCCTGGCGTGCAGATCGATTCCGCAGTAGAATTTCACCGGCGACCTCCTTTTCTAGGATTTGGACATGAGCACCCAAAGTTTACCTAGGCCGGGGGGTCGCTCTCAATGATTATCACGTCTTCTTGCCCCACAAGCGGGGATGATAAAATCTTCATGGCAATACCGGCGAGCAAGGGGAGGTGCGCGGTGGTGGAGACAGGCAACGGCAAGTCACTAGGGGAAGTCATGCGGGCCTTGAAGGAGATCCCTTTCAGGCCGAGGCCCTTAGGGGGGCGGGTGAGCACCTCCGTCGGCTTCGTCCCGGATGTCTTCCCTATGCTGCTCGACACCCAACCCGCCACCGCTTGCAGGCTATATCCCTATCCCAAGTTTTTCCGCAAGGTGGCCTTCCCCTCCCTGGACGGCACCCCCCTGGCGGGGATGCTGGCCCTGCACCCGGACGGCAAGGCCAGGCCCGGCCTGGTCCTCTGCCATGGCGTCTTCGGCAGTAAGAACCAGAACTACATCCGAAGCGTGGCCGTGAAGGCCTTCCGCGACTGGGACTACAACGTCCTCTCCCTGGACACGCGGGGTTTCGGGGAGAGCCGCTACATGAGCGGGGCCATGATCACCGGCGGGTGGAAGGAGGGCGAGGACGTGGCCGCGGCCGCGCGCTTCCTGGGTTCCTTCGCGCAGGTGACCACGGTAGGGCTCTCGGGTTGGAGCATGGGCGCGGCATCCTCCATGATCGCGGCCGGCCTGGACGGCGGCGAGCACATCACCGGCGGGGTGCTGGCCTGGAACGGCACCGGAGACGCCCGCAGCATCATCAGCCATATCTCCAAGTTCCCCCTGCCGTGGCAACCCTTCTTCCTCATGTACCCCGTGTTCAAGACCTGCCTGGTGCTCAAACTGCGCGGCTGGGAGGGTTACTCCACCGACGGCGACTTCCCCGCCATGTTCACCGCGGCCTGCGAGTACTACGGCGTCGACGAGGACGAGACCTACCTCAAGGCCTCCCCCATGAGCTATGCCGCCGGCATCCGCATCCCCACCGTGCACATCCACGCCGCGGACGACCCCATCGTGCCGGTGGAGCACGCCGAGATCAACCGCGAGAGCGCGCGGGGCAACCCGTCTTTCGAGGTGTGGGTCCTCGAGCGTGGCGGCCACTGCGCCTTCATGGCCGTGGACAGGAACTGGTACGAGCTCGTGTTGCGCGAGTTCTTCGACGCCTGGGCCGAGAGACGTTGATCAGGAGCAGCGGTCAGGCGGACCTCATGTCTCCTGTCCAGGGGCACCGCCTCCAGGCCGGAAGGTTCAACGTAATTCGGCACAGTCCTCCTGCATGGCGGACCGGATGTTGTCCCACGAGGTCGTGTCGTAAAACCACTGCCAGAAAGTGAAGCTCACTGCCTGGCCCGGGGCGACCGCCGCGAAGACCCTGTCGAAGAAGGTGTTTGACGCATTTGTGCCGCTGTCGTTGTCGTCAGGCCTGTACTCGCTGCCGTAGTTCACCCATTCATACGAGGTCGCGCTCAGCGCCGGAGCGGACAGGAAATAACCGTACCTTGAGGGGTCGCTCGCCTGGAATATCAGACCCTGGGCGGCATAGACGCCCTTATCGTAGGCGACCATCCAGGGATCTGCCAGGGCGGACATGGCCACCCTGGACTCGACGGCGCGGTCCGCTGTGTCACCGCTGTAGCGTCCCCTGTCGTTGGTGGCCCGGTCGGAACTCAACCATTGTTCCCTGCCCCAGACCACCGGATAGGTGCGGCTCGCTGCGCCGTTGTTGCGGAACTCGAAGTCCTGCCTGATATAGCGCTCTCCAGCGTAGAAGGTATTGGCCCTGGTCGCTGCGATGCCGGTGTCGAGCTGCTGCTTCCAGCCGGTACCGGGAGTGTCGTCGGAATGTACCACCACCTTTATGGCGCCGTTGTCCTCGCTGACGATGTAGTCCATCCATTCCTGCTGCTTCCACTTGATGTCGTAGGAATAGCTGCCCGAGCCGTCGCTCCTGGCGACGTTGTCCACGTGGACCGCGATCCTCTCCATGCAGTCGGTGGAAACATCGGGGGCTCCCGGCTGGTGGGCACGGCTCTCCGCCTGCATCCCGGCATGCTCGTGCCCGCCACCGTAAACGAAGGTGGTCCAGTAACGGTTGGCGATCATCAGGCCGTTGTAGAACTCACGGTTGCCCATATCGGCGGTGTTCACCCTGTCGTACCGCGTGGCGAAGAGGTCGGTGTCGGAATCGAAGGTGATGTCGACGTCGACCTCGGTCGTGCTCAGCGCTGCCTTCTGGAGATAGAGCGTGTGGCAGCCCGGGTCCCACCACCAGCAGTCGGCCGTCGAAGCGGCGGTGCCCTGGGGCACCGGCACCCCGTTGTACTTCACGGCGATATTGCCGATGTTCGAGGTCACGGGGTGGAACGGTATGGCCACGGCGACGTTGCTCTTGGCCGCGGCCGCATAGATGACCAGGTCGCTTACGGTGTAGTCCCAGTGGTCTCCATTCCAGACCGGGTTGAAGTCGGTGTAATCGTAAGCCGTTCCCTTTGAGCTCTTCCTCCTGGTGATGAAGGTGCTGAAACCGCCGGTGTCGTCGTAGTAATCGATGGAGCCGAAGTCAGGAGCGTCATCCAGCTCGACCCTCACCGCAAAAGCTCCAGTATTGGGGTCGGCGCAGCCCCGGCCGTAATTGGAGCCCGGATAGATCACCCCCTCGAAGCGGTCCGCGCCCGCGTTCCATGTCATGGGCACATAGAACACAAGGGCGGCTGGTGAAGCAACCCTGGCCCTGGCATATGGATAATCCATGTTGCTTATCAGGCTCAGGGTGGCGCTCACGGGCACGGCGCCCGACCAGCCGTCCTCGCTCTTGCCCAGGGAAGCGTCGATGCCGGGCACCGGCTCCGGCGGGACCTGGTAGAGGGCGACGATGCGTGCGCTGCCCATTCCGGCGTCGGGGTTCGCCGAAGCACCGCTCCAGGCCCTTAGCTTGAAGGCATGGCTGCCCACGGACAGGTTTATCTTCTTGGTGGCCGCAAAAGAAAGCCTGTCGGTGTTGTCCTTGAAGCCCTTCTGCTCGTAACTGACGGCGGTGCCGTCGGACGTGAAGTCGTAGAAACCGTTGTAGGCAGACCCGTTTACCTCGTGGCCCCCGACCACCGCACTGGTAAGGAGGTAATAATCGTCCTGGGATGGCGGGGTGAACTGCAGGGCGGCGACATCTGCAGCGGTCGTGCCACCGTTGGTCACGTAACCCTCTGCCGCCGCGGACTGGCAGGACAGCCCGTTGGCCGCCAGGGGTACCGCCGTCACCCTGGCATTGCGTATCTTGTGCTTGGTGGTGGAGGAATTGCACGCCTGGATCTTGAGGGTGTGCGGCCCGGCGCTGAGGTCCCTGACGGACACGGTGAAATAATCGAGGTAGTCGGTGGTGTCCTTGGCCTCGGAGAGCGTCTCCCCCAGGTTCACCCCGTCGATCAGCGCCCTCACCCGGATACTCTGGGAGGTGGACAGGGAGTTGAACTCGGCCGAGGAGAGCAGTAGGTGGTCCCCGGCGACGGCGACGTCGAAGGACAACGACACCGCATCCTGGTAGCTTCCATAGGTGGCGGAGACGGTCTGGGCGCTTGCCGCCGCCCGCGTTTCGTAACTACTCAAGGGGATGGCCAGGACCCTCGCCCGCCTGGCATAGGCGGAGGCATAGGCACTCTCGCTGCGGTACTGCAGCCTGATAGTGTGGCTGGCAGCGGTGAGGTTCACTACCTCGTGGGCAGCGAAGTGGTTCACGTATATTCCCGTCTCCTCAGGCTCCCCTGTGAAATCGGCACAGGATACGCCGTCCACGGTCAGGCGCGCAAGCACACTATAGGAGGAGCTGCTGCCCCGCAGCTCCGCCGTTCCGACGACGAGGTAAGCACCCGCGGATTCGGGGGTGAAGGTCAAGACCGCTTTGTCCTGATACGAGGTGGACTTGGTAGAGGATTCAGCCTCGGTCTCCGCATACTTGATGGCATTGTATGCCGCTTCGGCTCGGCTGGACCCCGACAGCAGATACCCCGGGAAATCCAGCAAGGACATGGTCAATGCGATGATGAGTGCAACGATAAGCAGCAGAGATACATTGAACGCCCGTAGTCTCATGACCTACCCCCCATCAGCCCAAGCACACCTGCAGACCGGCAATACCCTGCTTGAACGCCCCTGTAACTTATATCACCATCGGCAGGCCATAGCAAAGCTAGCGAGGACGTTGACGATAACAGCGTGTTGGTCAGTGGCAGCTGAGGGGGCTGAAGCCAGGGATGGCGGAGCTCTTCCTCCAGCGGCGCAGCGACTCGATGATGAGTATGATGGTGCGCTCGGTGCCGAGGATGCGCGCCAGGTCCTCGAGCAGGTCCACGCGCGAGCGCAGCTCGGCCCAGAGCCCGCGCTTGAACTCGAAGACCCTGGCGTAGTTGCGGTTGAAACGCTCGAACTCCTCCAGCGCTTTGTCCCGGTCGTCCACGGCGATGGCGGCGACCTTCCCCGACACCAGCGCGCCCGAGATACCGAAACCCATGAACGGGTCCAGGGAGCCGCTGATGGTGCCGCACATAATGAGTCCGTCGCGGATGAGCTGGGGGCTGTCCGCCGATGCGGCCGGGGCGACACCCGAGATGTATTCCCAGTCATCTTCCTCCATGCCCCTGATCCTCTGCATGAAGGAACGGTACTTGTCGAGGCACTCCCGCGGTATCTCCTGGCCATACGCGAAGAGCAGGTTATAGTAGATCCCGTTGGCGAAGGAGATATAGCCGTACTCGTTTATGCACTCGTCCAGCCACATCCACGCGTACGGGTCGGCTTCGGCCTCGCCGCTGGCCATCCAGGCATACCAGTCGATGTAGGGGATGCCCAGCAGGTCATACGCGGGCTTGTTCAGCCCACAGGCGATGATGGTCCCGGGCTCGAGCTTCGCCACGTCCTCTTTGCGCAGCGGGCTGTCGAACTCGAACTTCACGCCCGCCTCCAGGCACTTGTTGTAGAGCAGGGTGTCAAGGCTCTGGGGACGCGAGCTGCGCTCGACATGGTAGGAGAGCGCGACCGGCGCGGGGATCTCCAGGTCGTGCAGGTAGATGGCGAGGGAACTCACCGGCACGAAAACGGAGGTGAGGTCGATGCCCACGTACTCCGAGGTCTTCGCGACATCCAGCGGCGTGGTGTGCAGGGAGGGGTTGAAGATACGCGAGCCGCCGTAAGCGGGCTCCTGCTCGCGCACCAGGACCTCGTGGCCCTCCACCGCCAGGTTATAGGCCGCCACCATACCGGACATGCCGGCCCCGTAGATCAATACATCCTTGGCCATTGCGCAACCTCCCTCTCCCTTGCCTCATCCCTCGCGTTTCAAGCCCCTCCAGAGGGCTATCGCCCTGCTATTTCTTACACCCGGTGAGAAGCCCGCGTCAAGCCGGTGCAGAGCATCGGAAACCCTTGATATGCGTACATATATAGATGGGTATGGATAGGTCAGTGACTGACGGAGGCCTGACCACCCGGTTCCGGCTCGTCGATGACCACGGGGGTCTTGCCGGCGGGGGTCCGTTGCAGCATCCCGACACTCCGTATCCGTACCTCGGCCAGGAGCGGATGTATCGCGTCAAGCCTCGACCTGATAACCTCCTCGACCCGCTCCGGCAGGTCGCCCTCGAAGACGAGGTCCAGGGTAAGGCCGTCTCTACCCCGCACCACCTGGAACGCGTCCACCCCCACGATGTCGCGCACGCAGTGCCCGACCGCCCTGATATGTATCTCCGCACCGTCGTCCAGGAGCAGGAAGGGGTGCGTCCGCCCCACGACATCCCGGAAAGACCTGAGGCCGTACCTGCCCGCATCCTGCACGGGAACGATCTCGTCTCCGATCTCGTAGCGCAACAACGGGAAGCAGCGCTCGTACAGGCTGGTCACCCTCACCGCACCGGCGCCATCGGGGCCTTCGTCGCCGACCTCGAGAAAATAGTTCCTCCAGAACACGGAGTAACCCCCCTGCGGGCGTGTATGGGCCATGAGCCCGGCTTCGTAGGAGGCGTATTCCATGGCCACGGGACAGCCGAAGACGTCCCCGACCATCCGCATGCCATCCGGGCCAGGGAATCCCTCCGAACCGCCGATGACCGCCTTGATGCGCAAAGACCGGAACTCGTCTCTCAGGTGCGCATTCGCCATGGCGAGCGCGTACAGGGCCATGCTGTAGGCCAGCACGTAGCCGGGCCGGTGAGCGATGAGCCTGCGGCCGCATTCCCTCATCTTCTCCTCGCAGAAATCATACGAAGGCAGCCTGTAGTCCCCAACCGCCCAGTCGTACAGGGTCTTTCCCGGGTGGTCCTGCATTGCTTTCTCCGTCAACCCCAGGGACGGCGGGTTGCCCCAGATATAAAAGCCGCGGTCGTCCGGCTCGATACCATACCAGGTCCTGGCCATCCACCGGTCCGGCCTGGTGCGGGAGGTCTCGGAAGACCATGCCGGCATGCGCACCGGCACCGAGGTCGTGCCGCTGGTTATCCTCATGAAGTCGGGTTTCCTCTTTGTGTATGACTTCGTGACTCCCGCTTCATCGAGGTCCTGCCTCCGCGTCACGGGAAAGAGTTCCAGGAACTGCTCCCAGCTGGCGATGGTCCCGGGTATGCCGCGCTCCCGCTGCAGGTCGCGGTAGAAGGGTATCTCCCTAGCCATGTTGCGCCAGCAGAGGTTGAAGAGCGCGAGTTGGATATCCAGCGCTTCGTCGTCGCCGTACGGTCTGCCGTATTCGGCAAGCCGCCTCTCGATCTCCCGCGCGAGAAGGAGCTTTTTCGCTTTTCCGGCCAGCGTCACGGTGCCTCCTCAACCGGCTCGCCTATGACCACCGGTATCTTCCCGGCCGCGGTGCCGTCCCTCAGGCGGATACATGAACTCAGGCGCCCCTTCACGTCCTTGAAATCCCTTAGGACAGATCGCACCGCGTTACACTATTCTGCCACAACCGGTGTTGTTTTCGGGACCGGTCCGTCTGCAGCGAGCGTGAGAGGCCGGCATCTACGGGCTGGACCGGACGAAAAAGCGGGGCCCCGCGGTCCGGTGCCCGGCCATGATCGGTCCGTCCTGCGGCCGGCTCACTTCCTGGCCAGGCGCTTGTCCGGGCCGAATCGCGGCAGCCGACGCCGCCACCGTGCTCTACCCGCGCGCCCGGAACATATCTTCACGGGCTCAATGGCGTAGGCCGGACGGACCTCGTCTTCAAGGGGGGCGTACAGCGCTCCCCTTTTCTATTGCTGGTTACAGCACGAAGAAGACCACGCTAAGGAACTGCAGCAGGGTGCCCAGCAGGATAAAGACATGGAAGACGGCATGGGCGTATTTCTTCTTCTTGCCGACCACGTAGAGGGCCGAGCCGATGGTATAGGCTATGCCCCCAGCCAGGAGCAGCACTGAGCCGGCCACACCGAGCGCGCGGATGGTGGGCGGGATGGCGATGAGCACGGACCATCCCATGACTATGTAGCACACGAACGAGAAGTATTGATATTTCTTGATGTCGATGGCGGTGAGGGTCACTGCCACCGCTGCCGTTACCCACTCGATGGCGAAGAGCACCCAGGCCAGGGCCGCATTCTCGTACCTCAACGAGCAGAGCACGAAGATGGTGTAGGTGCCGGCGATGAAGAGGTAGATGGTGCAGTGGTCCAGGACCTGGAAGGCCCGCTTGGCCATGGGGTGCGTGAGCCCGTGATAGATGCTGGAGGTCGTGTAGAGCAGGATCATGGTCAGTGAGTAGACCAGGGAGGTGACTATCTCCACCGCGGTGTCCGCCAGGACCAGGCACCAGATGAGGGCGACCGCGCCCAGCGCCGCCCCGACGATGTGGGTGATCATATGGGTGAGCTCTTCACCCCGCGAGTAGCCGGGCATCTCCCGGTCGGCGAGCTTCGTCCTCTTCATGCGATGCCGTGTCCTTGTCCATATATATTAGTGCGACCTATGGCCCATGTCTTAAGGATTATCGGGCAGCGGTTCACGTGCGGTCAATACCACAAGGGGCCGCTCGTCAGAGCCCATGGCGGGCGGCGCGCGCATAGAGCTGCGCGAAAGCCGCCAGGTCGATGGACCCGCCACGGCCGTAGCGGCCGATGCCGCCGCCTGTGAACCAGCCCGTATGGGGATCACGGGATTCGCTCCAGGCGCCGTCGAGGTAGGCTGCGAGCATAGCACCCCCCGCGGGGAAGGGCGAAACCTCGTCGAGGAGCAGCAGATTACGCATGAAGACCGCGTTGAAGACCGGTGGCTGCTGCCACAGGCGGTCTTCCTGCCCGAAGTAGGTGATCGCGGCGGACGCCGTATCACGCGCGAGCTCGAGCGGTTCGTGTTCACCAGTCAGGCGGTGCCACAGCGCCCATGCGCCCACGGTGGTGCCCTGGTTGTAAGACCAGACGGTGGGCTCGATGGAGCCGTCATCCTTGATGTGGTCGGCGAAGAGGCTGTCGGGCCTTCGCAGCTCGCGCACGAGGAAGGCCATGGCCGCCTCGGCGAAGACACGGTAGCCACCCGGGCCTGCGGCTCCTGCAGGCGCCCGGGCATTCTCCATGAGAGCCAGGCGCAGCGCGACCTCGGCCGCCGGCGCGGTCGAACAGGTGTGGCGCGCCAGGCGCGGCTGCTCTACCCACTAGATGCCGCCGCCGCTCTCGCCCCCACGGATGAAACCCAGCAGGCGCCTTGCCGCCTCCGCCCCGCCTGCGACCCCCAACTCCGCCGCGTCCAGCAGTGCCAGGGCCAGCCAGGCGTTGTCGTCGTAGTAGCGCTTGCCGTTGCCCGGTCCCGAGTCGTAGGCGTCGCCGTTGCGGTGGTCCTCCAGCCCGGCCAGGAGACGGTCGGTGACCTCCAGGTCCAGAAGGTTTATAGCCGCCAGGTCTACCGCGGCCCGCAGGACCTGGGTGAGGGGCCAGAGGGTAGCCCGCCTCGCGAAGAGCCAGGGCCCGTCGCGTACCACGGTCTTGCGCCGGCGGCGGCGGCCCGCGTCCCGCATGATGGGTTCCCACGCCGCTGATGCCTGCTCGGCCCGCGACATCCTGTCCATGGCTTCGGCACCCCCTGGTTGTTCCAAGTGCTCAAATGCACCGGTATCTCCGTTCGCCTTCAGCCGGAAGCAAGGAATCAATGGTACCACATGAGACCCGTTTCCTTTCACCGTTTAAGCGTTTCAACCAAACTCAGAATGGGTAGACTTAAGGCGCTGTGGGCGCATGCCGGCATTACGGGATGGAATTCCGCTCGCTGGCCGATAAAGGAGGCCCGGGAATGCATACTATCGACCTTGATATACGCATCCAAACACCGATCGAAAAAGCCTGGGAGCTTCTGAGCGACCAGGAGGGCTACACCTTCGTAAGGCAGGTCAAGAGTACCAGGTTGCTTAAAGAGGGTCGCGGCGACAGGAACGGGGTGGGGGCGGTGCTCGAAATCAAAGCGATGGGCGCCACCATCGTCTGGGAGGTAAGCGTCTTCGAGCCCCCACACCGTTTCGAGTACCGCATCACCGGATTCCCCCTCTCCTTTCAGCATGATATCGGCGCCGTGGAGTTGACATCCGACGGCGAATACACCGATATCCACTGGCTGAGCAGATTCGCGGTGCCCGTTCCCCTGGCGGGGCGCGTGATAGAGTCGGTCATCCACCGCGTTATCGGTAAGGTACATCAAAGCACCCTGGAGCAGGCAAAGGCGATACTGGAGGGCTGAGTCCCCCGTTTGTGCGATCTATCAAGGCGGCATCCCCGATCAACGATAACATGAGTGACTGGATGCCACACATGAAGGACGGGGTGATCCAGTAAAAACCTCTTTAATGAAGGTCGGGAGGCCCCGGCGATGAAGAAGCCGGCGATGGTAGCGGTCCACAAGAGAAAAAAGGCGGGGCGTATCCAGGCCGCGCCAGCCATCGCCCCTTTCCTCGCCTTCCTGCTCGCCACCGTTTCCCTGGCAGTGCTGCCGGGATGCGGCAACGCCGGATGGGAGACCTCGAAGCAAGCCTTGGAAACCGCGGACATGACCGCCGAGGAGGTGCTGGAGCGCTCCGTAGAGCAGTTCATGTCGCTGAAGAGCTACCGCTACCGCGGGACGGTCACCATGACCGTCGAAGGGAACGAGGCCCTCAATAGCGAGTCCGAGTTCGACACCTTGCTGCAGCAGAACGACCAGGGCGGGATGGACGGCCATATGGTCGTGACCTCAAGGGAAGGCTCCGGCTCGTACGAGACATACACATACCGCGGCACCGATTATACCCGCCTGGAGGGAGGCGACTGGTACCGGGTAGAGGGCGGCGCCGGCTCCTCAGGCCTGGTCTCGCTGGACGCGCGCCGCATCATAGCCGAGTTCGCCAGCCTGGTGGAGGACGTCGAGTTCGCGGGCGAGACCGACTCCGAATACGTGATCTCCATGGTGATGGGTCCGGCCTATTTCGAGGGCGCGGCGGAGATCGTGGGGACCGAACCGGCTGCCTACAACGTGGGTGGTGAGACGACCATGACCATCACCGTCGACAAGGAGACCTTAAATATGACCGCCGCCACCATGACGCAGGTGACGGAGGCCACCGCGGACACACCGGCCATCAGCGTCATCTCGGTGGGCACCTACTCGGAATTCGACGAGCCGGTGGACGTGCAGCCTCCCCCTGAAGCCCTCAACGCCCCGCTCGAGGAGGACTCCAGCGGCGAAGCGAGCCAGTGACCACGGGGCGCCTCAATATTTGATCTCCTCACCCCTACTGCCCTAACACCGCGACCTTCTACCTCTGCTGTGGCCACCAGAACCTGGCACATGAGCGCCTTGAGGCCCGTTTACCGGCGGGGTGTAGGCTACTGGATCACCACAAGGATCTCTGAACAGCGGGCTTTTCGTCGCTAGCTTCGGTGATGCGGCCTCTGCCCGCGATGCTTTTCAGCCGTCCCTCTGGCGCCTGTACGGACGCCCCGGCCTTTACGCCGCTCCAGGCAGCGTCGACGATCCTTATGTTCGCGAGGCCGCGCCACCTCCTGAGCAGGAGAAGAAGGATAGTGTAGATGATCTTGCCGAGAGAGAAATGGAAGACCCAGGCGTATTCTGAATCACGGCCGATGGCTAACGAGAAGTTGGTCGTAAGGATCCGGTATATCAGTAAAGAGATCTCAAGAAGGAACATGAACAGCCCGCTTGCGATCATGAGGAAGGGGACGGCCCACCAGTTGCCGCCCCTGACCAGCCCGATGGCCATGACGAGAAAGAGAGCCCCCATGCCGAGGTAGGCTGCTGGCCTTACCCACTTCTTCGACTTAGACATGGCCTGCATGCTCCCTTGATCCGGGTGTGGCGGCATCCATATCACTTGCCACCCATATCGCTTAACGTGGATGGGACGCACTTGCCCCCGGATATGTTCAGATGTCCTCCAGCGCCATGTTGGCGGCCTCTTCCCCGGTGGCGAACGCGCCTTCCGTGCAGGCGATGAGGAACAGGTGCTCCCCGGCCATATACAGGCCCTTCACGTCCCGCCTGTGGTGCTTCAGGAACTCGTGGATAGCAGGGAACTGCCCGGGGGATTCCAGGTTGATCGCCCTGTCCCAGCGTATGCACTCGGTGAACAGGGGCTCGTCGGGAAACTCCGGCCAGAATTTCTGGGTCTCCCTGATGACGCGCCGGCGCCGTTCGTCCTCTGTGAGCTGGCCCAGTTCCTTGTCGTGCCACCCGGCCGTGAAGGCATAGAAGAGCCCGGCGCCCTCCGGCGCCGTCTTCATGTCCCCGCCCGCGATCTCGAAGATGGTGGTGAGGATGGACCTCTCGCTGCCCGGGATGAGGGTCGCCACGAAATACTCGGGGGTGATCTTTTTCTCCAGGGCGAAGATGTAGTTATAGGTCGAGCAGTAATCGCACGTCTCCAGGGGCTTGCTGATGCTGTCGGGCAGGTCCGGGATGATCTGCCGCGACACCACGGCGTCGGTGGCGCAGATCACCTGGTCCGCCGCGATGAACCCGCCCGCGGTCTCGACCCCCTTGACCTTACCGTCCTCGATGACCACCTTAGTGACCGGCGTGGACAGCCGCACATCGTCCTTCACCTTCTCGTAGAGCCCCTCGTTTATCGATCCCATGCCGTTTTCCATGACGCATACCCCGCCCGCGAGGAAGGCCAGGGCGATGAGGTGTGAGATGGTGACCTCCTCGGGCCGCGCCAGCACCATGGTGCCGAGAAACGGCGCGATCATGTGGTCCAGGATCTCGGGGCCGCCGTGCTCGAGGGCGAACTGGGCGGAGCTGACGTCCCCCAGTTCCAGCAGCGGCTCGAAGTCCCTGGTGACCGGGTCGAGCCTGCGCATGTATTTCCACATGGCCAGGCCCAGCTTGATAGCCTGGGGGTAGGCCTTGAGGGGCCATCCCCTGAACCGGAGCGTCTCGGGGAGGTTCTTCGCCATCTCCAGGGGGGTGCTCTTGAGGAGGAAATGCTTCTTGCCGTTGCGCCAGAAGGCAACCCTCAGGCTGTCCACGATGTGCGCCTGGTCCGACATCCCCAGCTCTCTCACGAACTTGTGCGTGGTGGCCCACTGCGTCTCGGTGAGACCGGCCCCGATGGGGAGATGGAACCCGTCCCTTTCCATGTTCCAGCAGCGTCCGCCCGGCCGGTCGCTGGCCTCCAGGGCCACTACGTCGGCCCCCGCCTTTTTCAGCGTATAGGCCGCCGCCAGCCCGGCGCAGCCCGTTCCGATCACCACGACCGGCTTGTCTCCCATGGTCCCTCCCTTTATTCCTTTAGGGTCGAATCTTCACTCTTCAATTTTCCGACATGTTATCGATTAAGTGAAGAGTGCAAATGGGCCAGGCCGAGAGGTCAGGCCTGAAAATCGGCCTGGCGAAGCAGAGAGAGAGTCAATGCACTCTAAATGCACTTCGAGTAGATTCATTTATAAGGCAACGAATAGGCTTTCGAGTAGATCTAAGTGAAGAGTTAAGATGCAGCTCCCCGGCCTGTGATGTTTTCACGGTTGGGTGGAGTACAGGCCGATCTTTGGGCGTGACCCCTTGGCCTTAGTGAGTACGGGCCGATTTCCGGGCCTGACCTCCCGGCCTGACTAGCTCTTTCTAATGCGCGCCTTGCCCATCTCGAACGCGCGCCCGGCATCAGCACCCACGCCCAGATATGCCATCTGCGGCGCGTTGAGTATGAGGGGATCAACCTTCGCCATGTCCGGGACGCCGTCGGTGAGGCAGCGCTCGTCCGCGTAAGCGGCGACGATCTCGCCGATGATCAGCTCGTCTCCCGCGAGGTCGACGGTCTGCACCAGCCTGCACTCCAGGTTGTACGGGCATTCCACGATCATGGGAGCTTTGCCCTCCTTGCCGTAGAAGACCTTGAACACGGTGGTCTTATCGTGCTTCTTGCCGGACACCAGCCCGCAGTAATCGGTCACCTCGGCCATGGCGGTGGACGGGATGTTCATGCTGAAAGCCCCCGTCTCCCTGATGCCGGCGTTGGTGAAGTGACCTTTATCGAGGGCCGCCAGGATATAGGACGGTTTGAGGCTGACCTGGGAAAACCAGGCCACGGTCATGAAGTTCACTTTTCCCGCGACCTGCGTCCCCAGGAGGGCGCATGGCATGGGGTAACAGACCATCTCGGTGCTGACCTCGATCTTATCCATGGGTATCCCCTTCCCGCTTGATAATAGTTGTGCCCGCTGTGTTCTTCCGCCTGTTTGCTATCATCCTACAATATCCGCGCAAGGAGAAGAACGCCTGTGCCCACCGGGCTCCAAGGACGGGGAAGCCGGGGTATGGGCTGCCCGAGGTATGGGAAGCCCGAGGTATGGGCCGCCCAAGGTATGGACTTGCAGCCGGCGGGGGATCACGCGGGGACCACAGATATCTCCAGGTCGCCGTCGTCGGCCAACTCCCACTCATAGGTGGAGTCCCCGGCCTGCGTTAGCTGCTCGCAGATGGCCTGCATCATGCCCACCATCAGGAGGGGCAGGCAAGAGTTCTCGATCAATACCCGCAAGCCGCCGTCGTTCATCTCGAAGCGCTTGAGGTTCCCCAGGCCCTGCGCCGCGAACATCCTCCTGTATGTGGACGAGTCCGGTCCGAGGGGGGCCTTAGACCAGGCTGACTTCATGGACGCCCTCTGGCTCGCGATGATCGCCTTCGATATATCCTCGCCCAGCTCCGTCTCGAGGTCCTCGAGGACCACCTGCAGGGTTATGGGATCGGTCATTATGGCCCTCCTCCCGGTGTCGGGATCGGTGATGGTCCCCTCTCCGGTATTCCATACGAAACGGGCCGCGCTCGCGGGCACCTCGCAGAGCGGACATGGCTCATAGCGGATGTCCCCTTCTTTGAACTTATAGAGCCTTGCCTGCAGCCTCTCCTGCAGTTCGATGGGGTGCTTCGCCTCGTAGGTGGTGACGCGGAAGGTGTTTTTTCCGATCTCGTCATATTTCACCCACATATCGAGCTGCTCCCAGCCCTCCGTCGCCCCCAGGGCGTCCCCGCAATAGAAGGGCAGGGAATAGGGGTTGCGGACGATGTTCTCGCGGTGGGGGTATTTCTCTCCCTTGCCCCAGAGCTCACCCAGGGAGATATCTCCCAGGCCCACCGATCTGCCTATATTGTTCACCTTTACGGTCGTCCTCCGGGCTATGCCCTCGATGGGCCTGCCGAGGGTCTTCCCCATCAGGCCGGGCCCCATAAAGATCTCCAGGCAGGCTTTCAGCATCCTCCTCTGCCATGCCGGGAAGAGCTCCTCCTGGATTATCCTGTTCGACCTGCGCCTGCTCTCAATGATCATGTTCTCGACGGGCAAGCCGATCAGAGCCTCGATGTCCTCGAAGACCTTGTTGAAGGCCTCGTTATCATGGATTACCATGCGCCTATCCGTCGCCTTCCTGTCAACGATCACCCCGCCCGTTCTCCAGGCGTAGGTCTTGCCGATGTTGGCGGGCACCCCGCAGGCCCTGCACAGCTTCACCTCTCCCATCTCACACCCCCTGTAAGGACCGCGCACTTGCTTTATATTCATTTCTCGCCAGCAGAGGTATGATGCTTGAGCCCTCTCGCCGGCAAAGACGGCTCGAACCGTGTAGGATAACAGCAAGGCTCGTTGCCATATTGGTTCCAGCAGCGACAGAGGACCTGAAATATCCATGGGGATGCCTGCGTCCCAAATCGTGATCGGTCGGTGAGGGGCATGTCGATGATCGTCGATGCCGCCGCATGGATAAGCGAACTCGATATCGCGGCCATACCCCCGCGCGTGCAGGAAAAGCTGCGCCACCAGATACTGAACATGCTCGCCGCGGCGATGGCGGGAATCGGGTCCGACATCGGCAAGCGCCTGTCCCGGGCCTTCCCCGTGTCGGGAGGGGACGCCTGGTCTCTCCCGCAAGGGCGGGCCTATTCCCTGGAGGAGGCCGTCGCCCTGGGGAGTTCCCTCACCATGACCATGGACTATGACGATTACCTCGTCTTCGGCCATACCGGGCACTCCGCGATAACCGTGCCGCTGGTGCTGGGCGACCGGGAGGATTTGCGCCTCTCCGAGGCCCTTCCCGCCATGGCGGCGGCGAACGAGATCGCCGGCAGGCTTGGTGCCGCCATCCTGCTGGGCCCGCGCAACGGGCAGATGTGGTCGTATATCCACCTGGCCGGGGGCGCTGCGGCGGCGGCGCGGGTGCTGGGACTGGACGCAGGGAGCACCGCGCACGCCCTGGCGCTCGCCCTCTACCAGCCAGTCCTGCCGCTATACCCGGGCTTCATGGACGGGGAGTCCAAGGTGATCACGGCCGCGGTCCCCACCGTTACGGGGGTACAGGCGGCGCTGCTGGCAAGGTCCGGCCTGGAGGGCAATACCGGGATAATGGAGGGCGCCGGGGGGGTTTTGGATGAGCTGTCCTTTCTGCCTCTCCCCTTCTTCTTCAGCGGCTGGGGCAAGGCCTGGGTGTCCGATACCCTGGCCTTCAAGCCTTACCCGGGATGCGCCTACCTCGACACCACCCTGGACGCGTGGGAAAAGATACGCGGCGAGGCCGAGTCGGGCGGCAGGCCTCTGCGTCCCGAGGACATCACGGAACTGGTTGTTGAGGCGAGCATCCTCACCATGGGCATGGACGACCTCGCCAGGGCTTACCGCGGCGCCGGCCCCCTCGCGCCGGTCAACATCAATTTCTCGCTGACCACCTCACTGGCCCTCGCCGTCCTCAACGGCAGGTTGACGCCGGGCTGCCTGGAACCGTCTTTTCTGGCGGAGAACGCGAGAGCCGTCCTGGAGCTGGCCTCCAGGGTAGAGCTGTTCCACGACTGGGGAGCGACCTATGAGCTTCTGGAGGCCCAGGGCCGCACCCTGGACCTGGCGGCCATCTTCGGGGCCTTCAGCCTGCGCGAGTTGGTGTGCCTGAGGCGGCGGCTCAAGGAACACCTTCCCCAGGCCAACCTGGGATGGCGTGACGCGAGAAAGATGTACGCGGCCCTCCCTCTCTCCTTCAAGCGAGGCCTCCTGCGCATGCCGGCGCACCTGCTCGGAAGGCCGTTCAGGAGGCAGCCCGGGGCGGGCATCGACCTGGAATCCGTGAGGATGGAGGAGCTGCGCCTTCCCTTCCCTGCCCGCCTCACCGTGCGGCTCGCGGACGGGACCGCGTACTCCCACCGCTGCGCCATCCCCAGGGGCGCGCCCGGGGGGGCCTCTTACCTGGAGGAAGTGCGTGAAAAATGGCACCGGGAGGCGTCGCCCTTACTGGGGGCGGAGAGGTCCGAAGAGGTCGCGCGCCTGGTGCTCGAGGAAGACCCACCCCTGCGGAAACTCCTGGACCATCTTCGGCCCGGGTAGGGGTCACGCCCATGAGGATACCGCGCGGCAGAATCTGCCCTTGGGGGGAATAGTGATTTTATTGAAGGGGCACTTCACGACAACGGGAGGAAACGGAACATGGAATACAACATCACCGTAAGGCCAGCGGATGTCGAGATAAAGGCTTCGGATGAGGAATCACTCCTGGATTCCATCCAGAAAGCGGGCATAGAGATCGAAAGCGACTGCGGCGGGATCGGCGTTTGTGGCCTCTGCAGGATACACATCCTTGAGGGAAAGACCAGCGAGATCGCCCTCGAAGAGGAGGACCACCTCACAGTGGAGGAGTTCGAGGCCGGCGAGAGGCTCGCCTGCCAGACTTACCCTCAGAGTGACTTGACCATCTCTATTCCGTAAACGGGATATGCAATGCTCTTAGCGTATATCATGGGGGCTGGCGGACCTGCTTGATGGCTGTTTCGAACGGCGGCGGTGCAAGAGAAAGGACGGTCATGGCTGAAACAGCGGCCGCGGATGAGCTATACATAAGACTGCGCGAGTACATGGATGCGATGCCGGGGGGGTTCCCGTCCACGGACAGCGGCGTGGAGATGAAGATCCTGCGCAAGCTGTTCTCCCCCGAGGATGCAAAGATGGTCCTGTGCATGACCCGGCACCCGGAGCCCGCGGCGGCGATAGCGGAGCGCCGCGGGGTGGCGGAAGCGGAAACGGTGGAGCTGCTCGACTCCATGGCCGCACGGGGACTGATCGGTCGGTCGACGGAAGAGGGCCAGCCGCGCTATCAGGCGGAGCAGTTCGCCGTGGGCTTCTATGAGCTGCAGATGAAGACCATCGACCGGGAATTCGCGGAACTGGCGGAGGAGTACTTCCCCCACCTGGGCCTTTCCTGGGCAAGGAACAAGACCGGCCAACTGCGCATCGTGCCGGTGGCCTCGATGGTGGACGTGTCGCACGATGTCGCCACCTACGACCGCGTCAGGGACCTCGTGAAGTCCCAGGAGAACCTGGGACTTTTCGAGTGCATCTGCAGCAAGCAACAGAGGATACTCGGCAACGAGTGCGGCTATCCCCTGGAGAAATGCCTCGTCCTCATGGAGATGGATTTCTACCTGGAGAACGGCTTCCCGGGCCGGAGAATCGACGTGGAGGAGGCGTTGAGGTTCCTGGACCGCTCGGAGGATTTGGGACTGGTGCTCACCACCGACAACGTCCAGGATATCAGGGTCGTATGCTCGTGCTGCAGTTGCTGCTGCCCCCAGTTGAGGTTGATAAAGGTGCTGCCCAAGCCGGGCAAGTACATGCATTCCAATTACAGGGCGCGGATAGACGCCGATGAATGCGACGCGTGCGGGGTATGCGCCGACCGTTGCCCCATGGATGCGGTTGTGGGGGGCGAGGAGTTCATGGAGGTCAACCCGAACAGGTGCATAGGCTGCGGGGTCTGTGTCTCGACCTGTCCCCGAGAGGCCATCGCGTTCGAGCTGAGAGAGGATGCCGTTGTCCCGCCCAAAGACTGGGATGAGACCATGGAACGCATAAAGGCAGAAAGAGGCCTGGCATAGCTACCCCTCCCATGGTCACTTGAGTTGAGATTACCGCAGAAGGCGCATGGTGTTGTCTCTGCTGATAACGGCAGGGTCTGCTCCCGGTCCCAGGAAGGGGGTTACATCATCCACTGCTTCCTCCCATGAAACCATCTGAAGCCGGTCCCGAACTGCTTTGCGCCAATTCCTTTCGTTCAGCGAACGTCCATCCCATCCCGTCTGCCGCAATGCGTTGTTGAGGTAACCAAGGTTTGGCGGGGGCCATTCCGGATCGCTCAAGTACCAGGCGAGATCATAAATGTCACGTCCCTTTAGGTACGGGCGCTGCAGGATAGCGTGCAATTTCCCTGCCAGAAGAGAGGCCCTGTCGTGATGCTGCAGCTGCAAGACTGCGTGGCGTCGTATAACCGTGGTGGCAAGGGTTGCGCCCTCGGGAGGTTGCGTATCCACCTCCACCTTGACCGACAAGGTCTCTCTGCTGTGCGAGGACAGACCCAACTCATAATATAGCCCCTGGAAACGGATGAAAGCGCTGTGCATGGTCTTCTTATCATTGACCTTGAGCTGGATCTCGTACCTCTCCAGAGATAACTCCCTCTCGATAGCTCTTAGATAAGCGCGGAAATCATATCCGTCCCTTTTCCCAGCAAGGGAGAAATCGAGATCTTCCGAATACCTGGCGGTCGCGAAGAGGAACCGCAACGCCGTGCCTCCATGAAAGGCGAGCGGGACCATGGCTCCCTGGCGCTGCAGGATGCCCAGGATACGCGCTTGCAGATACTCTCGAACGTCGTTACGCGCCTGGAGAGGCGACGGTGCAGCTCGCACTAACTCGGACAAGTAGTCCTTCATGGTGCCTCATACTCTTCCGCAGCCAAGTGAGCCATCTTTTCCAGCCTGCTTATCGCCCTGCGCAGCTTGGGGCTGCTGGCGGCCTCAGCGAAGCCCTTTAGCGAATCGAAGTCCAGCGATTCCAGGTTTCCGAGACGCAGCTCCAGAAGATATGCTGGACGATCAGATCCGGGCTGGAGATAGAGCAAATCGAGTAAAGCCTTTTCCGGGGTGGCGACCAGGGCCGTCTGCCCCCCACCAAGATCCTCCATACGATATCCAAAGAGCAACTCCTCTTTGACATGACGATATTCGAAATCTCCGAGGGCGGTATTCCACAGGCTCGGACGCGATGTGGTGACGCTGGTAACCACGGGTACGAATTCCGGGATAATGCCATGGTATGCGAGGGCCGACTGCAGACTCACATATGAGGGCCGCATAATATGATTTGCGACCAGGAAGGGGTGCGGCTTGACCTTCTGATAAGGCGGCGCCAGTGCATACAGGCCGCGCCGCAGCTGCAGCAGGCGGCCGGAGGCGGTCAGGCGAGACAGCTGCCGGCGTACGCTCGCGGGGTCGACGTCTCCCGCCAGAAGAAGCCCGGTCTCGAACAACGGCTCATCGCCTACAATCTCCTGCAATTTTCCGTATTTCATATCATTAATATGCCATATATGTCTATTTAATGCAACATAATTAGCAAAAAGCCTTTCTTAGTTATTACCAGGCTGCTTTAACGGTGGTAACGCCGTTGGCAATGCGCCTCACCTGCTCTTGTTCTCCGACTTCATGCTATAAGGAAGTCACCTTTGGCAGCAATCAAGCTTCAAGCTATGGCTTGAACCGATCACCCGTGTCTCTTATCGCATATATACTAGTATTGGTAGTAATCATGTCTAGGAACTCACGATAAGGACAGCGTTAGCATGAATCGACAAGACATCATAGATGAGATTATTGATTACTTGACCAAGTCAGGGGGTTAGAGTCCCCGGTAGTGGTGTATAAACCGAAAACCCTCTAGCAAAGCAAGGACCACCGTGCCATCCTTTTCTCAAAGGAGTAACTGAGAGACAAAGGAGAGGCACGATGGTCAACACTACTATGG
>JBFLWJ010000025.1 GCA_040757835.1 Actinomycetota bacterium
TCACCTGGTCCAGGTTGGGCTCCCCATGCTCGTCCTCGTCGTAGGCCCAGAAGAGCTCGGTCACCGATTCCTTGCCCTTGCCGCCCTCGGTTTCGTAGAGTTCCTTCACCGCCTTCATGATCTGGTGCATCATGAAAGCGTCGGGCTCGGCGTCCCCGGGGGGATCAACCGCCTTCCAGCGGTATTGCGCCAGGCGGCCCGAGTTCGAAATGGCACCAGGTTTCTCGACCGAGGACGCGGCGGGAAGCGCCCACACCTCGGTCTGGATGTCCTTGGGGTCGGTGTCGGGGCGCTGCCAGAAGTTCATGGTGTCGGTGTCCCAGAGATCGGCCGCCACCATCCATTCCAGTTTGTCCATGGCCGCGCACTCCAGGTTGGAGTTAGGGCCGCCCACCGCCGGGTTCTGTCCCCAGAGGATCAGGCCTTTGTGAACACCCGCGTACATGTCCTCGAAGAGGCCGATGTGGGTGTAGTTCTTGCCCTTCTTCACCTTGGGGTGGAGGTCGTAGGCCTTGTCCAGCCCGTTCGCCTTGGCGTAGGGGCCGTAGTAGGCCATCAGATAGCTGTTGAAGAACCGGGGCTGCCAGGTCCATATGCCGACCTTCGCCGTTGTCTTTTCCAGGTACTTGGCGCGGTCCGGGTGGTCGGTGGAGTTGGGAACCGGCATGTACCCGGTGAGGATATGGGAGAGCAGACCGAAGTCCGTGGACCCTTGCACGTTGCTCTCCCCGCGCATGGCGTTGATGCCCCCGCCCGGCATTCCGGTGTTGCCCAGCAGAAGCTGCAGCATGCTGAAGGTTCGGATGTTCTCTACTCCCACCGTATGCTGGGTGAGGCCCATGGCGTACATGAGGTTCCCGCTCTTATCGCGGCCGCAGGTACCTCCGCAATAGGCCTCCGCGATCTCCGCGAACTTGGAGGGGTCCATGCCACAGGTCTTGGCCACGATGCTGTCCGCGCCCTCGTAGGTGTAGCGCGCGTAGTGCTCCTTGAGCCTGGCGAAGACGGTACCGGCGATGGCCTCATCCCCGTTGGGGATGAAGTTGCCGTTGGCGTCCTGTGGGCCGTTGGGCGTTCCGCGCCCCTTGTAGAAGGCGTCCTCCGCGATGGGGACGAGCTGTAACCGCACCGGCTCCCCGGCGGAGTCGGCCTGGAACGTCCAGGTGGAACTGTCGTATTTCCGGGTCTCAGCGTTGTAGCCGCTGAAGAGGCCGTCAAGCTCCGCCGGGCCCTTGAATTCCGGGTTCACCAGGATGGGGGCATTGGTGTAGTTCTGGATGTACTCCCAGTTGAGATAGTTCTTGTCGATGGCGTACTTGATCAATGCCCCGAAGAAGGCGATGTCCGTTCCCGGGCGGATGAAGGAGAAATGATCCGCCCTGGCTGCGGAGCGGGTGAAGCGCGGATCGACGACGATGATCTTGGCGCCCCGCTCCTGCCTTGCTCTCTCCATCCATTTCGAGGTAATCGGGTGGTTCTCACACGTATTCGAACCACAGACCATAAAGACATCGGCGTTCTTGAGGTCCACCCAGTGGTTGGTCATGGCCCCCCTGCCATAAGTACTGCCAATCCCGGGTACCGATGAGGAATGGCAGATGCGCGCCTGGTGTTCAACGTACACCAGGCCGAGGCCGCGGGCGAATTTGCTCGCCAGGTAGCACTCTTCGTTGTCCAGGGCCGCTCCGCCCAGCTGGGCGATGCCCTCGCAGCGGTTGACCACGACCTCGCTCTTGGTACCGTTGACGTCGATCTCCTCCGTCTCTACGAAGGTCGCGTCCCGGGCGTCCTTGATAAGGCGGGCGATGGCCGGGATGGCCTCCTCCCAGGTCTTCTCCTCCCACTCGCTCGCACCGGGAGCGCGGTGGCGTACCTTGGTCAGGCGCCGGTCGTTGTTGGCCACCTGGTAGATGGACTGGCCCTTGGAGCAAAGGCTGGCCCGGCTGATGGGGCTGTCGGGCAGGCCCTCGAGACCCACCACCTTCCCGTCTATCACGCTGACGATGGCGGAGCACCCGATGGAGCAGTACGGGCAAACCGTGGTGCTCTCCTTGGCTTCGCTGATGCGGAGCTCCGAGCCAGACGCGTAGGCGGGAGTGTAGAACCCGAGCTGCGCGAGGGCCGCGACGCCGATACCGGCGCCAGACAGCTTGAGGAAACCTCTTCGCGAAAGTTCCATACTTCCTCCCACTCTCCTAAGTCGGACTTATCCTACAGATCGAACCGATATTCCTTCCCTGTATCTACATTGAATCCCTAGCCAGATCGGAACTTCTCACTAAGGCTGCGGCTGCATATGTGGTTTTCAAGGAACCGGTACTTATTCCCGCGCTGTTCCATCTAGCAAGGCAAACCTGGAGTGCCCATGCCCACAGGCAATATGCCTTACATTAATAATACTCATAAAACTATAAGAGTTTATAATATCTATTCCTGTTCGTAAAGCTCTTTTGAAGGCGATCCGACGAGCTTGGCGTTCTTTAACCTCTGGGACATTCATCGGTAGCCATGAGGAGTGTCTCGATATACGCTCCCTTATACGCCTGGAGCGTTCATGCCCATCATGAATAGCGATAGTGCGGTGGGGGCATGGACTCCGGGGATTGCCTGGCCTGGTGGGCATATCTATTAGCATCGCTTATAATGGTGCCAGGAATAGGCGCGTCCAGCAAAGGGGTGATGGGATCACTTGAACACGGACAGCCTTCGGCAACTGCAGGCATTGGCCGAGACGGGAAGCTACAGCGAGGCTGCCGCTCTCGCGGGGGTAACGCAGCCCGCGATCAGCCTGACCGTCAAGAAGATGGAGGGTGATCTCGGCGTGAAGCTCTTCAAGCGTTCGGGAAACCGTTATGTGGCCACAGAAACCGGGCGCGTCCTGCTGGAACACGCGGGAGAGATCCTCGACGCCGAAGCTAGGCTCTTCTCCTCCCTTGAGCGGGCGAAGGGAACAGCAACGGGGAAATTGCCCATCGCTACCAGCAATATCCCCGGCGAATACGTCCTCCCGTTGATACTGGGTGCTTTCAGGGCGGAGCATACTGGTATAGAACCTCTCCTCGAAGTAATGGACAGCTCAAAGGTGATCGAATCGGTACGTTCGGGGGGCTTCGAAATAGGATTTATAGGCAGCTCTACACAACCGGACGACCTGAAGATCACGCCTTTCTGCCCCGACATCCTGAAGGTTATCTGTCACCCGGACCATCCTCTGGCGAAAAAGCGGGCGGTCAGACCCTCACAATTGGCGGACGAGAAGTGGCTTCTGAGGGAAGAGGGCTCGGGCACCAGGGACAAGATGCTCGAGGCGCTAGGCGAGGAGGGGATGGACATCGGGCGCCTACGGGTGGAGATGGAGCTGGGGAGCACCAGCGCGGTCATTTCCGCAGTCGAAGCGGGTGCCGGCATCTCGCTCGTATCGGCATGGGCAGCAAGGGGCCCCATGGCCGAAGGGAGGATCTGCTCCATGAACGTACCGCAGTTGAAGGTAACCCGGCAGTTCAGTCTGCTTTGGTTGAAGAAGCATGCCTTAAGCGCTTCAGTTAAAACGTTTGTCGATTTTGTAATCTCCAGGCGCGGCTTTCTCAGAAAACACGCCAAGAGCATCGCGGCGGCCTAGGAAGCGCGTCTTCATCCGTGGGCGATCCTAACCGCTATTACATAAGTCCATGCTGTTCTGGAGGGGAGTAGTGGGGATCGAACCCACTCCGGCTTTTTCAGAGCCGGCCAACGGGTTTGCAGCCCGCGGGATACGCCAGTATCGTACTCCCTATATTATTATACATTATGTTATTATTAAAATATCTTATATATATATTGCAGCCGATGCTATTCAAGATCGGATTTTAATTGGTGGGGGGCATAGGGCTGCCGCGTACAACCATGTTGACTATTTGTTGATCGGGAACTCCTATGTTCTCTGCAAGAACAAAGGTATCTTCCTTAAAATGGCTGATGAAACAACGACCCCGAATACCGGCTTGTTGCAATCCCATCCCCAGCGAGCGGACCGGAAATCCGTCTCATATCGCGTCTGGCTATCTGCATCTAGATAGACACCGACTCTGAACTGGTCTTTTTTAAATCAACTGTGTTGAAAACGGGACGGACAGATGGTCCGTTGCCCCTTTTCATAAGCTCGCAAACAAACAACCAGGTCAGAGGTACAATCCTCTGACCTGCCCATCAATTCCTGGTGGGGGAGGGAGGATTTGAACCTCCGTAGGCTGAGCCAACGGATTTACAGTCCGTCCCCATTTCCTGATAGCCGGAATGGAGGGGAGAGAGACAGTCTGGGCGGCCGATTCTGCGCAATAGAAGAGAGAGGGAGAGTCGTGGTGTAAAACCCTTGTTCTCACTACCCTTTTATGGAAGGTTAACCATCGCCTCGGTCTCCCTCTCTATTTACTTATATCGGCATAATACGCGGCCGTGATAAGCCCGCGGCGCGGGCATTTACGGCAGTGTCAAAGGAGCTGCTCAGGCGCGTGCCAGGTCCTCCTCGATGAGGGCGAAGAGGCGTATGGCGGCCTGCTTGCTCAGGGGCTCGTTGCCGTTGCCGCACTTGGGCGAGTGGATGCAGGACGGGCAGCCCTCCTGGCAGGGGCAGCCGCTCACCAGCTCGCGAGCGGTCTTGAGGTGCAGCGCCGCCAGCTCGTACCCGCGGGCGGCGATGCCCACTCCCCCGGGGTAGGCATCGTAGATGAAGACGGTGGCATCGCCGGTGTCGGGGTGGAAGGCGGTGGACATCCCGCCGATGTCCCAGCGGTCGCACATGGCGAAGAGGGGCAGGATGGCGATGGCGGCGTGCTCCATGGCGTGCAGCCCGCCGGCGAGGCTGTATTCGTCGAGGGCCAGCCCCGCCAGGCGCGGGGCGGGCAGGGTATACCAGAGGGAGCGCGTGTTCAGGACCTGGGTGGGCAGGTCCAGTCCCAGGGTCTCCAGGATCTCGTGGGTCAGCAGGCGCCGCCTCTGGTATGCGTAGACCTTGGTGGACACCTCGACCTCGCCGTAGTGCAGGCCGCAGGCCCCCGGCGGCGCTTCGCGGGCCATCTCCTCCTCGATCACGCTGACGTCGGTGTTGTCCATGGGGTTGGTGTAGAAGTCGAGTTCCTCGCCGCTCACCAGGGCCACCATGCGCTCCATGTCCAGCTCCTCCACCAGGTACGACTCCCCCTGGTGGAGGTAGACGGCGCCGGGGTGGACGTGGAAGAAACAGGAGGCCTCCTCCACCGTCCCCAGCAGGCTGCCGCTGTCCGCCTCCACGATGCTCACCAGCGAGCCGGAGGCGGACCGCAGGTTGATCTCCTGGGCGGGCGAGTCCAGCTTCGCGTAATACCATATCTTACCTTTTCTGCCCAGGTCCCCGCCCCCCTCCATCTCCTCGACAATGTGCCACATGCCAGCGCCGAAGTACTCTTCGTCGCCCTCCCGCAGGGGCAGCTCGCGGGCGGCGCAGGCCAGGTGCGCGCCGAGGATGCGCCGGTTATCGAGGTCGATGGAGGCCTCCTCGCAGGGGGCCCCGAAGAGGAACTCTGGGTGGCGTATGAGGTACTGGTCCAGGGGGTCGTCGGCCCCCACCAGCACCGCCAGCGACTCGCCCTGCCTGCGCCCGGCCCTCCCCGCCTGCTGCCAGGTGCTGGCGATGGTGCCCGGGTACCCGTTCATGATGCAGGCCTCCAGCTCTCCGATGTCCACCCCCAGCTCCAAGGCGTTGGTGGTGGTCACCGCCAACAGCTCGCCATTGAAGAGGCGCCGCTCGATCTCCCGGCGCTGGCTCGGCAGGTACCCTCCCCGGTAGGAAGCGAGCCTCTCCGCCAGTTCCCCTTCGCTCGCGTCCAGGATGCGCTGCACGTAACCGTAGATCAGCTCCGCCGCCTTGCGGGAACGCGAGAAGGCGATGGTGCGCACTCCCAGGCGCATCAGGCGGGAGAGCAGCTCGGCCGTCTCCAGGTTGCAGGAGCGGTGTATCTCCCCGCCCGCCATGCTCAGGATGTCGGGGGGGTTCCACAGGGCGAAGACCTTCCTCCCCTGCGGGGAGTAGTCGTCCTCCACCGCGTCCACCTCCAGGCCGGCCAGCCTCCCGGCGTGCTCGGCGGGGTTGGCGATGGTTGCGCTGGTGAAGAAGAAGCGGGGGTGTGCCCCGTAAAGGGCCGCGACGCGGCGCAGCCGCCGCAGCACCTGGGCGACGTGGGAGCCGAAGACACCGCGGGCGACGTGGGCCTCGTCCACAACCACGAAGGAGAGGTGGCTGAAGAAGCCGCCCCACAGGCGGTGGTTGGGCAGGATGCCGTAGTGCAGCATGTCCGGGTTAGAGAGGACTATCTGCGCTTCGCGGCGGACCCAGCCCCGCAGGTCCGAGGGAGTGTCCCCGTCGTAGGTGGCCGAGCGCACCTCGCTCCCCTGCAGCTCCTTGAGGCTGCGCAGCTGGTCCTGGGCCAGGGCCTTGGTGGGAAAGAGATAGAGGGCGCGCGATGAGGGGTTCTCCAGTATCTCCTCGTACACCGGCAGGTGGTAACAGAGGCTCTTGCCGCTGGCCGTGCCCGTGGCCATGATCACGTTGCGCCCCCGCTCCACCAGTTCCATTGCCCTGGCCTGGTGCGGGTAGAGGCTCTTCACCCCCAGCCGCTCCAGCGCCTCGCGCAGGCGGGGGTGCAGGCGCTCCGGCAGCTCGACGAAGTGGGCCGCGCGTGCGGGCAGGACCTCAAGGTGGGCCATGCGGCCCGCCTCGCCCCAACCCGACTGTATCTCCTTCAGTATCTCCTCGAACCCAGGTCTCGACATGCCTTCCTCCCGCATACGGCAGGCCTGCCAACGGTCGCACTGGTTTGATTCTAACGGACCATGAGGACATGGCCGTGCCTGGGGTCGGGTAGTCCGTTACCAGCGATACGGAGCGCCGTGGGCCAGCATTTTTTCTGGCCCCAGCCGCCATTACGTAGGGGTCGTGTCAGATCTATGGATCCTCAAGCGGTATTGCATACTCGGACTGCCGGGGCCAACGCTCTCTCGTCCACCAGAAAAAGGCCTGACCCCTTTGCATGGCGTTTTCATCTTCGGCGGGGCCGCAGCGGCGTTACTCGACCTTCTGCCCTTCCTTGACCTTCGACACCCCTTCGACCACCACGCGTTCGCCCTCATCGAGACCGGAGACGATCTCGACCCATTCCTCCGTCCTGTCCCCGGCGTCGACCTCCCGGCGGTACGCCTTTCCTCCCTCGACCACGAAGACGTATTCCGAGCCGTCCTCCGAGAAGACCGCGGTGATGGGAACGGCGACCACGTCGCTCTTGCTCAGCACCTTGATGTCCACGGTCGCGTTATATCCCAGGCGCAGGGGGATGTCCGTGCGGTCCATCTGCACCACCACCGGGAAGACCGTGGTCCCCGAAGAACCTGTCTGCGACCTCACCCCCACCTGGGTCACCTTGCCGCTGAAGGTGACGTCCGGATAGGCGTCGAGGTAGATCTCCACCGTCTGGCCCTCCCGGACGTTGGGGATATCCGCCTCCTCCACCTCCGCCATCACCCGCATGTCCTGCAGGTCGACGATCTGGAAAGCGGCCTGACCGGCGGCCAGTTTCGACCCCACCTTGAGCTCCGCGCCGGTTTCGCCTCCCCCGCCGAGCAGGCCGCTCAGGTCGCCCCCCAGCAGCCCGCTCAGGGAGCCCAGGCTCGACGTCAGCGAGCCGAGCCCGCCGAGCATCTCGGTGAGTATGTCCGAGGACATCAGGCCCGCGGGCTCCGCGTAGATCACGTATCCGGACACCGGCGCGGTGATATTGGGGCTCTTGGTGCCCTCCATCACCCGCCGGTAATCGTATCCGGCGGCCTCCACGCGTGCCGCGTCCGCGGCGGCCGCACTGGAAGGGTACCCGGAGTAGGAGATGCTCGGTATCCCCGGGCGGGACTCCGCCGCCTGCACGAACTGCTGCCTCTCCTCGGCCAGCAAAGCCTTTAAGAACTCCTGCTGCTCCGGAGGGAGAAACGGCAGCAGCGCCGGCACCATGTCGTACAGGTCCAGGACCATCTGGTCTATCTGCCCCTGCATCTCCACGAACACCTGGGAGGCGGCTTCTATGCCTTCATACAGGGCGGTGGAGTTGGCCCACTGGCCCGCGAGGATATCACCTATGGAGGCGCTGGTGAGGTAGTCGGCCTCGGCCTGTGCCGCTTGGGCCTGCAACTCCGTTTCGTCCAAGGTGGCCAGGACGTCGCCGGCGTTCACGTAATCGCCCTCCTTCACGGGGAGCGCCGCGATTGTCCCGCCCACCAGGGGCACGACATCCGTGGGCTGGGCGGGCTCCAGCGAACCGATGGCGGAGACCACCTTGCTCACATCGCTCCGGGTGACCTCGTCCACGCGTACGCCCTCCACCGATCCCCCGAAACACCCCGCGCAGAGGATAGCCGCCATGGCCAGCGAGAGAAACGCTCCCACCCTTGCCGTTTTTTTCATCCCGTCCTCACCCGTGGTCTATGGGTAATAACACAGCACGGCTAGTGTGCCGTGCACCTAAATATATATCCGTCGCTGTTGTGCGTCAATGCAACCCTGTCACGACAGGAGCGGGAGGGAAGCCCCGCTCATGCGAGCATGAATAAGCTGCTCGCGAGCCAGCCAAGGGGAAGCCGCCCGCTCGGTATGGGCGCCGCGGCGGGCTCGCTGATGAAGAGGTTCCAGTTGTAGCTGGCGGCGCAGAAGAAGGCCACCCCGAGGACGGCGCTGAAGCAGATCAGGAAGGTCAGCAGCCTGCCCCATCCGCGTGGGGGTGCGATAAAGCCGGCCAGCACGAGTAACGCTCCGGCCCCCGTTATGATCCACATGGAGAGCCCGGCCCCGGCATTGGCGGGGTTTCCGAAGAACATCCCGCTCAACCCCAGCGCGGGATCGACGTCTATCCCCATCTGCCGCAAGGGGAGCAGGGCCTGGAAGAACATGTACGCCGCGGGCAGCAGCATCAGGCAGCCGGACAGGATGAACATGGGGCCCCTGCCCACCCGTACGGCCAGGAACACCAGGGCCAGGGCCAGGGCTATGGACACCACCAGGCCCACGGTGAAGAACTCCGCCCCCTCGTAGGGAAGGATGCCCGGCCCGCCGAGCAGGTCGGTCCTTCCGGGGGTGTAGGCCCCCTGGTGTGAGAAGATCGCGATATCCAGGCCTTTCTTCCAGGTGAAGGAATCCAGCACGTAAGAGAGGGCCACGGAGACCGCCCCCGCCCCGATGGCCAGGAGCGCGAGGACGTCGGCGGCGCCGAAGGCCTTCTCTCCCCTCAGGCTGCCCGCCCGCGGCTGCGCGCCCGCGGTATAGGCGGCGGGTACCGCCGCGCCGGCCTGGGCCGCCGGGGGCAGCACCGCGGTCTGCTGCGGCGCCGGCTGGGCAGCGGCGGGCCGGGGTGCCGTGGGCGGCCGGGCCCCGGTCAGGGGCAGGGCGCTGCCACATTCCTGGCAGTACATGTTCCCCTCGGGGTTGGGCGCGTAGCACTCCGGGCACACCGACCTTCTCTCACGCGCGGTCGCTGCCGCAGGCGCGACCACCGGGGCCATGGACTGGGTGCTCTCCTGGCTCTGCGTTGGGGCCGGCGCGGCCAGGACCGTGGCGGATGGTTCATCCGGGGGCGGCGCGACGCGGGGCGCGGCCGTCCCGAGGTCCGCCTCGGGCGGAATATAGTACGCGGGCCTTGGGGGCGGTGGCGCTGGCGGAGGAGAAACCTCGGGGACCGGCGGTGCCGCCATGGAAGGAAGGGGGGCGGTGGCCCCGTCGGGGGCGCCCGCGGGGGCCGCTGCCGGGGGCGGCACGGTGCCTATCTCCTCCACCACGGACCGGGACGCGGCTGGCGGCTGAGGCGCCGGGGGGGCGGGCGTTACCACACCTATCTCCTCCACCACGGACCGGGACGCTGCCGCTGCCGGGGGCGGCACGGGCGTGGCTGCCGCCGACGGGAGGGGAGCGGTGAGGCCCGCCGGGGCTTCCTGGGGCGGAGCCGGTGCCGCCGCGGGAGGAAGCGGGACGGTGGCCCCGTCGGGGGCGCCCGCGGGGGCCGCTGCCGGGGGCGGCGGCGCTGTCGGCGGGGATTGCTGCTCTGCCGGGGGCGGCGGGGCGGCGTTGAAGACGAAGCCGCCGGGAGAGGTCACCAGGCTGTCCTCTGTGGCCGTAGCGCGCGCCGCCTCCGGGGGCGGAACTTCCTGCGCCACCTCCGGGGGCGGAACCACCTGCGCCGCGGGGGACGGAACCACCTGCGCCACCGCGGGGGGCGGAACTTCCTGTGCCGCCGCGGGCTCGGGCGGACCGGCCTCGGCGGCGGCCTGAGTGCCCATGCTCTCCCTCAGGAAACCGGGCATCGCGGGCGCCCCGCCGGCCTGCGGGCCGACCCTCTCCTTCTTCTCCAGCTGCGAGAAGGGCACGTCGGGAAGAGGTCCTCCGCACGACATGCAGAAGACCGCGTCGGGCTTGTTCTCGGCTCCGCAAGCTGGGCATTCCATGACCAACCGACCTTTCCTCCGTGCCCGGTCCGCCTTCGTTCACCGTCTATAATAGACCCTACCAGGGATGTTGTTAACCGCGGGGGGCGGCGTGCCGGCCGCCTCCCGTGCCATATCCGCCGTCAATTATGATTTTCCCCAGGCGGCGAAATATCCTTTCGCGCTTCTAACGTTTTTACGCGCCGGGCGCGCTCCTCAAGAGCTCCAGATGGCCACCAGGGGGAGGAAGAAAGCGACGAAATTATTGATGGCATGGGCGGTGATGGGCGACCAGAGGTTGTCGTTGTATTCGTACAGAAGGCAGAAGATGACTCCCGCCAGGGTCCTTCCGATGAGCCCGAAGACACTGAAATGGACGGCCGAGAAGAGGAAGCCGTTGAGAAAGACGGCTCCCCACAGGCCGATGCGGCCGCGCATGGCGGGATAGAGGTAGCCGCGGAAGAACAGCTCCTCGCATATGGGGGCGGCGATGACTATGATGACCCCGGCGACGAGCATGTCCAGCCCGGTAACGTCCTTCACGTTGACGTCGAAGAAGCCCTGCAACCACCTCTCGACGCTCGCCAGGCCTCCGAACACCCCCTGGGATATCAGGCCGCTGGCGACGGCGAGCCAGAAGGCCAGGGAACCCCCGATGAAGCCCAGGCCCAGGCTTGCGGGCAGGTTGCGGGAGTGCAGGCCCAACTCCTCTAAGGCGTTTCCGTAGCGCGACACGGCGATGAAGGCGAAGGCCAGCGTGGACGAGTAGAGCAGCAGGGAGACCAGGAGCTGGGCCGCTCCCACGGATATCTCGTCACCCTGGCGCATCATGTAGGTCATGACGCCGTTGAGGATGAAGGGAAAAGGCAGGAACGCCAGTGCCGGCCACAGTTTCCACGGGGTGAAGGCCCGCAGCGGCGCCTGCCGGGACCAGGTGGCCGGGTCCCCCCGCCTCGGCTCCCCCTTCCCCGGTATGTACACGGTGTGAAAGCACCTCTCGCATACGCGCTTGCTCCCCACCATCCTCTGGCATCCCGCGCAGATGAGGGCGCCGCAGGCGCTGCACCTCGTGACCGCCCTCACGCCGGGATGGAACGCGCAGGTAGCTACCAGGTGGGCCGAGACCGGCGCGCCCGGGACCGAGGCGGGGGCCGTGATGGGTGGAGGCGCCGCTGCGGGGACCGCCGCCTGGGGGGGCGCGGCGTCCTGCGCCGGAGGTGTGGGCTGCTCCAGCCGCGCGCACTCCGCGCAGAAGGCGCGCGAGGACACCTCGACGATACATTGCGGGCACAGGTACCTGCCGCAGGCCGAGCAACGGGCCATAGCCGGGCTCTCAGGGTGCGTTTCGCAACGCGGCCTCTGCATCATTGCTTTTGTCCCTCCGTCTGGTTCCACACGGATATTATCGGCAGAACCGTTACCATCCTGCTAACAGACTCAAGGCGATCACCACCAGGTTATAGAGAGAATGGGCGATCATGGGCGCCACCAGCGAATCGGTCTTCTCGTAGAGGAAGGCCAGCACTATCCCCACCAGGATCAGGGAGAGCATGGACAGGGGCACGAAGTGGATGACGCCGAAGATGGCGCCGTTGAGGACGATGGCCGCGGTGGGGCCAAGGCGGCGGCGCAGGGCGGGGTAGAAGAGGCCCCGGAAAAAGAGCTCCTCGAAGACGGGGGCCAGGACGACCACCACCACGATGACCAGGACCAGGTAGCCGCCACCCAGGTCCTGCAGGCGTTCGGTCTCCCCGGAGACCGGGGCGCGCCCCGCCAGGAGGTAAAAGATGAAGTAGACGAGGAAGAAGGCCCCGTAACTGGAGGCCAGGGCCACCAGGGAGCCCACGGTCCCGAAGGCCAGGGTGCGTTTAGGGTTGCCCCACCGCAGGCCCAGCTCATCCCGCCCGCGGCCGTGGCGGCGGAGGACGAACCAGATGCTAGCGGCGATGAGAGGACAGAAGACGAGGGCATAGGCGAGGTAGTTGAAGAAGAGCGAGTCCTCCGTGAAGACATAGAGGACTATCCCCACCAGGTTGTAGAGGCCGAAGATGACCAGGAAGGCGACGAAGACCTCGAGGAGCCCCCAGTCCGCGCGCCACCACCGCCTCTCCCTCTCGTCGCCCGGCTCCGCCGGTTGGTAAGGGGCGGGCGGCGGTACCGGGTATGGATACGGGTATGGATATGCAGCCGGCTGGTAGGGGATGGGCGGCGGTACCGGGTATGGATACGCATACGGGGCGGGGACGTAGGGGGCGCATTCCGGACAGTAGTGGCGGAACGCGAGGAAGCGGTCGCATTCCCGGCACACCGGCCGGGCGCAGGACACGCACATGGCCGTCGCCGGTTCGGTATTATGCCAGGAACAGCGCGGGAGGTCCCTGCCCGCTCCCGCGCTTTCGCCCCCTTCCTCGGCCATCTAGGTCCCCGAGATCAGTTCGGCGATCTGCACCGCGTTCAGCGCCGCCCCCTTGCGCAGGTTGTCGCTGACGATCCACAGGTTCAGGGCGCGTGGGCAGGAGAGGTCGGCGCGGATCCTGCCCACGTAACAGGGGTCCTTGCCGGCGGCGTCCAGGGCCAGCGGATAGAGGTCGTTCTCGGGGTCGTCCACCACCTCCACCCCGGGGGCGGAGGCGAGGATGCGCCTGGCCTCGTCGGGGTCGATGGCCTCCTCGAACTCCACGTTCACCGCCTCTGAATGGCTGACGAAGACGGGCACGCGCACGGTGGTGGCCGAGAGCGGGAGGTCGGGGATGCCCATGATCTTCCTGGTCTCGTTCACCATCTTCATCTCTTCCTTGGTGTACCCGCCGGGTAAAAAGACGTCTATGTGCGGCAGGCAGTTAAAGGCGATGGCGTGGGGGTACACCCGTGGCTCCGGCTCACTTCCTTCCTGTATCTGCTTGGTCTGTATCTCCAGTTCCTCCACCGCGTCCTTGCCCGTGCCCGACACGGACTGGTAGGTGGAGACGATGACCCTGTGAATGGGGGAACGGTCGTGCAGGGGCTTGAGCACCACCACCATCTGGATGGTGGAGCAGTTGGGGTTGGCGATGATGCCGCTGTGGCCGAAGGCGTCCTCCGGGTTTACCTCGGGCACCACCAGGGGCACGTCCTCGTCCATGCGGAAAGCGCTGCTGTTGTCCACCACCACCGCGCCCGCCTGCGCCGCGATGGGGGCAAAGCGCAGCGAGATGGCGGCCCCCGCCGAGAAGAGGGCGAGGTCGATCCCCTGGAAGGAGTCCTCGTCCAGTACCTGGACCTCGATCTCCTCGCCCCGGAAGGGCAGGCGCCTTCCGCGCGAGCGTTCGGATGCGAGCAGCCGCAGTTCGGCCACGGGGAAATCCCTCTCCTCGAGGATCTCCCGCATGGCCTGGCCGACCATGCCGGTCGCTCCGACCACCGCTACCCTGTATTCCCTGTCCATCTCTCTCCTAGGCCCTCATCACCACGCCCTTGTCCAGGCCGAACTTCTTGTGGATAGCCCTCACCGCCTTCTTCACGTCGTCGGCCTGGATGACGCAGCTTATCTTGATGGTCGACGTGCTGATCATCTCGATATTGATGTCGTTCTCAGCCAGGGCGCTGAACATGTCCGCCGCGACCCCCGGGTGGGTGCGCATCCCCGCCCCCACCAGGCTCACCTTGGCGATGCTCTCGTCGACGGCCACTCCGCCCGCTCCCAGCTCCTTCGCCACCCGCTCGCTTATCTCGGCGGCCTTCCTCAGGTCGTTCTGCCCGACCGTGAACGAGATGTCCGTTTTCTGGTCCTCGCTCACGTTTTGGATGATCATATCCACGTTTATGTTCTCCGCCGCCAGCGCCTGGAACAGCCCCGCCGCCACTCCGGGGCGGTCGGGGACATCGAAGACCGTTACCTTGGCCTCCTCGGTCTCGTGGGTAACGCCGCTGATTATGGCCTTCTCCATGCGCTCGTCGCTCTCGGAGATCCACGTGCCCTCTTCCTCGGAAAAACTGGACCTCACATGCATCACCACCCCGTAGTTCCTCGCGAATTCCACGCTGCGCAACTGCAGCACCTTGGCCCCCGTCGCCGCCATCTCCAGCATCTCGTCGTAGGAGATGCGGGCCAGCTTGCGCGCTTCCGGCACCAGGCGCGGATCGGCCGTGAAGACGCCGTCCACGTCGGTGTATATCTCACAGGCATCCGCCCCCAGCGCCGCCGCCAGGGCCACGGCCGTCGTGTCCGAACCTCCCCTTCCCAGAGTGGTTATCTGGTCGTCGAGGGAGACGCCCTGGAACCCGGCGACGATGACCACGCTCCCCTTCTCCAGCTCCTCGAGGATGCGCCCAACCTTGACGTCCAGGATCTTCGCCTTGGTGTGGGCGCTGTCCGTGACGATGCCCACCTGGGCCCCGGTGAAGGATATGGCCTCGTAGCCCAGCTCGTGCATGGCCATGGAGAGCAGGGCGACGGAGACCTGCTCCCCCGTGGAGAGCAGCATGTCCATCTCCCGTTCCCGCGGGACGTCGCTTATCTCGTACGCCAGTCTGACCAGGCGGTCGGTGGTGTCGCCCAGCGCGGAGATGACCACCACCACGTGGTCGCCCTTTTTCTTGGTCTCGGAGACCCGCAACGCGACGTTCTTTATCCTCTCGGTATCGGCCACGGAGGTCCCACCGAATTTCTGCACGGTTATCTTCAACTCTATCGCCTCTCCCGCGCTGCTTTTATGGCTCCTTTGCAGCATTAATCCGTTTGTTATCCTTCTTTTACGCTCGCACCCTACCGCTGTCAAGCCAAGGGTCAGGCTTCTTGTTTGTTGCGTTCCACCAGAGGCTGCTACCTCGACCCGGGCTTCAAGAATGCAAACAAGACCTGGAATGACCCCCAAACGGAGAGCCCGGTTCTCCATGGATCCGGCGCTGGCCTGAGGTGCCGGGTCAGGCTTCTTGTTTGTTGCGTTCCACCAGAGGCTGCTACCTCGACATTGGCCGCACGAATGCAAGAAACAAGACCTGACCCCCAGACGACTAGAGAGCGCCAACCCTGGAAGTTCGGGCTTGCCATACCGTTTGGCCATCGATAAATCCAACCCCTGGCCTGTGTAACGGCGACTGGGGCCAGGATAAATCCTAGCCCACGGCGCTGCGCGCGCTGGCTGTTTTACGGGGTCATAGGTCGAGCCTGCCCTTCAGGGCGCGGCCCAGGGTCACCTCATCCGCGTACTCCAGGTCGCCCCCCACGGGAAGACCGCTGGCGATGCGCGTTGCCCTGATCCCCAGGGGCTTCAGGAGGTCTGCCAGGTAGATGGCGGTGGCCTCCCCTTCCACGCGGGGGTTGGTGGCCAGGATGACCTCGTGGATATCGTCCTTGCGGATACGCCCCAGGAGCTCCCTTATCTTGAGCTCCTCGGGACCGATGCCGTCTATGGGGGAGATGGCGCCGCCGAGGACATGATAGAGGCCCCGGAACTCTCCCGTACGCTCAACGGCCACGATGTCCTGTGGCCTCTCCACCACACAGACAACGGAGGGGTCCCTCCTCGTATCCATGCAGTATTCGCACATCTCACCCGAGGCGAAGTTGAAGCAGCGGGTGCAGAAGGTGACCTTCTCCCTGGCCTCGACGATGGCTTCGGCCAGTGACCTGGCCTCTTCCGGGGGAACCCTCAGCAGGTGAAAGGCGAGGCGCTGCGCGGTCTTCTGCCCGACGCCGGGCAGCTTCGACAGCTCCTCGACCAGGCGCGCGACGGGGGGAGTGTAAAGCAACTGGCTCTCCCATCACAGCCCGGGGATCTTCATTCCCTTGGTGAAGGCACCCAGGCGCTCCTCGGCCAACTCCCGCGATTTCCTCATCGCGTCCGAGAGCGCGGCAAGGACCAGGTCCTCCAGCATCTCCACGTCCTCGGGGTCCACCGCCGCGGGGTCGATACTGATCTCCACGATATTCTGCTGGCCGTCGGCTACGACCTTGACCATGCCTCCCCCGGAGCTGCCCTCGACGCGCTCATCGGCCAGGGCTTCCTGCGCCTCCATCATCTGACGCTGCAGCTTCTGCGCCTGCTTCATCATCTTCTGCATGTTCCCGTTCATGTCCACCTCCGCGTCCCTCGATACCCGGCGGCGCGGTCGCGCCCTATTCGCCCAGCTTGATCTCCTCGATCATCTCCGCCCCGAAAACGTCCTTGACCAGCTTGACCTTGCCGGCGTCGTGTGCGTCCGCCCTGTCCTTCTCCGCCGCTTTCTTCTTCCCCGCGGCCGCCCTGCGCTCGCTCGCCTCTTCATGCACGATTTCGGGCCCCAGGCCCCTTTCCGCCGTCTCCGCATCGCCGGCCGCGGCCCGGCTCTCTTCTGCGGCGGCCGCTCCCGGTTCCTCTGCCTCCACCGTGGCCGGCTTCCGTTCCGGTTCCCTCGCTTCCGCAACGTCCGGCTTCCGCTCACGTTCCCCCTTGCCGCCGCTGGAGGGCTCGGCCTCGAGGCCCTTCTCCTCTTTCTCCAGCCTGGTCCTTACCCTCACCGCGGCCCCCAGGACCTCCGCGAGGGCTTCCTCCAGGACCTTGCGGTGGTCCCCTTTCTCCAGCTCGCCGCGGTGGAAGGAACGGTCCGCGGGAAAGGCGATACACAGCTCGCCCCCGGCGAACTCGACGGGTTTGCCCTCGAGGAGAAAAGCGTGGGTGGTTATCTTCCTCTCCTTTACCCTCTCCTTAACCAGCGGCCACGCCTTTCTGACCGCGGTGAGGTCCAGCTGCGCCGCGTCGCCCGCCGGGACGGCCGCCTGGGCGGGCCCGGACGCGGGCGTGACGGCATCGATATCTTCCGCTCCCGTTTCCTTCTTCCTTGCGGCGCCACGGCCGCGGTCCGGGAGCCTCTCCTCCCGCGGCGGCTCGTCCCGCACCGGGGGAGGCGGGGTGGGCGCTCTGCCCGCCTGTGACCTCGCCATCCTCTCCATCTCGACCTCCAGCCTGCCCAGGCGCGCGGCGAGGGCCGCGGCGGAGGAGTCCAGCTCGATGCGGGCCATGGCGATGAGCGTCCCCTCCAGCACCACGCGGGCCGAGGTGGTCGCCTGCATCTCCCTAACCGCCTCCCGCAGAGCCATTATGAAGTGGAAGACGCGGTCCGGCGAAGCTTCCGTAGCCTGCCTGCGGATAGCCTCGAAGGCGGTCTCGTCCACCTCCAGGTCCTCTGGGCCCAGCGCGGCGTGCTGCAGCAGGAAGACGCGGCGGAAATGCTCCTGGGCCTCCCGCGCGAACTGCACCAGGTCCCTGCCCTCCTCGTAGGCTCTTTCCACCAGGGCGACCGCCGAGGAAGCGTCTCCAGCCACCAGGTGGTCCCCCAGCTCGACCAGCATCTCGTCCTCCACCAGGCCAAGGAATCCGGCGACATCCGCTTCGCCCACCACCCCGTCACCGTAACTCATCACCTGTTCCAGGATGACCAGGGCATCGCGGGCCGAACCCCGGGCTCTCCTGGCGATGAGCCGCAGGGCGCCCTCCCGCGCCTCTATCCCCTCCGCCTCCGCCACCCTGGCCAAATGGTCAACGAGCAGGGCCACCGGCACGCTGCGAAAATCGTAGCGCTGGCAGCGCGACAGGATGGTGGGCGGCATCTTGTGTGGTTCCGTGGTGGCCAGGACGAAGACCACGTGCGGGGGCGGTTCCTCCAGGGTCTTCAGGAACGCGTTGAAGGCTTCCTTGGTCAGCATGTGCGCCTCGTCCAGGACATATACCTTGATGCGCGCCGCGGCCGGCGAGAATATGACTCTCTCCCGCAGCTCGCGGATGCTGTCTATGCCGCGCGTGGAGGCGGCATCGATCTCGACGACGTCCACCGAGGTGCCCTCGGTTATCTCCCGGCACGCGTCGCAACGGTTGCACGGGTTCGGCGTGGGCCCCAGCTCGCAGTTGAGGGCCTTGGCCAGGATCCTCGCGGTGCTGGTCTTTCCCGTGCCCCGCGGCCCCGAGAAGAGGTAGGCATGGGCGAAGTTGCCATTGCGCAGCGAGTTGGACAGGGTGCGGGTGACATATTCCTGCCCGATGACCTCCTCGAAGGTCTGTGGGCGCCATTTTCTGTACAGAGAGACGTAAGCCAAGGTCCATCACTTCCCCGCGGCCGCGAGTTCCCGGCCATGATATCAAAAGGGTGTGATCGTGCACCCTCCCTCGACTTCCGACCCCAAGCGCTACACGGGTAGTTAGCTCCGGACAGGTTAGTCTGCGGCACACGAGAAGATTTGCTTACCGCTGCTTCCTTCCGGACCTGACGGGGTTCACAAGTTCCCGTTGCGCAGGACCCGACCTTCAACACCACTTTCCCGCGCGCAATACTCAAGACCGGAGAGCCTCAGTTGGGGATTCGGCCCCGCTGTAGCGGATTGCGGGTTCAGGGCACCGCTAGCTCCCCGCTTAGCACGATCACGAGACCAGTATATCACGCGCGACTGACCGGTACGGAGCGTCTCGCGCGCGTTCCGGGCAAGGGGTCCGCGGACAACGTGTATAATAATAAGACGGCAGGCAGCAGGCTTGAACGAGCGGGAGGGACCATGGGCGATACCGAGCTGGCGGAACGGGCCTCTACGGGGAACGAGCAGCTCGACCAGATGATGGAGGGCGGTCCCCTCCGGGGTTCGGTCACCTTGGTCATCGGAGCCCCCGGAACCGGCAAGACCTGCCTGGGGCTGGAGTTCATCGCCAAGGGCGTGGACATGGGGGAACCAGGCCTCATCGTCACTTTCGAGCATTTCCCGAAGAAGCTCTTGAGGGACGCTTTGGCCCTCGGTTTCGACCTGCAGGAGATGGAGCGAGACGGCATGCTGCGCATCCTATTCACGTCCCCGGAGATATTCTTCGAGCAGGCCCAGACCCCCGGCGGCCTCCTGGACACCATGGTGCAGGAGCTCGGGGCCAGGCGGATCCTGATCGACTCCATATCCCACCTGGAGCGCCTGGCGCGCGACCCGGTCAAGCTGCGCGAGGTCGCCTTCACCTTCGTAAACGCCCTGCTCAGACACGGCCTGACGGCCATCGTAACCCAGGAGGACCCCGATATCACAGGCGATATCACCGCGGCGCAATACGGCATATCCTACCTGGTCGACGCGGTGGTAATCCTGCGTTACGTGGAGCTTGACTCCTCGGTGAGCCGGGCGATCCTGGTCCTGAAGCAGCGTGCAAGCTCGCACGACAAGTCCATACGCGAATTCCGCGTCACCGACCGCGGCATACTAGTCGGCGAGCCCTTCGCCGACCGCGAGGGCCTGCTGTCGGGGCTGCCGCGGCGCAAAGAGATAGACGCCTTCATGGAAGTGTTCGGGAAGAAAGCGAAGCCTGCCGGAAAAGGGGAGGTCGATTGAGTGGCCGAGAAGATCCTGGTCGTCGACGACGATCGCGAGATGGTCGAGCTCATAGAGCTCTTCCTCAGCAACGCCGGTTTCCTCACCCTGTCCGCTTTTTCGGGGGAAGAGGCGCTGGAGAAGACCTTCAAGGAGAAGCCCGACCTTATCCTGCTGGACATCATGATGCCTAAGATCGACGGCTGGGAGGTGTTGCGGCGCATCAAGAACGACCCCGAGGTGCAGAACACTCCGGTGGCCTTTATCACGGCCCGTACCCAGAACATAGACAAGATGATCGGGCTGTCGGTGATGAAAGCGGCGGGATACATCACCAAACCCTTCAGCAAACAGGAGCTGCTGACCGAGGTCAGGCGCATCATCGACGAGCGCAAGCGGAGCGCGGGAGGACAATGAGCCCGCGAGATGCGTGAAACGGCGATCGCTAGTACAAGGGGGGGCAGTTGACGGCCAACGACTGGTGGAAGACCTTATCCCTGTTTCTCTGGTTTTTCAATACCTCAGCCACGGCGATGCTCCTGGTCTACTTCTACGGCATCTGCCGCCTGGCCGAGAGCAGGTTCGCGGGCAGGACCTACGCCTTCCTCCTGCCGCTCTTCTTCGTGCTCATGGGAACCAGCACGCTCATCTACTCCCTGGCCGGTTCAATCGTGGCCATATACCTGTGGTATGCGGTGTGGCCGGCCATCGCCGGGGTCATCCTGCTGATAGTCGTGTTCCGATGCTACCGTCTGATGATGGGGAAATGAACTACCTGGCCTCATCCCTGTACATCATAGGCCCCATTGCGGTGGCGGTCCTCATCCTGCTCCTCTCGGCGCTGGGAAAGCGCCTGGGGCAGGCCCTGGAACTTCCGCCGTACTACCGCCTCTACTACGTGTCCGTCTTCTTCTTCATCATCCCTCTCCCGGTGGCCTGGGTGCTACTTCTCACCGGGGCCTGGGGCCTGCCAGAACCCTCCCAGCCCACGGGGATGATCATCAAGGTCGCCGTGGCCTCAATCCCTCTGACCGTGGCCATCACCTTCGCCCTCGTCGCCACGGCCAAGTACTGGGGATGGATATGGGACGAGCTGCGGCAATCCCGCGATAAGAGCGGAGGCCGGGATGGGACCTGAGCGCCTCTCGCGCCCCTTCCACGCCGCGGGCGCGGCCGCTGTCGCGTTCAGCGGCGTGGCCTTGCTGGCGGGCCTGTTCGACTGGCGGGTGGTTTTCATCGTCTTCGCCGCCCTCGCGCTGCTCTCTATCGTCCTTGCCCTTGCCGCCGCCCGGATGCATGCGCACCACCCTCGCGCCGCCGTGGAGGCGCGCCCGCAGGCGGCGTATTCCATGCTGGACTCCCTGCCCTCCCCCACCTTGCTGGTGGACGAGAAGGGCGTGATACTGGAGGTCAACCATCTGGCGCGCGAGTTCGTCACCGCCACCGGCCGAGACCCCTCCGCCCTGCTGGGGACGAGGCTGGACGAGGCCTTCCTGCCTCCCTATTTCGCCAGCTGGACACCGGTGCTGGAGAGGGTCGCCGCGGAGGAGTCGCCGCTGGAGCGCCGAGACGAGCAGTATTTCCTCGAGAGCAGGTCCGGCTTCTGCCGGGTATGGGTCTCGCTGGCGGCACCGGACGGACCCGGGACGAAACGCTTCATCGTCATGGTCCAGGACATCACCACCGAGATAACGGAGCACTCGTCACTGCTCGAGGCATCGGAGCGTGAGGCGGGCGTCTTCGAGGGCGTGCCGGTGAAGATCGCCGTGTTGGACCGCAATTTCCGCCTGGCGAGGTGCAACCGCCTGATGATGCGCTGGATCCACGACACCTGCGGCCTCGCAGAATCCGAGATAGTCGGCCTGCCCGCCCTGGACATCATGCCCCAGGAATTCAGGGCCGACTGGAAACGCATCCTCAGGCGCGTGCTGGTGGAGGGGCGCGCCTTCGAGCAGCCGCGCGTGCACCAGTCCGTGGAAGGTGTGGACTTTTTCCACCGCGTGCGGCTGCACCCCCTGGCCGACGAGTCCGGTAACGTGAGGGAAGCCCTGCTCCTCTACGAGGACGTGACCGAATACGTGCGCCTCGAGCGCCGCCTGGCCGAGACCACCGACTACCTCAACCTGCTCATCGAGAGCCTCAACGACGGGTTCTATGCCATGGACGCCCAGGGCAGGTTCTCCTTCTGCAACCAGGCGTTCCTGGATATGCTCGGGATCAGCAACTCCGACGAACTCTTCCGAAAAGACGCGGTGGAGATCGTCATGCCCGATGAGCGGCGCAAGATAGAGCGCATGCTGGAGCGGCGCAGGCGCGGCGAGAAGGTCTTCTTCGAGACCCTGCTCAGGTCCCGGGGGGACATCCCGCTGCCGGTGCAGATAAGCTCCGCTCCCCTCTTCCGCGCCGGGAAGTTCTCCGGTATCGTGGGCATCGCCCACGACCTCAGCGAACGGCGCCGCCTGGAGGCGATGGTCGAGCGCAGCCACCAGGACCTGGAGAAGGCCTACGAGGAGCTATCCGTGCTCGACAAGATGAAGTCTGATTTCATAGCCATCGCCTCGCACGAATTGCGCACGCCGCTCTCCATCATCAAGGGCTATGCCGACGCCTTCCAGTTCGGTGAACTCGGAGACCTCTCTACGTTCCAGATGGACAAGATGAAGATAATAAACGCCCGCGCGGACCAGATGACCAAGATCATCAACGACCTCCTGGACGTGACCCGCCTGGAAGAGGGCCGCCTGGTGGGCGAGAAGTGGCCCGCTCCCGTGGAAGGGCTTATAGTAAACGCCGTATCGGAATACAAGGGCCGGGCCGCCCAGGGCGGGCAGGAGCTGCATTACACCGTGGAGGACAACCTGCCGCCGGTGAGCGTCGACGTGTGGCGCGTGCACCAGGTGATGGAGAACCTTATCGGCAACGCCATGAAGTTCACCCCGGAGGGGGGGTCCATCGAGGTTACGGCGCGCAGCTCCAGCGAGCCGGGCATGGTGGAGATAGAGGTCAGGGACACGGGGCCGGGGATACCGGCTAAGGAGCAGGAAAAACTATTTACTATGTTTTACCAAATAGAGACGGACTCCTCGCGCTCCGCGGGCGGCCTGGGCCTGGGCCTGGTCATATCCAAGGGCATCGTCGAGGGACACGGAGGGCGCATCTGGGTGGAGAGCGATGCGGGCCTCGGCTCCTCGTTCAAGTTCACCCTGCCAGTCAGCAGGGAGGCATAGCGGTGAAAACCGTCGTGCCCGGAGACCGCGGCCTGGCCGTGAGCGACGTGCAGAAAAGGCTGCTCGACCGCGGTTTTGCGCCCCCCGGCTTCGAGGCGGAGATGCGTGAATCGTTTTTCGGGGACATTACTTCACAGGCCGTCCGTCTCTTCCAGGAGGAGCGCGGCCTGCGCGTCCAGGGCAGTGTCGACGAGACCACCTGGCAGGAGCTGGTAGAAGCCTCCTTCAAGCTGGGGGACAGGTTCCTCTATCTGCGCGTCCCGCCCTTCCGCGGCGACGACGTGCGCGAGGTGCAGAGATACCTCAACCGCCTGGGCTTCAACGCCGGCCGCGAGGACGGCATCTTCGGGCAGGACACCGACCGCGCGCTGCGCGCCTTTCAGCACAACATGGCCTTGCCGGTGGACGGCATAGCCGGTGCTTCGACCATCGCGTGCCTGCAGCGCCTCAGGCACGCGCTCAAGGACACCAGCGTGGCCGAGGTACACGAAGCGCTGCAGGACCTGCAGGCCAGGGGGCTGGAGGGAAAGAGCGTGGTCCTGGACGCGGCGGAGGGGGACAGCGGCGCCGAGAACGTGCTGCGCCAGGTGTCGGCGGAGCTGGTGGCGCGCGGCCTTACGGCCTTGCTTACCGGCGGTGTGTACGGCCCCATGCCGGAGAGCCAGCGGGCCCGCCTGGCCAACGACCGCGGCGCCGACCTGGTGCTCAGCCTCAGGATGACGGACGAGCCAGGGTTTCGCGTCTTTTTCTTCGGCAGCAGGGACTACTCCTCGCCACGCGGCAAGCGCCTGGCGGAACTGATCCACGGCGAGATGGAGCAGGGTGCCGGGGTGGAGGTGCCGCCCCCCGAGGCCAGGAACTTCCCCCTGCTGCGGGAGACGCGTATGCCGTGCGTGATCGTGGAGACAGGTTGGGAGACGGGCATCGGCCACGACCTCTTCGTCGCCCTCGCCAGGTCGGTCATCGCTTACTTCACCCCCGCTCCGTAACCCGCCAGTCCGCGCAAAGGCTTCGGTGGGTTGGATCGCGTAAACGACAGCGCTTTTGTCTCCCTGTGGGTGAGGGTCTCCACGCCGAAGGTGTCGCGGCCTGACCCCGGTCAGGTCATTCCGGCGACGGTGCCTGGGCGCCTTGACATGTTCGGGCCTGCGGCTGTCTGTTTGGATAGGCTTCGCAGAACCCGCTCCATGCCCGGCACGTGTACGTCCGGAAAAGAGATGATGAATGCTAAGGGCTGACCCCGGCCTCAAGCCGGAGGCTCGATGTCCTCGACGACTACCTCGATGTCCTCGACGGTTATATCGGTGAGGCCCTCGACGTACTCCTTGACCTTGCGCTTGACCTCGGCGGCAAGGTCCGGGATGTTCGTGCCGTAATCCACCTTAAGATAGACCCCGAGGCGGCATGACGAGTCTTCGCGCACCACCTTGATCCCCTTCTGCAGGAACTCCCGCTTCACCCGGGATGTCAGGCCGCCCGAGGACTTCTGCTGGAACACCGTCGCCCCCTCCACCTCGTTCGCGGCCTGGGCGGCCAGGGTGGCGATGGCCTCGTTCGAGACCTCGATGCTCTCGCTTCTCGGTTCCTCTTTCACAGCTCCTTCGCTCCGTGGTTTATCGAGCTGATGGTCACCTTGCCGTTGGAGACGTCGAAACGCATCGTCCGTCCGTAACTCCCGCCCGTGTCCTCCGCTATCAGCTGTATCTTCAGCTCCTTCAGGACAGCCTTGGTCGCCTCGATGTTGCGCTCGCCGATTTGCATCCCCAGGCAGGGACCCGGGACGTTGCGGGGGTTCACGGCGCCAGGTATGGTGAACATGCACGCTCCTCCGGCGATCCTGGCTTTGATGTCCGAGCGCCTGGAGCCGAGCCTCTCCATCTCCTCCACCATGGAGCTGATGGCGGTATCGGCGAACTTGCCGGGGTTCCCTTTCTTGCTCATGGACTGGGAATCGGGGAGCATGATGTGGGCCAGACCGCCGATCTTCCGCTTTTCGTCGTAGAGCGCAACCCCCACGCAGCTGCCAAGCCCGAAGCTGGCCAGCAGGTGCGGGTTGTGGGTCACGAAGTATTCCGCTACCCCTACGTTCACTACCTCTTCCGACACCGGTCCCTCACCCCGCGTAATCCCTTGTTCCGCCAGATCTTCGTCTGCCCCACCGAGCATGATAGACGGTCCTTTTTTAACCTGCATATGACCCGTTCCCCGATCAACTGCTCAATCCCAGGTCCCTGCCCGCCTCAATCGCTCACCCCCAGCCTCCCCAGTATGATATCCAGAGACCCCAGGTCGGGGAAGAGAATGAGATGACCCTTGATCACGTGCTCAAGGATATCGAATTCCGTCTCGATCACCAGGACGTAGTCGTCGGACTGGCTTATCTCCACCAGGATGAAGTCGATGATCGCCCCGGCCATGTCCATGGCGAAACCGGGGACGGACGGACGCAACAGGATCCCGGTCATCTGCGACAGCGCGTTCAGGTAGGACCCCGCCAGGATGCTCCCCGTCTCCTGCAGGGCGGACTGCTCGACCGTGGTCAGGTCCGGCCGCTCCTCCCCCTCCACCATGAGGTGGGCCAGTTCGTTGGCGCTGGTCTCCGCCAGCAGAAGCAGCATGCTGCCGGACGCGTCGCCGCTGATATGCAGGTATATCCCGACCACCGGCGTTTCCGCCCCTCCGACGAGATCCGAGACCCTCACCAGCGGCACCAAGGAGGCGCGCGGCACGCTGAGCAGCACCTTCTTGTCCACCATGGTGGATAAGGCCACGGCGGCGTTCCCGGAGCCGATATTGCCCACCTCCCGCAGGGCATCGAGCTGTAAGGGGGTGAGCCCTTTCCTCTCTGCCATAACTCCTCCTTTCGGGGGTTTAACCGCTTTAGATCCCTATCAGGATAACAGAGTAGGGATATCAAGTATAAGCGCTACATCGCCCGTTCCCAAAATAGTGGCGCCGCCGAAGCCGCGTATCCGCTTCAGGTAGCGGTCCAGGCTGGTAATGACGATCTCCTGCTGGCCCAATAACTCGTCAACCGCGATGGCCACGCTCTTGAGGGCTACTTCTACCACGACCACGGGGAAACTCCCCTGTCCGTCCTCGTCATGCAGGCCCAGGTAACGGCCCAGGCGCATCATGGGGATGGTCTCGTCCCGCAGGAAGATGACTTCCTGGCTGGACACGTATTTCACCTCGTGGGACGAGATCACGGCCGTCTCGGCCACGACCCCGAGGGGAATGGCGTATATCTCCCCCGACACCTTCACAAGAAGTGCCTGGATTATGGCCAGGGTCAGGGGCAGTTTCAAGGCGAAGCTGGTGCCCTCGCCCCTGACGCTCTGCATGATCAGCATGCCGCCCAGGGACTCCACCCGGTTCTTGACCACGTCCAGCCCCACTCCCCTTCCGGACACGCCGCTTACCTCCTCCGCCGAGGAGAAACCGGGCATGGCCAGAAAGCGGAGGACGTCTTCGGGCCCGAGGGCTTTCCTGTCCTCCTGCGCTATCAATCCCATCTTCTCGGCGATATCGAAGATCTTCTGCGTATCGACCCCCTGGCCGTCGTCGGAGACCTCGATGGAGACGTAGTTGCGGTCGCGCCTCGCCACCAGCTTTATGCTCCCCCGACGCGGCTTGCCTCTCGCCTCGCGCTCGTCCGGGGAGTCTATGCCGTGGTCGACGGCGTTGCGCAACAGGTGCATGAGGGGGTCGCTGATCTCGTCGAGGATGGTGCGGTCCAGCTCGATGTCCTTGCCTTCGACCACGAAGTCCACGTCCTTGCCCCGGCTCTTGGCCAGGTCCCTGACCATGCGGGGGAAGCGGTTGAATATGTGTTCCACCGGCACCATGCGGGTCTTCATCACCTCGTCCTGGAGGTCCGCCGTCAGGCGAGCCATCTGGGCCAGCGCTTCCTTCAGCTCCGGGCTGTTGAGCGAGGAGGCGATCTCCTGCAGCCTGGTGCGGTTTATGACCAGCTCGCCGATGAGGTTCATCAGGTTGTCCAGGCGCGAGATGTTCACGCGCACGCTCTGGGTGCGCACCGGCGGCGCCGTGGCGGCGCTGTCAAACGGCCTGGTCTCGACGGCCTCTGCCCTTTCGGCCTCTTCCTCGTACGCCTCTCCCGCTTCTTCTTCCTCCTTGATGGGTTGCTCCATGCCGTCCGGGGGCAGCAACTCTACCTCTTGCACCTCCGCTATGGTCAACAACGCCCTGCGCACCGCCTCCGTTCCCTCCTCGGTCACGAAAAGCACCTCGAAGGAGCGGTCGAATTTTTCGTCCTCCAGGTCCTCGACGGAGGGGCGCGAGGTCGCCACCCGTCCTATCTGAGCGAGTTTCTTAAAGATCATGAAGACCCTGACCGATTTCAGGACGCAGTCCTTGTCCAGGGTGATGCGCAGGCGAAGGCTCTTTTCCTCCGCCCCTTCCCCGGCTATGGCCTCCGGCCCCTCCTCCGCGGCCACTCCCGCCTCTTGCGCCGCCACCGCTTCTTCTTCCGCCGGCTCGACCTGCGCCCCCTCCTCTTCCTCCCGCTGCGCGGCCGCGGCCTTGGCCTTCCGGCCGGGCTTCTTCTTGGCGGGTTCCGGGGGTTTCTCCAGCCCCGTAAGGCTGCCTTTCTCCCCCGCATAAACAGCCCGCAGGGCCTCTATCAGCGCCCTGGTGTCCAGCGCCTTGCCGCCCTCCTGGGCGATGTTCGCGACCATCGCGCCCAGCATGTCGAAGCACCCGAAGAGCAGGTCGACGATGTCCGTGTCCACCTCGATATCCCCACTGCGCAGGCCGTCCAGTACGTTCTCCATCTCGTGCGACAGTTCCGTGAGCTGGTCGAAACCCATGGTCGCGGACATGCCCTTCAGGGTGTGGGCGGAGCGGAATATCTCGGTGAGGACGTCCGGGTTTCCCGGGTCCTTTTCCAGGTCCACCATGGACTGGTTGAGGGTTTCCAGGTGTTCCTGGGCTTCGTTGATGAAGAGCTCTTTATATTGAGAGATGTCCATATCCATGCGGCGGCATCCCTTTCAGGCTGAGATCATCACAGTTGCTGTTACAACAGCTCCATCACCTTGTCCGGTATCATCTCCAGGGCAACGACCCAGTCGACACAGCCCTTCTCTATGGCCACCTTGGGCATCCCGAACACCAGGCACGTCTCTTCGTCCTGGGCCACCGTTGACCCTTTGCCGTTCTTTATCTTTTCCATGCCCTTGGCGCCGTCCGAGCCCATGCCGGTCATGATCACGCCCACCGCCGCACCGCCGTATACTTCGGAGGCGGTGACCATGGTCGTATCGATATGGGGCGAGGCGCCCACACGGTACTTCGAGTCCATCAGTTCGACCCTGCCCGACCGCGATGTGTCCGACACCACCATTAGGTCCTTTCCCCCCGGCGCCACCAGGACGCGTCCGGGGACCAGCTCCTCGTTCTCCTCGGCCTCTTTCACCTGCAGCGCGCAGATGTTGTTGAGCCTGCCGGCAAAGGAACGCGTGAAAACACCCGGCATGTGCTGCACGATGATGATGGAGGCTGGGGTGTCCGCGGGGAACCGAGGCATTATCTCCGCCAGGGCTTTCGGCCCGCCCGCCGAGGCGCCTATGACCACGACCTTCTCTCCTCCCGCCACAGCCCTGGAGACGGCGGGTTTCTTGCCCGCCCTGCGGCGCGCCTGCCTCCCCATGATGTAGTCGCGCGCCTGTGCCGCGGTCTTTACTTTGAGCAAGACCTCCTCCCGCACCTCCTTGACCGCGGAGGGGTAGTGCGAGGGCTTGGTGATGAAATCCACGGCCCCCAGCTCCAGGGCCTTCAGGGTGGCCGTGGCTCCTTTCTGGGCCAGCGCGCTGAGCATCACCACCGGCAGGGGGTGCTTGCGCATGATGTACTCCAGCGCGGTGATGCCGTCCATCTCCGGCATGTGTATGTCCATGGTCACCACATCGGGCTCGAGCTCGGCCACGGCGCGGATGGCTTCTACGCCATTGGATGCGGTGCCGATCACTTCCGTCTCGGAGTCCCCGTTGATGACGTCCATCAGGAGCTTGCGTACCAGGGCGGAATCGTCAACGACAAGTACCCGGATTTTCTGGGGCAAAAGATTCACCTCCTCCCCGCACGGGGAGAGCAGATCATTCCTTGAGGGCTTTCTCCACAGCCTCTATGACCTTAGACGGTTGAAAAGGCTTGATGATAAAGTCCTTAGCCCCTGCCTCCAAGGCTTCCACCACCAGAGGTTGCTGCCCCATGGCGCTGCACATCAGGATCTTAGCATCGGGGTCTATCTTCATTATCTGCTTGACCGCCTCGATGCCGTCCATCTCCGGCATGACGATGTCCATGGTCACCAGGTCCGGCCTCATCTCCTTGAAGCGCTCCACCGCTTCAACGCCGTTCTCGGCCTCGCCAACCACATCGAAGCCGTCTTTGGACAGGATGTCCCTGATCATCATGCGCATAAAGAGGGCATCATCGACGATCAGCACGGTCGGCGCCATCCTTTCCTCCTTTCATCTACCCTTCGCTATTCCACGCTTCTTGTGGTTAAAACCCGAGTCCCGCCATCTCCTGCAGCGAGAGCACCTTGGTCAGGTCGAGCAGGATTATCAGGCGGTTGTCCTGCTTCACCACTCCCTGCAGGTAAGCGGCTGAGATGTCCGTGGCCAGGGTCGGGCTCGGCTCCACCTCATCGGCGCTGATGCGCAGCACCTCGGACACCGCATCCACGATCATGCCCACCTTGATGTCTTCAGCCTCTACCACGATGATGCGGGTGTCGCTGTCCCTCTCCCCAACCTCCAGGTTGAGGCGCTTCGACAGCTCCACCACGGCGATGATCTGTCCGCGCAGGTTGATGATGCCCTCCACGAAATGGGGGCTCTTCGGCATGCGCGTTATCTCCTCCATGCGCATGATCTCGCGCACCTGGGTCACCTCTACGGCGAATTCCTCCCGCCCCAGGCTGAAAACGACCAGCTGGAGCTCGTCCGCCGCCCTGGCATCGTCCGCCATGATCATCTCCTCCCGCGCTATGCGCGCCGCCTCGCCATAAGCTCAATATATCCCAACTCCCAGCCGCTCACAACGAACGGCCGGCCGGGGTCACACCCTGTATTCCCGCTGTATCTCGCGCAGGCGGTTGGCTATCTCGTCCAGCTCCTGCGCCGCGGCCGTGACCTCCTGCATGGCCGCCGTCTGCTCCTCGATGGAAGCCGAGACCTCCTCGGTGGAGGCGGCCGACTCTTGCGAGATGCCGGCGATGGAGTTCATCACCTCGACCACCTTACCGCTCTTCTCGGCTATCTGCTGCGTCGCCTCGAATATGGCCGAGACCCTCTCGGCGATGCTCTGAGAGGCGTCGTCGATCTCCCGCAGCATGAACTGGGCTTCCGCGACCACGAGGTTCCCCTCCTCGGCCTCCAGCGTTCCGCCCTCCATGCCTTCGATGGTATGATCGATGCCGCGCTGTATCTCCCGCACCAGGTTGGCGATCTGCGACGCCGCCTTGGCCGAGCCCTCCGCCAGCGTCCTCACCTCGCCGGCGACCACCGCGAAACCCCTGCCCTGTTCGCCCGCACGCGCCGCCTCGATGGCCGCGTTGAGCGCCAGCAGGTTGGTCTGGTCGGCGATGGAGGTGATGACGTCCACTATCAGTCCGATCTGAGCGGAGTGTTCGCCCAGTTCCCTGACGGCGTTTGCGGATGAGTCCACGGTGTCCTTTATCTGCTGCATCTTCTTGGTCGCCCTCTGCACGGCTATTACGCCCTTCTCCACCGTCTCCCTGGCCTGGGCGCTGAACTGGCTGGCCTCCTGGCTGCGGTCGGAGGCGTTCTGTATCTCTTCCACGATCTCGGTCACCGTTCCCTGGGCCTGCATGATGGCGTGCACCTGCTCCTCGGAACCGCGGGCCAGCTGAGAGATGGTGTTGGCCGTGTCCTGCGCCGTCTCGGTGGTCTCGCGGGAGACGCTCGACATCATCTCGCTGGCCGCGGTGAGGTGGTCGGCAGTTTCTGCCTGCTTCCTGAGCATGCTTCGCATGGACTCCGCGAGATCGTTCAGGCCGTCGAAGAGGTCCCTGAACATGCCTTCCTTGAACGGCGTCTCCACGTGGGCCGTGAAGTCCCTCTGGTTCATCCTTCTGATGGTCATCTCCATGCCACCCAGGGGCCGGACATATACGCGCGTCAGGTAAAAGACGGCGGACGCGACGATCAGCGCAACCAGGACCGCGCCGAACAGCAGTCCCGTCAGGGCCGGGCTCCAGGACAACTCCACCGCCGCATAGCATATGCCGATGATCCCGCCCACTCCCAGCGGGAACGCGATCGCCGCGGCCAGCAGGAATATCTTCATGGCCTCCCTGCGGAACTTCGCCTCCTCGTCTTCCATCCCCACCCCCCGCCTATACCCGGAACCCTCGTACCAGCTGGTTCAGCTTTTCCGCCATGGCCGCCAGCTCCGCCGCCGCGGCGGCCATCTCCTGCATGGACGCCGTCTGCTCCTGTACCGTCGCCGAAGCCTCCTCGGAGGAAGCGGCGGTCTCGTCGGCGATGCTGGCGATCTCGGTGATGGCCTTCAGCGCCTCGTCGTTGCCCAGCACCTGCTCCCGCGTGGTCTCGGCGATCTCGCTGGCATAGCGCGAGGTGCTCTGGATGGAGACGGCGATCTCCTGCAGGGCCCTCCCGGCCTTCTCCACTACCTCGGTGCCCCCCTTGACCTGGTCTATGGCCGAATCGATGCTCCCCCGCATCTTGTTGACCCCGGCCTGTATCTCGCGGATGAGGTTGGATATCTGCTCCGCGGACTTGCGTGAGTTCTCCGCCAGGCTCCTGACCTCCTCCGCCACCACGGCGAAGCCTCTGCCCTGCTCGCCCGCGCGCGCCGCTTCGATGGCGGCGTTGAGGGCCAGCAGGTTGGTCTGGTCGGCCACGCTGGTGATGACGTCGACGATGATCCCGATCTGCATGAAGCGCTCCTCCAGGCCGGTGCTCGCTTCCACCACCGCCTCGGCCGCGCCGCGGATCACGTCCATGGCGCTCGCCGTGTCCACGGCAGCCTCTGCCCCCCTCTGGGCGGTCTCTATCGCCTCCATCGCCGCCTGGTTGGACAGGTCGGCCTTCTCGGCCATCTCCTGCATGGAGGAACTCATCATCTCCATGGTGTGCGAGGTGTCCAGCACGCGTCGGGCCTGTTCTTCTCCACCCTTGGCGATATGCGAGATGGTGCTCGAGATGTCCTGGCTGGAGGCGTTCATCTGCTGGATGACGGCCGACATCTGCTCCGCGCTGCTGTTGAGCTCGCTGGCTATTTTGCCGATCTCGGCCACCGATCCCCGCAGGGCGCTGATCATGACGTTGATGGAATCCGCCAGCCCCCCGAAGGTCTGGCGGTCTTTGACCACTATCTGGCGGGTAAGGTCTCCGTCTCCGGCTGCGACCTGCTGGACCTGCCACGTCATCTCCTTCATCGAGCCTGAAAGCCAGCGGAAGAAGAGCAGGGCCGCCAAGGCCGCAAGGACCAGTTCCAGGGCGAAGAGGATGATGGCCGCGACAAGGGCGCCACTCAAGAGTCCGTCCGTGGATTCGATCAGCTCCTGCTGCTCCCCGCTGTCCCTCGCTACGGCGGCATCTCCAGCCCTGGATGCCCCCGTAGCCAGCAGGGCTATGCCCACCACGCCAGAAGCAAGAACTAGGACCAGAAAGAAAGCCGCCGCCGCCAGGGCCAGGGTACGGATGCTCAGCTTGGCCCCGGGGTCCCTCTCGACCGCTTCGTCACTCTTTTTCATGGACCATACCTCCACTATCTTTAAACCGTTCCGCTGGCGGCCCTCCGGTCCGGTCCCCGTTGTCTCCAGGGCGTGAAACGCCGCCGCTCTCTCCGGCACCACTACCTAATAGTTTTTCCCTGGCTGCCCGTTCTCCCTTCTCCGGGGTTCGTGCTGCCGTTTTTCTTTCTCTCATGGTCCGAGGTTTCTTGTCTTCCGCAACACTCTCCCTATTGTTTCGACTTCCATGCCTTTCTGCTGAATGGTTTCCGTGCCCGGCTCCCTGGGCCTCCAGGAAGGCCTTGCCTCACCGTGCCGCTGACCGCCGCTCGGGCTCGGCCTTGAAGGTCGCGCCATCCTTGCGGTAGACCCTCTCCCTCCTGCTGAAGGGGGTCAGTCCGCTCTCGGTCATGCCCAGGATGGCCTCGCTCTTGCCCAGCACCAGAAAGCCGCCAGGGCGCAGGCACTTGTGGAACGTCTCCAGGATGTGGTGCTGCTTCTCCCTCTCGAAATATATGAGCACGTTGCGGCAGAGAATGAGGTCGAGGTGGCGCAGGGGCGGGTGTTGCATGATGTCCAGGAGCAGAAACCGTACAGGCCGTTTTATCTCCTCTTTGATTACGTACCGCTCCCCATCCCTTTCGAAGTAGTCGTCCAGGACCATGCCGGGAAGCAGTTTGGCCTCCTCGTAGCTGCCCGCCCGGGCCTTCTCCAGCGCTTTGTCGTCGAGATCGGTAGCCGTTATGCGCAGCATCCAGGACTCTGGCCCCTTCTCCCTGGCCAGGGCCTCCCGGAAGAGGATGGACATGGAATACGGCTCTTCGCCGGTGGCGCAGCCCGCGCTCCAGGCGCGCAGGCTGAACGCGCGGTTCTCTCTTTTATAATGCAACAGTTCCGGGATGACCTGCTTCCTTATCACCGCGTATACGTCCGGGTCGCGGAAGAACTCGGTCACGTTTATGGTCAGGTCGTTGATAAGGCGCTTGCATTCGTCGCGGTCCTTCTTCACGTACTGGCGGTATTGCAGGTAATCGCTGCACCCGGTGGCCCTCATGCGCACGCCTATGCGCCGTTTCAGGTAGTTCGGCTTGTACTGCCTCAGGTTGAGGCCCATGTCCTCCTGTAGTTGGCGAAGGAGCATGTCCAGCCCAGCTTCGCTTTCCCTCGCCTTCTCTCTCGCATCCTCGAGATCAGACCCGTTCATCTCTTCTCCATGTTCCACCAACGACATGAATCGCCCGCGGGTCTTCCCGGGTGGGCAACACGGCCCATCGCAGCATCCCCCGTATATCGTGACCCGGCAAGGGCAAGCCCAGGCTCAGCACAGGACAACCCGCTTCCTGCAATGCAGTTATCGACCCAGCCAGCCCCTTTCTTAACCGCCACGGAAAGCTCTGGAAGTGCAGCGATATCCCGGCGGTTCGCTGTCAAGCCCCCGGGGAATGCTTTATACTACTTCTCATAAAGACGGAGCTTGCCGGGGTTTTCCGTACTGAAGAGGTGTATAGACATGTCCCAGAGGTTTACCCTCGATCCCTTCAGCGACATATATGCACACCGCACCCAGAGCATGTACACCTCGGAGATACGGGACATGCTCGCGGTCACCGCGCGCCCCGACATCATCTCCCTGGCCGGCGGGCTCCCGTACACCCAGGCCATGGACCCCGAGACCATCGCGAGGTCGGTGCGCAGGGTGCTCGCGGAGGACCACGCCACGGCCCTGCAATACGGCCCTACCGACGGCTTCGCTCCCCTCAAGCACTGCCTCGTCGAGGTGATGCGCGAGGAGGGCACGCCCTGCTTTCCCGAGGACATCATCATCACCAACGGCGCCCAGCAGGCGCTGGAGATGATCGCCAAGATCTTCGTCAACCCAGGTGACCATATAATCACAGAGGCCCCCAGTTACGTGGGCGCTCTCAACAGTTTCCTCAGCTACCAGCCCAGGATCCATGCCGTGCCCATGGACGGGGAGGGAATGGTCCTGGGTGCCCTCCGCGACGTGCTGCGGGAGCTGGCCGCAGCGGGGGAGGCGGTTAAGTTCATCTACACCATACCGAATTTCCAGAATCCGGCAGGAATCACCATGAGCGCCGAGCGCCGCTTCGGGCTGCTGGAGCTGGCCCACGAGTACGATTGCCTGGTGGTCGAGGACAATCCCTACGGCATGTTGCGTTTCGAGGGCACCCGGTGCCCTACCCTGCGCAGCCTTGACGAGAGCAGGGTGATCTACCTGGGGACGCTGTCGAAGATCTTCTCCGCCGGCATGCGCATCGGCTGGGCGGCCGCGCCCCACCCCATCCTGGACAAACTGTTGCTGGCCAAGCAGTCGGCCGACCTCTGCAGCTCCTCCTTCACCCAGATGGTGGCGCACAGCTATTTCACCGGCGAGGACTGGAAGGGCCAGGTGCACCAGCTCAACGAGATCTACCGCAGCCGGCGCGACGCCATGCTGGGAGCCTTGCGGGAGCACCTCTCCGGTATCGCCGGGTGGACGCGTCCGGAGGGGGGCCTGTTCGTATGGGTCACCTTACCCGGTTTCATCAAGACCTCCGAGATGCTCGCGGCGGCAATCGATGCCAAGGTCGCGTACGTCCCGGGTGGCGGTTTCTTCCCCTACGGGGGCGGAGAAAACTGCATGAGGCTCAACTTCAGTTATTCGGATGAAGAGACGATCCACGAGGGTATCAAGCGACTGGCAAAAGTTACCAGGCGGGAGATCTCCCTCGCCAGGGCCCTGGGCCACGAAGTGCGGGGCTTCCCGGAGGAACCGTCTCGCGGTGACCGTTAGGGGGTCAGTATCATGCGCATATGCGTTCTCATGGGTGGCAGATCTCTGGAGCGCGACGTCTCGTTGCGGACTGGGCGCAGGGTATCCAACGCCCTTGCCGCATTGGGCCATGAGGTCCTCGACCTGGACGTCGACGAGAACCTCGTACCCATTCTGCAGAGGGAGCGCCTGGACCTTGTGTATATCGCGCTCCACGGCAAGTTCGGCGAGGACGGCACCGTGCAGGAGCTGCTGGAGATACTCGATATCCCCTATACGGGTCCCGGGGTGTTCTCCAGCGCCATCGGCTTCAACAAGGCGCTCTCCAAGGAGATATTCATGCGCGAGGGCATCCCTACTCCTCCCTTCTTCGTGCTGAGCGAGGCCACCTTCCAGGAGATGGGGGCCGTGCACGCCCTCTCCTCCGTGGGCGACAAGCTGGGGTTTCCGCTAGTGGTCAAGCCCGCCGCCCAGGGGTCCGCCCTGGGGATCAGGATAGCGGCCTCGCGGGAGGACCTCCCGGAAGCCGTGCGCACGGCACTGCATTACGACGAGCGTGTATTGTTGGAAAAATATGTTAAGGGGACCGAGGTCGCCGTCAGCATCCTGGGCAATGACGAGCTGCGAGCGCTTCCCCCGGTCGAGACGGTGCCCCACGGCAGCTTCTTCGATTTCGATTCCCGCTACACACCGGGCATGACGGAATACTACTGCCCCGCCCGCCTCGACGAAGCCGTCGCGGAGAGGGCCGTGGAGATGGCGCTCCTCACCCACCGCGCACTTGGGTGCCTCAACGTCTCACGCGTGGACATCATCATCGACGAGGCGGGGACGCCCCAGGTGCTTGAGCTCAACATCAGCCCGGGGATGACCGAGACCAGCCTGCTGCCCATGGCCGCCGAGAGCGCCGGGCTCGACTTCAACGAGCTGGTGCGGGAGCTGGTGCGGCTCGCGATGGAGAAGTACGAGCAGGTCGACTGGTAGTATATTACAGCTGTTCCGGCTCCCCGGCCGCGATCCCTATCTCCGCCAGGAGGCGCTGCAAGTCCTTCTCCCCCTTGAACTCTATGATTATCTTTCCTTTGCGTTTTCCCTGCATGACCCGGACCTTTGCCTTCAGGCTCGCGGATATCAGCTCCGCATACTCGACCAAAGACTGGGGCCTCTCCCTCGGGGGCTGTTCCTCTCCCCCGCCCAGGCGCTTGCGCGCTATCTCTTCCGTCTGTCTCACCGAGAGGTCCTCCTCGATGATGCGCTGCAGCAGCACCGCCTGGTATGGATCGCCCTGCAGGGCAAGGAGCGTCCTTGCATGGCCGGGGGTTATCTCCTCCGCGACCACGGTGGCTTGAACCTCAACTGGAAGTTGAAGGAGGCGCAGGGCGTTGGCCACCGTGGACCGGCTCTTGCCGACTTTCTGCGCGACCTCGTCCTGGGACATCCCGAATTCCTCCATGAGCTGGCGGTAGGCCGTGGCCTCCTCGATGCCGTTGAGGTCGTCGCGATGGAGGTTCTCGACCAGCGCCAGCTGCAGGCACTCGGGCGTTTCCGCATCCCTTATCACCGCCGGGATGGATTTTGCGCCGGCAAGCTTGGCGGCCCTCCACCTCCTCTCGCCCACCAGGATCTCGTATCCCGTCCCAGCGGGCCTGACGATGATCGGCTGCACCAGGCCGTGCTCCTTGAGGGAAGCGGCGAGCTCCTCGAGGCTCTCCTCGTTGAACCTCCTTCGCGGCTGCGCCGGATTGGGGGAGATGCTGTCTATCGGGATCATCTCGTGCCGGGGCTGCTCCGCGGCGGTGCTCGTGGTGATGAGGGCTCCAAGACCTTTGCCCAAACCTTTCTTAGCCATGGGATATCACTTCCTTTGCCAAGTCCTGATATGCCAGCGCCCCTCGGGACAGCGGATCGTACTGCGAAATGGGCTGTCCGTAGCTGGGGGCCTCGCTGAGGCGTACATTGCGAGGTATTACGGTTATAAACGTCTCGTTCGGGTACTGTTTTCTCACTTCCTCCATGACCTGCTTGGATATGTTGGTGCGCGCGTCGTGCATGGTCAGCAGGATCCCACCGATACGCAGGTCGGGATTGAGGTAAACCCTTATCTTCTCTATGGTGCGCAGCAGCAGCACCAGTCCCTCCAGGGCATAATATTCGCACTGGATGGGGATCATCACTTCGTCCGCTGCCGCCAGGGCATTCACGGTGAGGAGTCCGAGTGACGGCGGGCAGTCGATGAGTATGATATCGTAGTTTTTCCGTACTGGTTCCAGGCCCTTCTTCAGGCGCCCCTCGCGAGAGTATACCGATACCAGCTCCACCTCGGCGCCCGCTAGGCGGAGCGAGGACGGGGCCAAGTCTAAACCCTCAGTAGAGGTCTGGACTATGATGTCCTCCAAAGGGATCTCGTTGACCAGCACATCGTAGATCTGTCCGTCGCTCGAGAGGGTGCTCGCTCCGAGGCCGCTGGTGGCATTGCTCTGCGGGTCGAGGTCCACCACCAGGACGCGCTGCCCCTCCATGGCAAGATAGGCCCCCAGGTTTATCGCAGTCGTGCTCTTCCCCACCCCGCCCTTCTGGTTGGCTATAGCCACTATCCTTGCATGATCCGGTACGCCCTCATTCTCGGCCTCTTCCGCCCCGCTCTCGGCGCCGGGCACCATCTCCGCGGCCGCTTCCCGCGTGGTCTCTCCGACTTTCTCCGCCATCTCTTCCCCCGGCTCGCCCGCCGTTGACGTTTCCCCCGTCACCGCCGCCATTCCGGTCTCTTCCATCTCCATAGGTCCTCACCTCGCGACTGGAATCTCCCGTGGCACCATCACCAGCTGGGTTTTTGCCGCGTACTCAGCGGCCTGTCTTTTCCAAAACCACCAGGTAGTTATCCCTTCCCACCAAGCGCTGCGTTGATTTAATGGTCTGCAGTCCATATCCCTTATCTTCCAGTGCCAACGATTCTCTTCTTATCCTTTCAGCCTCTGTTTTCCCCACGAAGAGCACCAGCCTGCCGCCCTCGCACAATAGCGGCCGCGCCATCCTGTACATGCGCGATGGGTCCATCACGGCGCGGGCTATCCCTATCTCATAGGCATTGAGCTGGTCTTCTTCCTTGACCATCTCCTCCATGCGAGCCGCATACACCCTCACGTCATCCAGTTCGAGTATGCGGCAGATATGCCTCATAAACGTTACCTTTTTCCTCTGGGCTTCCATCAGGGCCAGCGGAAATCCCCCGACTGCCAGGTACAACGGGATTCCTGGCAGTCCTGCTCCGCTGCCTATATCCAACACCTCCTTTCCTCCCTCTAGCAGCCCCCGTACACTCAAGGGGGTCAGGGCATCCTTTATCAGCTCTATCAGCCCCTCTACCCCCACTTTTCTTCCGACGAGATTGTATGCTTTATTCCATTTTCGCAGCTCGTTGGCGTACGTAATCATCTTTTTTGCGTTTTCTTCGCTGATCTCGCAACCTATTCTGTCTGCAGTCTTGAGCACCGCCTCCATCAGTTTTTCGGAAAGCTCGTCTCTCTCGACCACCATCATGCCCGTTCTTTCTTGTTCTTTCGTTTTTCTTTCGCCGTTCGCCTTTTTATTTAAGTTTCTTTGTTTGTCTTTGCTTTCCTTTTTTATTCTGGGGTCTATTGGTCGAGCGTCCCTTCCTCCAGGGCTATCTAGCATTGTTTCACGTGAAACAATGCTCTCGCCTTGTGCCCGCTCATGCCCTGCTCTTGCGTTTTAGGCGTTTTCTTTGTTGATGCGTTTCATTATAGCACTCCATAAAAGTCCTGCCACTACAATCGCCTGTTTTTTGTTTCACGTGAAACGCGCATATCTCGACCCTGTTTTCCAGGTCTCCCGTGCGATTTCGCCCGGTTTGACCCTGTTCTTCGTCTTTCTGTCCCTATATATCCTGCATACCACCCCCTTTATCTTGATAGGCTCTTCCCAGGTACCTTTTTGCTTCCTTTAATAAATGTGGGCTTTTATGCCGCGACATTCCCGGAAATGCGCTTTTGTGCGCTCTTGGGGATGCGGCCCTGGTTCGTGGTCCGACATTCAATCCCCCGAGGGCCCTTTTGCCATATATCTATTCATGCAATTTTGCCGGATGAGCCCGTCAGGATACTTATGGCAAGGCTCTACCTGAGGTAACGGTTGATACTTTCACCTGTGCTCTGCCCTTTTTCCCTTTAAGGTCCGGGTTTTCTTGTTTCTTCGCTCCCGCTTCCCAGAGAGGATAAACGCCGCTCTACGGGTATGGCCGTCCTTCTTAACCCGCCATACAGGGATGAAACCGGCTTAAAAACATATAGTTCGGAGCCGAAAAAGCAGTAAAACAACGCGTTTTTCTTTCTGGCAGCGAGAAACGGTTTATCTCGTGGTGGTTTTTAGCTCGTAACCCTGCGTCGCGCCGAGGGGATTGGGGTGAAAGGGGCTCGTGCTTGCGGCGCGGCGCTGGTGTCTCTCGTCTGTCCCCGCTGCGGACCTCCCATTGCGCATATCTGCACAGCCACTCCGGTGCCTTGCCCATGATCGACATGCTGCTCGCCATGTCCGCATGTGCAATCACCTACACCATGTGCCCTTATTTCAGCGTAAATCGTGCCGTCGTTATCATTTAGCGGGCTCATAAGCAGGTTTTTTATAAAAATCGCCTGCGTTTCACGTGAAACGCAGGCTGGGGTTGTGCGGGGGTTCAGGCCGGCGATATTATGATCCTCCTCTGGGGATCCTCGCCCTCGCTCTTGCTTTCCACGCCGGCGAAATCCTTTAAGGCATCGTGAATGATCTTTCTCTCTCGCGGCGTCATGGGCTCCAGTTTCACCGGTTTCCTGGTCGTTATGGCTTTGTCGGCCATCCTTTCCGCATATTCCCTCAGCTTCTGGCGCCGCCTTTCCTTGTACCTCTCCACGTCTATGACGATCCTCCGCACCTCGGGGCATGAACGCCGCACGATGGTTGTAACGATATCCTGAAGCGCCTGCAGGGTGGACCCCCCTCTGCCGATGAGGATACCCAGATCGTCTCCCCACACGTCAACGTGGATCTCCTCTTCGTCCTCCCAGCTTGTCACCCTGGTGCGAAGGTCCATTAGGTTCACGATATCCACGACGACGCTCTTCGGCGTCAACTCCCGCTCGACCGTTTCCATGGCGACATTCTCCTTCTGCTATCGTTTCTTTGAGCCGCCCTTGCCCCCAGAGGGGCCCTTCTGGGGCGGCTTTTTCTGCTGCGGTGGCGGCCCCTTGGGCCTCCTCACCTGGGACGACGACTTCCCTTTGGCCGGAGTCGCGCCCTTGCCGGCAGCTCCTCCCTGCTTTGGTTTCTGTCCGGCCGGTCTCT
>JBFLWJ010000026.1 GCA_040757835.1 Actinomycetota bacterium
TCTTTACGGTATAGGTGATGGAGGTGTCGGGCGAAGCCTGCCCGGGGTCCGCCTCCTCCCCGCTGCCCGCGAAGTCCGGGGGGAGTGAGACGACCTGGAAGGGGGTCGAGGCACCGCTCGCTCCCTCGCGGGAAGCGGTGATCACGCACGCGGGGTGGGGCGTGCGCACGATAACCTCGCAGGCGCAGGAGCCGTAGCGGAAATCGGCTGTCTCGGACGGCTCCAGGCTGCCGGTGATGTCGGCAAGGGCGACTTTACCGGAGAAGGAATGCACCGTCTTTCCGGCCGCGTCCTTCGCGGTGATGACCACGCGGAAGGGCACCCCGGCGGCCTGGGGGGAGCGCACCGCCTTGACGTCAAAATGATCGGGCGCTTCCTGCGCTGTCTCCTCGGTTGCTGCCGCGGGAGCCGCGGTGGGCGCCCCGGGCGGCCCCAGCGCGGCCAGCAGCGGGTACCAACCCGACGCCAAGAGAAGCAGGACAATAATAGCGGAAATAGCTGCGGTAAGACGCGATCCCCGATGTCTCTTCATGCTCTCCCCCCATATGCCCGGAGCCGATACTGGTTCTCTGCGCGGATAGGACATGCGAGCAGCATATACCATCGCGCGCTTGGTCTTTCGCGGGTGATTTTTCGCCAGCCGGTACGCCCTATCTGCGTATGATTCTTAAGGGGGAGCAAGCGGAATGTCAAGCAGTAAATGGTTTTTTTTTACAGCTGTGGTCGCATTGGTCCTTCTGCCTGATGGATACTTCGTGAGCCAGAAGAGAAAACCCCCGCCGGAGAGGTCCGGCGGGGGTTGTTCGTCTCTATACACCGCTTACTGCTGCGGTGGCGGCGGGGGCGGGGGTGTAGAGGGAGGCTGCGGCCCCTGTGCCGGCGGTGCCGGCGGCGGAGGCGGTGTATAAGTGGGCGGCTGCTGCGGAGGCGCATAGCTCGGCGGCTGAGGACCATATGGCGGCTGGGGTCCCTGTGGGGGCGGCCCGTACTGCCCGCCATATCCTCCCGCGGGGGGCCCGGGCGGTGCCGCCGGTCCGCTGCCCAGTATGTACATGATCACGAAGTTGACTATGGGGATGATGATCAGGATCCCCCACCAGCGTTCTTTGCCGCATCTCTCCGCTATCTCCATGAACAGCATGACCATCATCACAAAGGTGACAAGGCCGCAACAGAACATGAAAACGACCATGATGATGAACCAGGTGGTATCCTTTCCCGCCAGCTCGGTCATCATCCAGTAGTTGAGGATGGGCACCCACGCATACCAGCTGTTCTCGTATCCCAGCTTCTTGCCGATGCGGTAGAGCAGCCACGCGGAAAGAATGTAGAAAGCGATCCCGACCAGAATTGAGACGATTATGATCGCCGCCGCGGACCCTCCGCTCACTTCGTATTCGTAGGTCACATCCCTGAGCAACGACAATTCCACCATCTCGACCCCCTTTCCCTGAAGTCCAGCCCCGTTACTACGATCCGCTATCCCGCAGGATGATGCGGTGGTCCATCAGTTCCACGCGGCTTATCCTCGCGGATACCAGCTTCTGCTCGCCGAAGACGTCCACCAGCAGCAGCTTGCCCTCCTCGGGCTTCACCTCCACCACGTCGTCCATGACCTTTTCCAGTTCGCCGCCTCTGTCCAGAAAGACCACGGCCTCACACATCGCCGTCTCCTCCTCGTTCGTCCATCTCCCGGACCAGCTCCACGGCCTGCTCTATCAGCTTGGGGAGCGGGGTGTCGCTGGTCCCCATGATCTCTATGCGCGGGTTGGTGAGGGGCAGCAGCACCTTGCGCCCGGGAGAGGAGGCGATGGCCGTGGCCATCTCCGGGGTCAGCTCGCCCATCATCGAGTTGGGCACCAGGACGGAGACGCTGCCCATGATCACGTCCGCCTCGCCGATGCATACCCGCACCGCGTTCTCTCCCGTGGCCCCGCGGTTGGCCCGCGCCTTCATCATGTTTCCGGTCGCTATGGCGTTGGCCCCCAGTGCGATGATCTCCGTATCCTCGGGGAGGCTCTTCCTCAGCTCCAGGATGAGCTGGTGCCCTATGGACCCTCCCATGCCGTCGATCACGGCGATCTTCATATGTCCCTCTCCTGCACTAGAGCCAGGACGCGAATTCCTCCACGAAGGCCTGCTTCGGCCTGGCGCCGATGATCTTCTTGGCCGCTGCGCCCTTGTCGAACAGGATTATGGTGGGGATGGACTGTATCTGGTAGTCGCGGGCCACCCCCATGGACTCATCGACATTGAGCTTGCACACCTTGATCTTGCCGTCCCACTCGGCGGCGGCCTCCTCCAGGATGGGGCCCATCATCTGGCAAGGCCCGCACCACGGGGCCCAGAAATCCACCAGAGCCGGCAGTTCGCTCTTGAGCACTTCCTGCTCGAAGTTGTCGTCGTTCAGCTCGACTATCTTTCCCGCCATTGCTTACACCTCCCATCTCTTGCCTGTCTCGTCCGCCGCTTCTGCCGGGGACGGTCTTTCCCTGACGGCGCCGCGCTCGCGGCGCCTAGATATACGCCGTTCCCTTGAGGTTCTCCACGTGGAACTGCGCGCGCAGGGCTGCCCTCACGCCGTCACCGACCGCCGCGGCCACCTGCCACACCGCACCCGAGCGCACATCCCCCGCCGCGAAAACCCCTTTGACGTTGGTCTCGAGGGACCCGTCGGTGAGGATGAACCCCTTTTCGTCAAGGTCTATTGTTCCCTTTATCTCCCCGGTGTTGGGAACGTTTCCAACGTACATGAACACGCCGTCCACCGTCAGTTCCTCCTCGCCGCCGCCCTCTACGTCCGCGAGGAGCAGCCCGGTCACCTTCTGGTCGCCACGGATCTCCTTCACCGTCTTCTTCCACCTGAAGTCCATCTTGGGGTGGGAGAGGGCGCGCTCCTCGAGCACGCCGCCCGCCCGCAGGCGGTCCCGGCGGTGTACGATGATGACCTTGCTGGCGAAGCGGGTGAGGAAGAGGGCCTCCTCCACCGCCGCGTTGCCGCCGCCCACCACCGCCACTACCGCGTCCTTAAAGAAGGCGCCGTCGCAGGTGGCGCAGTAGGAGACGCCCCTGCCGTGGAACTCCTCCTCCCCCGGCACCCCCAGGGTGGCCGGGCGCATGCCCATGGCCAGCACCGCCGCATGGGCCCTCATCTCACCCTCTGCGGTCTGGAGCACCTTCACGTCACCCTCGTCGCGCAATCCCTCCAGGGGGGTGAAGGGCACGATGACCAGCCCGAACCCCTCCGCCTGGCGCCGCATGCGGTCCACCAGCTCGAAGCCGGAGATGGGCTCGGGGAAACCGGGGTAGTTCTCGATCTTCTCGGTGAGGGCGGGTGCGCCCCCGGTGAGCTGCTTCTCGATGAGCACGGCGTCCATGCGGGCGCGCGCGAGATACAGCCCCGCAGTTAGTCCCGCGGGCCCGCCGCCCACCACGATGACGTCGTAGACCTTATCTTCCATGCCGCCCTCCGCCGCTAAAGCGAGATTGTCATATATGTTATAGCATTACAGACCCGATTATAAACCCGGGGGGCCTATGCTACCTGCTCTATATCAGGACGTACGCGCCATAATGGGGTCTACCTGACATGTGACATTGTGTTGCGCAGCAGCAACCAGAGCTTCGAGTTTGCAAGGTATGTCACATGTCAGGGGCTGACCCTATTACAGCATTGTGCGGTGTTACAGCAACCAGAGCTTCGAGTGTGCTTGACATGTCACATGTCAGGGGCTGACCCCATTACAGCAGCAGTGAGCTGACGGTGTCCTCCAGGTCCTTGAGGGTGCGGCAGACGCGTGCCTCCCTGCAATAGGGGACGTACTCGCCCATGACGCTGTCCCCGGTGTCCCAGAAGGGCTTGGTCTCCGGGTTGAGCCAGATGATGCCCTTGGCGCGGTCGCGCATCCTCTCCAGGGCGCGGGTGCCGGGGTCGTTGTAGTTGTTGCGGGCGTCGCCGATGATCAGGATATAGGTGCGGTAGCCCACGTCCTGCAGGTACTGGTCGCAGAACGACTCGAAGACCTCGCCGAAGTCGCTGCGGGCGTTGTAGGAGATGTCGGCCTCGGAGAGGGCGCGGCGCACCCCCTTCTGGATGTCCTCGTCGCGGAAGAAGTCCGTCACCTCGCCCAGGTCGTCCACGAAGACGAAGCTGCGCACCTTGGCCAGGCAGTCCTGGATGGTGTAGACGAACTGCAGCATGAACTGGGAGACGCGGGCCACCGAGGACGAGATGTCGCAGAGCACCATGAGTTCGGCCTTCTCCATGCGCTTGTGCTTCAGCTTCAGCTCAAAGGGCACCCCGCCGTGCGACATGTTGCGGCGCAGGGTGGCCTTTACGTCCAGCTTGCCCCGCTTGCGCTGCTTCTCGCGCAGGTTGATCTTGTTGCGCAGCTTGCGGGCGAGGATGTCCACCGCCTTGCGCATCTGCTGCAGCTCGAACTCGTCCAGCCCCGAGAGGGGCCGGTTGATGAGCCGCTCTATCCTCTCCGCGCTGGGCACCTTGTCGGCGTTGCGTGCCTGTTCCCTCTCCACGTAGCGGCGCACCTGCTTGCGCAGGGCGTCGCGGTTGGCCTCGAAGGCCTCTTCCAGCCGCTCGATCTCTTCCTCGCTCCACCCCTCCTCGCGCAGGTGGTCCATGAGTCCGCTCAGCTGCCCCTCCATCTCCTCCCAGTCGAAGGTGTCGAATATGCGCCGGGTGTACATGCCCACCTGCATGCGCGTGGCCAGCTGTGCCGTCCCCACCTGGCCCGCGGCGGTGCGGATGAAAGACTCCCATTCCCCGCCGCGGCCCATGAGCACCATGGCCAGCATGGGGTTCATGCCCTCGCCCCGGGCGAACTGGCGCATCGCCTCCTCCAGGCGCGAGAGCAACTCGTCCTCGAGGATGTAGGCGTCCCCGCCGCTCTCCAGGCCGTAGAAATAGAGGGGGAAGAGCTCCTCGAAGATGGGTACGTCGCGGTTGCGCTTGACCGCCGCCGCCTTCAGCGCCGCCTTGAAGATTCCGGGGTCCTCCAGGCCCACCACGGCCACCGCGCCCATGGCGTCGATGCTCTCCGCGGTGGACACGGACACGCCGCGCCCCCGCAGCCCCTTGATGAAATCGAGTACTCTCTGCTCCATGGCGTTCCTTTGCAGCCGGCGTGGCGGAGGCGGGTCAACCCTCGACGACCTGGCGCAGGCTCTCCTTCGCCTTCTGGATGTCCTTTTCGTACTTGAGGATGATGTTAAGGGTGCTCCTGGCCAGCTCCTGGTCGAGGGAGTCGGAGCCCAGGACCACCAAGGCGCGAGCCCAGTCCAGGGTCTCGCTGATGCCGGGGGTCTTCTTGATGTCCAGCTTGCGCAGTCGCTGCACCGCTTTGACCACCTGCTCCGCCAGGCGTTCGCTGATGCCGGGCACCTTAAGGCGCACGATCTCCAGCTCCTGCTCCCAGTCGGGGAAGTCTATGTACAGGTGGAGGCAGCGCCGCTTCAGGGCGTCGCTGAGCTCGCGGGCGTTGTTGCTGGTGAGCACGACCATGGGGATGTGCTCGGCCTTGAGGGTGTCCAGCTCGGGGATGCTCACCTGGAAGTCGGAAAGGATCTCCAGGAGGAAAGCCTCGAACTCGGGGTCCGACTTGTCCACCTCGTCGATGAGGATGAGGGCGGGCTTCTCGCTGGTGATGGCCCTTAGCAGCGGGCGGGGCACGATGAACTTGCGTGAGAAGAAGACCTCGTCCTGGCGGGCCACGCGCTCGACCGCCTCGGAGAGGTTCTTCGCTCCCTCCAGCTCCTCGGCCAGCACGTCCTTGAGGATCTGGGTGTAGAGGAGCTGCTTGGAATACTCCCACTCGTAGAGGGACTTGGCCTCGTCCAGCCCCTCGTAGCACTGCAGGCGGATGAACTCGCGGCCCAGGGCGGCGGCGGTGACCTTGCCCAGGTCGGTCTTGCCCACCCCGGCGGGCCCCTCCACCAGCACCGGCTTCTCGAGTCTCTCGGCGAGATAGATGACCGTGGCTATCTCGCCGCTGCAGATGTACTTCTCCTCCGCGAGTCTGTTCTTTACTTCGTCTATGCTGCCGAACATGCTGCTCATCCTCCCTGTGGTCCTCCCTCTATTGCAAACCCACCCGGGGCTCGCGGTCAATATCGCCCCGGCCGCTCTCGCCGCCCGCGTGCGCCCTGGAAAGTTCCTCGTAGAGCCTCTCGCCGATGAGCAGGCCCTTGGTTATGAAGTCGGGCCCGTACTCCCGCCCCGTGGGGGTGCGGAAGGTGCCGCTGATGCGCTCGATCCCCCGCAGGCTGGTGTCGAAATGGCCGAGCATGGCGGACAGGGGCACCTTGAAGGGGGCCACCATGTTCCACACCGTCTCGGTGAAGTTGTCCGGCCCCCAGCGGAACTTGTCGGCATCGTAGAGCGCGTCGGAGAGCAGCTGAAGCGAAGGGTCCTCGAGGGGGGTCTCCGGCTTGAAGGCCTCGTGGTTGCGGATGGCCTGGACGATGGCCGCGCGCTCGCCGCCGCCGAGGTCGAAGTCCTCGAGGATGACGGCGGCCTCGTCCGCGCCCCGCTGCGCGTGCTCGGGCTGTTCCCGGCGGATGTCGTGGAGGGCGCCGGCCAGGTGGGCCAGGAGCAGCAACCTGTGCCGCCGCCCCTCAGGCTCTTCTCCCCCCGTCTCGATGAGCACCAGGGCCCCGGCGTCCACGGCCACCTTACGCACGTGCGAAAGACCGTGGCCGAGCACGTCGCCCCGCTCCTCCACGATGGCCAGGGCCCTTCCCACCATGGGGTCCGACTCGAAGGTGGCGCGGCTCTCCCCCACCTCCGCCATCTTGTCCACGTAGAAGAGGGGCGGCTCCATGCCGGAGGCGATGCTCTCGCAGAGCCTCTTCGCCTCGAGATATTCGCCGTCCAGCATCGCCTGCGCCTTTCCGTAGTGCCTTCCGCGGCCGCCCCGGCACCTCAATTGTAACCCACCGGCTGCCAGCGTGCCTTGTCCGCGGGCTGGGCCAGGGGAAGGCCCTGGGGGTCTTGCGGCCATGCCCGGACAGACGGGACCGCGGTCCGTTCCGGGGGTATATCCGTGCATGCGGGGCGGGGGCGATGGGCGCGGACCTCTAGTCCGGGCCGTCCGGGCCCCCTCCGCCGGCGGCTTCCTCCCGCTGCGCCGGCCGGGATTTCTTCCAGGCCTCCTCCACGTCCTCTTCGCCGATCTTGCCGGCCCTGCGACTCCACAGCCCCAGCGGGATGCCGAGCAGGGTGAGGTTCGCGGCCAGCATCCACAGGGTGACGGCCGACATGGCCACGGCCCCCCAGCCGTCGAAGAGGGCCCAGAGAGACAGCGCGGCCGCGGCCGCGGCCGCCACGGCGGTGGCCGCGTGCACCCGGCGGCGCAGGCGCTCCAGGCGGGCCGCCGCCTCCACCGGATAGAGGACGGTCCCCGGCGGGCTTCCCTTGTCAGCGAGGTAGCGGGAGAGGATGGCCAGGAACGAGCTGTCCGGGACGTTTCCGGCCAGGGAGACCATCGCCCCGACCATGGTGATGTTGATGAGGGTGGCCATCCCGATGAGCATCGCCCACACCGCCATCTCTCGCCCACCTCCCGCGCTTTCCCGCGGCCCGCTTCCTTGTCTGCTTCCTATGATTGCCCTAAATTTATCATGGTGGTGATGTGATGCTCGAGGATTATTTCTCCATCCTGGAAGGACGCTCCCCGGCGCGCCACTGGACGTGCTCGCGCGTGGAGGCGGGCGCTCCCTCCCTGGAGGGGGTGGGCGCGGAAGAGCTGTGGGAGCTGCACGACGCGGCCATGGTCCGCTGGCGCGAGGCCTGGAGAGGACGCGCGGAAATCCCCGCCGCCGCGGGGCCCTCGCTCCTCGACCTAAAGTCGCGGCTGGCCCACGCCATGCTTCGCTCCTGCCACATGTGCGAGCGGCGCTGCGGCGTCGACCGCACCGCGGGGGAGAAGGGGTACTGCGGGGTCGGGGAGGTCTCCCGCGTCGCGTCCGTCTTCCTCCACTTCGGCGAGGAACCGGAGCTGGTGCCTTCCCACACCATCTTCTTCGCGGGCTGTACCTTCCACTGCGCCTACTGCCAGAACTGGGACATCGCCATGGACGCCCGCACCGGCGCCCCCGCCGATCCCGCATACCTGGCGGACATCCTGCGTGATGGGCTGCGCCAGGGCTCGCGCAACGCCAACTTCGTGGGCGGCAACCCCGATCCCGACCTGCACACCATCCTGGATACCATCATCGCCCTCGGCGGAGACGGCGAGCGCCTGCCCATGGTCTGGAACTCCAACATGTACACCTCGCTTGAGGCCATGCGCCTGCTGGAGGGGGTCATGGACGTCTACCTCGCCGACTTCCGGTACGGAAACGACGAATGCGCGAGGCGTTACTCGGACGCGGACCGCTACTTCGAGGTGGTGAGCCGTAACTTCCTAGTCGCCCAAGGCCAGGGGGATGTCATGTTGCGCCAGCTCCTGCTCCCCGGCCACCTGGAGTGCTGTACCGCCAGGATCATGGAATGGGCCGCCCGCAACATGCCCGACGTCTATTTCAACCTCATGTTCCAGTACCGCCCGGAATACCGCGCCGCCCACTTCCCGGAGATCGACCGCAGGCCATCGCCGCAGGAGAAGGTGGAGGCGGTGGAGGCCGCCCGCCGCTGCGGCATCGCCCTCTACTGACCGGCGGACCTGATGGTGACCATGGGGTAGGGGATCTCGATGCCCGCGTCTTCCAGGGCCCGCTTGACGGCGCCGATGGCCTCGGACTTAGCCTCCAGCAGGCCCGCCGTGCAGGGGTCGACCCAGAAATAGGCCTTGAGCATGACCGCGCTGTCGCCCAGCTCCCGCGTGACCACCATGGGAGGGGGCTGCGCGAGCAGCGCATCGAGGCCGGAAAGCGCCTGCTCCGCCGCGGCCATGGCGGCGGGGGCGTCCGCGGAATAAGCGATGTTGAACTCGAAGTCCAGCCGGCGCCTGCGGTTGCGGCTGTTGTTGATCACCGCCGCGGTGAAGATGCTGGCGTTGGGGACGAATACCTGCCTGCCGTCGAAGGTGCAGATCACCGTGTCCCTCACCCTCACGTCCTCCACCGTGCCCTCCGTCTCCCCGAAGCGCACCACGTCCCCCACCACGAACGGCCTCTGGAAGATGAGGATGATGCCGGCGATGAAGTTCTCGATGACGTCCTTGAGGGCGAAACCGATGCCCACGCTGATCAGGCCCAGGGAAGCGACGAGGGCGGCGGCGTTGATCCCCATGACCCCCAGGGCCACCAGCACCCCCACGGCCATGACGCCCACGAAGGAGAGGCGCGCCGTGAGCTGCGCCGCGTGCTCGGAGGCCTTCACCCGCTTCAGGGACTTGCCAGTGAGGTAGCGCACGCCGCGCGCTATGAGGTAGGCGAAGAGGATGACCAGCAGGCCTGTGACCAGGGAAGGCAGGCGGGTTATGAAGCCCTCCCACAGTTCGCGCAGGGAATCGAGCAGCAGGTTGGCCGTCATCTCGATGTTATCCCGTGTCCTCGGGGGGTTGCCCCTCCCCGTCGGGGATAGCCCCTCCGGGGGTCTCCTCCGAGGGCTCCGGCTTGGGATAGAGCTCCTCCAGCCATTTCTGGGTGCGCTCCGGCAGGTTCTCCACGATCCAGGCCTGGTCCGGGTAGGCGTCCCTCACGTACGCCCACACCTGTCCCTCGCCCCCCACCTCTTCCAGCAGGGCGTTCCTCAGTCCGTCCTGGGCGCGGATGAAGTCGGTGCTGTTCTCCCGCATCATGGATTCGCTGGTCCGCACGAGGATGATCACCTCCTCCGCCCCCTTGGTCGCCCGGGCCACGGTGAAGGACCTGCGGTAGCCGGGGAGGAGGATGGCCAGCATGACTATGGCCAGGGTTATCAGGGTCACCACGTTGACGATGACCGCCCCGATGAGGCTGACCTTGCGCCTCTTCTTCTCCACCCTTATGGTTTCCCCGGGCGGGGTCATCTCCACGCCCGGCCCGGGCATCGCTCCGCCGCCCTCCAGCGCGGGCTGCTCGTCCTGCTTGTCCACGGGCATCACCTCCGTCTGACAATCCTTCTCCGCGGCCCGGCGATTCCCCTGCCGCACGGTGTCACGCCTTATTCTATCAGTCGTTTGGAGGCGAGGCGGGAACAAGCGGTTCCGGGATAGCGTCCTCTAGCAGTAAAGTAACGTGGGAATAATAATATTCTAGGACTTGAACGGACCGGGCTTCCGCCCGCAAAGACAGAGGAGATGGCCATGACCGAGAACCTGGAAAAGCCGCCAGTGCCTCCGGAGCCTCCGCGCATCCCGCCGGAGCCGCCCTTCCCCTCGCCCCCGCCGAAGTCCGGGGGCGGAGCCAGGATATTCGTCATTTCGCTGGTGGTCGCGATAGTGGTGGCGGTGGGCATCCTGTTCCTGGTGCCCCTCATCCTGGGAGCGAACCCCATCGACGTCCTTAAAGGCGAGGGCACGGAGACGGTGCAGGAGATCCGGACCGTCGAGGAGCGCGTGGTCAGGGCGGGGCAGGAGGCTGTGGTGGAGGCGGCAGCGAAGGCCCTCCCCTCCACCGTCAACATCGAGGTAAGGGTGGGTAGCCTGGGGGCGGGCATAGGCTCTGGTTTCATCTTCGACTCGGACGGCTACATCGCCACCAACAACCACGTGGTCGAGGACGCCACCGGCCTCAAGGTGGCCCTGCAGGACGGCACGGTATACGACGCCGAGGTGGTGGGGACCGATCCAGATACGGACATCGCGGTGATCAAGATCGACGCCACCGGCCTCCCCGCCGCCACCATCGGCACCTCTTCGGACCTGGTGCAGGGAGAGCTGGCGGTGGCCGTCGGCAGCCCCGAGGGGTTCCAGGGCAGCGTCACCTCAGGCATCATCAGCGCCCTCAACCGCAACATCTACATCGAAGGCAGCCCTCCGCTGCTGGACGTCATCCAGACCGACGCGGCCATCAACCCCGGCAACTCGGGTGGGCCTCTCTGTAACAGCGTCGGGGAGGTGGTGGGCATCAACACCGCTATCTATTCCCAGAGCGGCGGTTATGACGGCCTGGGTTTCGCCATCCCCATCGACACCGCCAAACCCATCATCGAGCAGCTCATCGCTACCGGCTCCGTCACCCACCCCTGGCTGGGCATCACCGGCAGCACCCTGGACCCCGATACGGCCGAGAGCTACAACCTGCCCATCGACAGCGGAGCCATCGTCAACAGCGTGGTCGCCGGCACCCCGGCCGACGAGGCCGGCCTCGAGGAGGGGGACATCATCGTGGCCATGGACGGCACCCCCATCGAGTCCATGGACGACCTGGTGCTGGAGATAAGGAAGCGTGGCGTGGGCGACACGGTGACCATAACCTACTACCGCAACGACGAAAAGAGGGAGACCACGGCCACCCTGGAGGAGAAGCCGGCATCACCGTAGGTCACGGGTTGGCTGCCTTTATTGCTGGCCCTTGCCGGCCTGAGTATTAAAGCGGGCCTCACTCCGCAGGCGCGCTCCGCTCCGGCCGGCCTTTTGTCTCTCGCGTCAGCAGAAGCACGGGCTGAAACCGCGTCCGTGTGCCGCGACGCCGTGGGCTGGTTCTTGCCACCACAGGCATGCGGTTATAATCTGGGGAGGAATCGTGCCCGGGTAGACCCGCCCGGTTAGAGCCGTGACGACTCGACCACCAGGGAGGCAGCTTGATCGCCAGGGAACTGCGGGAGATGATCGACCGGGCCATCGCCGCGGCCGCCGCGGCCGGGGAGATACCCGCCGTGGAAGCCCCCGGCTTCGTCCTGGAGCGCCCGCGCCACAAGGCCCACGGCGACTGGGCCACCAACGCGGCGCTGACCCTGGCGGGCAGCCTGGGGAGCAGCCCCCGCGACGTCGCTTCCATCCTCGCCGCGCGCCTGCGGGCGGCCATGGAAGAGGGCGCCGCGGCGGGCGAGCCGGTGGCGTTGCAGGCGGTGGAGGTGGCGGGCCCCGGGTTCATCAACCTCACCCTGAGCCGGGACCGCGTGCTCAGGGAGCTGGCCCGCGTGGCCAGCGAGGGACAGGAATACGGGCGCTGGGAATTCGGCAAGGGGCAGCGCATGAACGTGGAGTTCGTGTCCGCTAACCCCGTCGGTCCGCTGCACGTGGGCCACGGCCGCTGGGCGGCCCTGGGTGACGCCCTGTGCAACCTGCTGAGCATGGTGGGATACGCTGTGGACCGCGAGTTCTACTTGAACGACTTCGGCACCCAGATGGAGGTCTTCGCCGCCTCCGTGGAGGCCCGCTATCTCGAGTTGACCGGGGTGGAGGTGGAGTTCCCCGCCGAGGGGTACCACGGCGCCTACGTCATCGACATCGCCCGCGCCCTGCTGGATGAGGACGGAGGCACAAGCGCGGAGATGCCCCCCGCGGAGCGCCGGGCGGAACTGGGCGAGCGCGCCTACCGCCACGCCCTGGCGCACATCAGGGACTCCATGTCCTCTTTCGGGGTAAACTTCGACACCTGGTTCAGCGAGCGGGAGCTGCAGCGGGACGGCGCCGTGGAAAGAGAGGTGCGCGGGCTGCTCGCGGACGGCCTGGCCTATGAGAAGGATGGCGCGGTTTGGATGGCCACCTCGCGCTTCGGGGACGACAAGGACCGCGTCCTGTTGCGCAGCGGCGGCGCGCCCACCTACTTCGCCGCGGACATCGCATACCACCTGGACAAGATGGCGCGGGGGTACGACCACCTCATCAACATCTGGGGGGCAGACCACCACGGCTACGTGCGCAGGATGCAGGCGGCCATGGAGGCGCGGGGCTACCCCGACCGCCTGGAGGTCATCCTGGGCCAGCTTGTGAACCTCAAGCGGGGCGGCGAGCCCGTACGCATGTCCAAGCGCACCGGGGAGATGGTCACCTTCGACGAGCTGGTGGCGGAGGTGGGGCGGGACGCCGCCCGCTACCTTTTCCTTACCCGCAGCCAGGACACCGCCCTCGACTTCGACATCCAGCTGGCCGTGGAGGAGAGCATGGACAACCCCGTCTATTACGTGCAGTACGCCCACGCGCGCATCTGCAGCATCCTGCGCTACGGCCTGGGTAAGGGGGTGGACCTCTCCGAGGAGATACCGCCCCTGGAGACGTTGCGCCTGCTCTCCTCGGAGGAGGAGGCCGACCTCGCCCTGAAGGTCTTCGAGTTCGAGGAGCTGGTTAGGGACGCCGCCCTGGACCGCGCTCCCCACCGCCTCACCCGCTACCTGGAGGAGCTTGCCGCCACCTTCCACGTCTTCTACAACCGCCACCGTGTCATCGGCGACGACGCGGAGCTCACCACGGCGCGCCTCTTCCTGGCGCGATGCGTGCGCCAGGTGCTCCTCAACGGCCTGGGCATACTCGGCGTTTCCGCCCCCGACAGCATGTAAGACGGGGTCAGCCCCTGACATGTGACATTGTGCTGCGTAACAGCAACCAGAGCTTCGAGCCTGCAAGGCATGTCACATGTCAGGGGCTGACCCCGTTCGTTTTAGGGTCCAACTTACGGCCATGTCCATTGCCGCGGCGTCCAGCCTCAGCTTGTGGGCTCCCCCCGCCACGATGAACAGCTCCTTGGGCCGGGAGGCCGCTTCGTAAAGCCGGTAGGCCTCCGCCACCGGCACGGTCTCGTCGCGGTCCCCGTGGACGATGAGCAGCGGCGTCGGGGTGACGCCGGCCACATGAGCGACGGGGTTGCATTCGAGCATCTCCCGGTAAAAGCCATCCTCGGAGGCGGGAAAGGCGGGGTCGCGGATGATGCCGATGGCCCGGGCGTGGGATATGAACTCGCCCATGCCCTCCCTCGCGATCAGGTTCGAGAAGTCGGCCGGCGACGACAGGGAAACCACGCCCGCCAGGCCCCGCTCGCGCGCCGCGCAGACGATGGAGGCCGCCCCTCCCCCGCTGAAGCCCATGAGCACGGTGCGGTTGGGGTCGCATCCCTCGAACGGTGCGCCCCCCGCACGCGCGGCGGCCAGCAGAGCCTCCAGGTCCGACACCCAGCCCCCGAGGGAGAAGTCTCCCCCCGAAAGCCCCGTCCCCCGGAAGTTGAAATAGCACGCGGCGGAGCCGCCCGCGGCCAGGCGGCGCGCCAGGGCCTCGTAGCCGGGCTCCCCCGGTACGGGGACGCCACTGGGGATGCCGTGGCAGAGCAGTACCAGGGGCCACGGCTCCTCCACGGCGGGCAGCACCACCGTCCCCCGCAAGGCCACGCCCTGTGAGTCCAGCACCAGCTCTCTCTCGGCCATCCTCATCCCTCCGCGAACATGGGGGCTTGCTCTGCGCTTTATCCTCTCCGTTCCCTGCTTGCGTTAGCTCGTATTCATCATATCAAACGCAAAAGCTGTTTCTACCAGCATCGCTTATTTGCCCCTCTGGACGCTATTCGGACAGGCTATTGTAGCCAGAAAGAGAAAACCGCGGACTGATCGCACCTACGGGGTTCTGTAATGATAGAATGAATTCATTAGGAGACATATATGGGGAATATCCTGGGGTAACAACCTTATGAACACAGAAGATGAAGCCTCTCGAGAAGCCTATTGGATACTCATCCGCAGGGTAATATATGTTTCGGGAGTTTAGGGGCAGTTTTAGGGATCTTGCTATCGGTCCTTGGTGAAGTATTCAAAGCAATCGTGTGCATTATAATGTCCGTGCTCTGTTTCTTCATAGGTATAACCTCATGGTTTATGCTCAGGCCGCATTATCATGACCGAGTGGAGAAGCGACAAAAACCCTGTGGCGTCTAGCAAACCCTATTGATCCCCCTCGTCTGGGGGATTGGGGTCCTTTTCGAGGTGATCCGCAAAGAGACTGGAGGTTCAGGCTCGGCGGTCTTGCGGTTGTGTCTTTGATATCGGCACTATTGATGCTTGCTTGGTCGATATATCTTCTAATCTGAAAACAGCATCCTTCATAGTGTTTATCCTTCTATGTCTGTCCCGAGAGCCACGGTTTCTTTCCTCCCGAGGTGAGTGGTTTGGCGGGGCTTGAACGTGGGTATATGTTCATGGGGGTTCGTGTCCGGGTCACCACTTGGGGCAGGCCGGAACCTCCCGGGCGAAGACCGGCGGACCCGGGAGACAAGGGATGGCACCCGCTCTGCGCGGTGCCTTTCTCTTTGTACCCACCCCCGCCCTCAGCCGGTGAAGAACCCGGCCCTCCTGGAGAGATAGAGGATGACCGGCATGAGGTCGCTGCCCGCGATCTGCCCCATGCCGCCCGCCGCCGCGCTCACCTCGTCGAAACGCTCGACCGTGTCCCTGCGCACCGTGCTGCCGTGGAAGAGGACGGGCACGGGATCGCCGCCGTGGAGCACCCTGGCGTCGCGGGCGGTCGGCGTGGAGTGGTCCGCCGTGACCACCGTTAGCAGCCCGGGGTCGTCGAGTAGCCCCGTCATCGCCGATAGCGCCCCGTCCATGGCGGCGATGACCTCGGCCTTGGCGGAGGGGACGCCGGCGTGGGCGGCCTCATCGGCATACTTGGTGTGGACAAAGACGAATTCGCGGTCCCCCCGCAGGAGGCCCGCAGCCGCATCCAGCTTGGCCGCGAGGTCGTCACCCGCCCCAGCGCCGCGCACCGTCTCCACGAGCATGGACAGGGCCGTGCCCATGCCCTGGAAGCAGGGCGTGGATACCACCGCCGCGGCGCGCATGCCGTGCCTGTCCTGGAACGGCGCGACCTCGCGCCCCTGCGACGGCCATTTCACCGTCAGGGCCAGCTCGCCCTCCGCCCTCTCCTCCTCCGCCAGCCACTCCTCGGCGGCGGCGATGAAGGCCTCCAGGCCAGCCGCCGTGGATGCCGCCGCCTCATCATCCTCCCAACCGTCCGCCGGGCGCAGCTCCCGCAGGGGAAGGTGGCGCAGGAAGGGGTCGCTGCACGCGATGCGGTGAGAGCCCCCTCGCACCGCGGCGATGAACTCTATCCCGCCCATATAGAACAGCTCCATGCCGGGCGGCGCCAGCCCGCGCAACCCCTCGGCCAGGCGCGAACAGACGTCCGCCATGCGCGCCTCGTCGTGGTCGGCCACGAAAACACCGCCCTCCCTCCTCTCCACCGGCACCAGGTTGAGCATGAAGAGGGCGTCGCCCTCCCGCAGGGGCAAGCCGGCGGCGAGGGCATGGAGGTAGGCGCGCCCCGGGAACTCCCCGGAACGGTATCCGAACATGGCCCAGTGGGCCACCTCGCTCGAGGGGCAGACGCCGGGGCCCAGCGGGTACATGAGCGCGCTACAGCCCTCGCCGGCCAGGCGGTCCAGGGTGGGGGTGGCGGCGGCCTGCAGGGGGGTGGACCAGGCGAGCTCAGGATGGGAGATGTCCGCCAGGCCGTCGATCACCAGTAGCAGGACCTTCATGCCCCTCCCTCCACGAGCCGCCCCAGGACCTGCGCGGCTTGCGCGTCATAGTCCGCCTCGCCACGCTCGCGCAGGGAGCGCAGTATGGCCCTGGTCACCGGCACCAGGTACTCGTCCAGGTAGGCCCGGAGGCGGCCATGGTCGCAGTCTACCTCCCCGTCCAGGCCGCGGTAATTGCCGGAGAGGACGCAGCCTGGCTGCCCCTCCCCCTCCTCCCAGTCGCCGGCAAGGGAACGGATGGCGTCCTCGTCGTCTACCTCCAGCAGGGGCAGCTCCAGGTCGATGCCGTACTCGGCCAGCACGCCCCGGTAGGCCTCCACCGCCGGGCGGGTCTGGTTTATCTTGACCTTCCCTCCGTGCCCCAGCCTCTCACCCCCCACCTGGCGCGCGATCCCCGCCTCCCAGGCCAACGGCGCGCGCACGGCATGCAGGTACATGTGGCAGCCCACGCAGATATGCCAGGGGCCGTAATCCCGGGAGAGCACGGAGTTCACTCGGCCGATGGTCGCCCTCCACCAGCGTGGAGAGCCCAGCACCACCGGGTTGGCGACCTCCACCCCCAGGGGCTGCGCCAGGCGCCGCAAGCGCTCGGCGTTATGGAACAGGGCCGCGGTGTCGCCGTACTCCGTCGCGGTGAAGACGATGCTGGGGAGAAGGAGGCGCAACGCCTTCCCTTTCGCCAGGGCTATGGCCGCGGCTATGCTGTCCCTGCCGGCGATCTCCACCAGGGCACATTCCGGTCCCATAGGCTCGCCCCGGTACTGGCCGGCCACCCTGTCTTCGTCCCTGGCGAGGCCGGCGAGGTCAATCCCCGCTCCAGCCGCCTCCTTGTCCGGCGGCCCCGTTCTCGCATCCCATGACTCCATCGCCCCGTAGCCTTTCCGTGCTGCCTCGCATCGCGCAAGGCCCTCGGCCGTCCGCTTTCCACCATTATAATGCCGCGCCTCCGCGCCGCTATATGTCATTGTCGCTCAACATCACCGCCCCTATGCTCGATATATAAATGACAATGCCCGCTTTCGAAGCTGGAGGTTTGATGGTCGCCGCCGCGGATTTCGAGGAGATGGGCCGCCGCGCCCGGGCGCTGGCTGAGAACGTGTGCCTGGTCATCCGGGGAAAGGACGCACAGGTGGAGATGGCGGTCGTCGCCCTGATCGGCGGCGGCCACCTGCTCATCGAGGACGTGCCGGGCGTGGGCAAGACCATGCTGGCGCGCTCCCTGGCGCTCTCCCTCACCGGGGAATACTGCCGCATCCAGTTCACCCCCGACCTGTTGCCCTCGGACATCACCGGCACGACCATCTTCAACCAGAAGACCGCGGAGTTCGAGTTCCGCCCCGGCCCCATCTTCGCCAACGTGGTGCTGGCCGACGAGATCAACCGCGCCACGCCGCGCACGCAGTCGAGCCTGCTGGAGGCCATGGACGAGGGGCAGGTGACGGTGGACGGCACGGCGCACGCCCTCCCCCGGCCCTTCTTTGTCATCGCCACCCAGAACCCCGTGGAGTACCACGGCACCTATCCGCTGCCCGAGGGGCAGCTGGACCGCTTCTGCATGAGCATAACCCTGGACTACCCCTCCGAGGAATACGAGAAAGAGATAATCGAGGGGCAACTCGAGCAGCACCCCGTCAACCGGCTCGAGCACGTGCTGCGCGCCGACGAGCTGGCGGGGCTGCAGCACGCGGCGCGCACGGTGAGCGTCGATCCCGACGTGCTCTCCTACGCCGTCAGCCTGGTGCGGGCGACGCGGGAGGACGAGAACATCTCTCTCGGCGCCAGCCCGCGCGGCACCATCTTCCTGGTGCGCACCGCCCAGGCCAGGGCCTTCGTCGCCGGGCGCGACTTCCTCACTCCGGACGACGTCAAGGCCGTGGCCGCCAGCGTCCTCGCCCACCGCGTCATCCCCGCCTCGCGCGCGCAGAGCCTGGCCGAATCGCGCGCGGCCATCTCCGCGGTCCTGGAGCGGGTGCCGGTGCCGGTGGTATAGGAGGTCCCCTTGTTCTTCTCCCGTTCCATGCTCACCCTGGCGCTCTCCCTGTCCATGGTGCTCATCGGCATCAACGCCCAGTCCGGGTGGCTGTTCTGGCTGGCGGGGCTGCTCCTGGCGGCCGTGCTCGTCTCCTGGTCCATATCCCTGTTCGAGGTGAGGCGGCTCTCCCCGGTACGGCGCCATCCCCCGGAGATAGACGAGGAGGAGCAGCTGCGCATCGCGCTGGAGGTCCGTAACGGCGGCCATCTCTCCCGCAACCTCATCGCGGTCATCGACGAGGACCCCGCGGCGGACGGACCGTACAAACGGCCGCGGCTGAAGCCCGGGCGCAAGACCCTGCGGGAGCACCTGAAGGACCCCTCGCCGCCCGAGAAGGGGTCGCCCGCATCCAGCGGCGGCCGCGCCGCTTTTCTCGTCCCCCGCATCCCGGCGGGGGGCACCGTGTCTCTCTCCTACCGGCGGGGAAAGCTACGCCGGGGGGTCTACGAGAACTGGCCCTGCTTCTTCTACTCCGAGGGCATCATCGGGCTGGCCCGGCACAGCAGCCGCACCCATCCCGCATCGCGGCTCGTCGTCCTTCCCCACTATGCTGAACTCGGCACCTTCCCCCTGGTAGACTCGTTCCTCCACCCGCAGAAGACGCCGCGCGAGTATTCCGGCAAGAAGGGAGCCGGCATAGACTATTACGGCGTGAGGGAGTTCCGCTCCGGCGATCCCCTCCGCCACGTGCACTGGAGGACCACGGCGCGGCGGGGCGAGCTGGTGGTCAGGGAGTTCGAGCGGGAGACCGGGACTCCCCTGGTGGTGCTGGTAGACAACCGTGTGCGCAAGAGCCCCCGCGCGGACTTCTCGACCCTCCTGGACGCCGAGGCCCGCCTCGCGGCCAGCATCGTGCACTACGCGCACTATGCCGGCCATCCCGTGACCCTTGTCGCCTTTCGCGGCGAGGTCCCCGAGCCCTATGACGTGCCCGGCTTCCGCGCTGCCCTGCGGTGGCTGGCGGCGCTGCAGCCGAGCAGCGGAGGCGGCCTGGAGGAGCAGGCGGAGGGGCTGTGGCCCGAGCTCGCGCCGGGCTGTTTCTTCTGCTGCATCACCCCGGCGCGCGGGCTGGACACGGGCCGTTTCGCGGCCGCCCTGCCCCAGATGTGCCACACCGCCCTGGTGCTCGTCGATCCCATCTCGCACAACGGCAACGGCCCCTCCGGCAAGTCAGCGTTCAGCCCCGAGCAGATAGTATCCAGCCTCGCGGAGGCGCCCTTCGCGGGGCTGTTCAGCGTCTCGTTGTTCCACAAAGGCGATGATCTGAGAAGATGTCTGGAAAAACCGTTGATTATCTGCGGCGACTTAATGCCCCGAGGGAGATAGAGGACTCCCGGCCCCTGCGTCTCGCGGTCTGGGCGGCGGTGGTCATCTCCGTCATCGCCCTCGCCCCGCAAGGGGTCAGCAGCCAGGCCCTGGTCCTCTCCTCCGTGGCCCTGATCACCCTGGGCTCGTTCCTGAGCTGGCGCCGCAGGTACCGCTCAAACCTGGCGGTGAAAGTGGTGATCATGGTCCTCACCGTCGCGGCCCTGGCGTCCTTCTTGCGCCAAGTCTCCATGCAGCCCTTCGACCCCCGCACCCCCCTGGCCGAACTCTTTGTCTGGGTGCAGGTGCTGCACAGCTTCGACCTGCCGCGGGGCAAGGACCTCCTGCTGTCGCTGGTTAGCTCCCTAATACTCCTGGCCCTGGCGGGTTCTTTCTCCCTCTCCGCGTCCTTCGGCCTCATCGTACTGCTCTGGCTCGCCGCGGCCATACCGGCCCTCTACTTCCTGCAGCTCTCGCGCCTGCGCGACCTGTCGGCGGAATCGGAGCGCTCCACCCTCCCCGGGGCCTCGGCGAGATACGTGGTGGTGATGCTGGTGGCGCTGGTGGTCGTTGTGTCCCTCAGCGGCCTCGCCGTGGGGGCCTTTATGCCCCGCGTCTCCACCAATTACCTGCGCTCGCTGCCCTATTCCATCCGCAGGGCGCTCTTCTCCTCCGAAGGCTACAGCTTCTCGAACCCCGGCTATCCCGACCTCCCGTCCCGGCCCCCGGACAGCGCCCTGGAGATGAACCCGGAGGCCTATTTCGGCTTCGGCACCTTCCTCGACCTGCGCACCCGCGGGACCATGGTGGACATGCCGGTGATGAAGGTGCGCTCCACGGAGCCCGCCTACTGGGGCGGCATGTCCTTCCAGGAATATAACGGCTATGCCTGGGTCAACCCGGAGGAAGAGCCGGACGTATTGAGGACCTCGAACCAGCCCTTTGCCATCGGCTACGGCCCGGACCAGCCCCACGCCTCCAGGCGCACCATCGTCCAGACCTACTACCTCGAGGCGGAACAGCCGAACGTCATCTTCGCCGCTTGGAGGCCGGAGGTGCTCTATTACCCGTCCGATTTCATCTTCCAGGGCGCCTCCGGCCTCAAGAGTCCCTTCATCCTCGACGACGGCCTGGTGTACAGCGTCATATCGCGCGAGATCGTCTCCGGCGATATCCCCACCACCGTCTCGCTGGAGGCGAAGGGCGATTTGCTCCGGCCCTTCCTGGACCTGCCGCAGGTGCCGGACCGCGTACGGGCTCTAGCCGGCGAGATCACCCCCAGCGGGGCCGGCCCCTACGCCCGCGCCCTCGCCATCGAGGACTTCCTCAAGGACGCATACGAGTACTCGCTGGACGTGCCGCCCCTCCTGGAAGGCGCCGATGCCGTCGATTATTTCCTCTTCGAGGAGCAGCGCGGTTACTGCGAGCATTTCGCCAGCGCTTACGCCGTCCTCTGCCGCCTCAACGGCGTGCCCGCCCGCGTGGTCACAGGCTACGCGACAGGGGAGCGCAACCCCTTCACCGGGCTCTACGAGGTTAGCCTGGACGACGCGCACGCCTGGGTAGAGATCTACATCGAGGGCATCGGGTGGCTCACGCGCGAGCCCACCCCCGGCTTTGCGCTGCCCGAGGCCGGCGAGGGCATGGGCGCCCTGTGGATCTTCCGCGACTTCCTCTCCTGGATGGGCCGTACCTTCTCGGCGCTGCTGCCGGGCTCGCTGCGCTCGGCCCTGAAGGCGGGCCTTACCGCCATTGTTTCAAGCGCCGCCTCCCTGGTGGGCGGCATCATCTACTCGGTGCGCGAGGCGCCGTGGCTGCTTACGCTGCTGGCGCTGGTGTTGCTGGTTCTTCCCCTGGCGCTGCTGGCGCGCAGGCTCGGGAGGCACGCCAAGGCGCCGCCCCATGCGCAGGACGGCCCCCTCCTCGCCATGCGGGACTTCCTCGCCGCCCTCGCTTCCCTGGGCTTCGAGCGGGGGCGCAGCCAGACGGCCGGGGAGTTCATCGCGGGGCTCCGCGCGGCGGTCCCCGGGCTGGACCTCTCCGGGGAACTGCTCCTCTTCGAGCAGGCGCGTTACGGTCGGCAGAAGCTGCCGGAGGACGATGTCCGGCGCCTCGAACAGGGCCTTTCCGCCGCCCTGGAGCAGGTGAGACTGCAGTTGAAGCCACGCTCCACCCGGCGCGGCCGCGGGGGCTGGCAAGGCCGCCCTTAGCGGGGCACGTCCTCTTCCAGGTCCAGTTCCATCTCCTGGCTCATGGCCCGGGGCACGTAAAGCGGGCGCTTGAAGAGGTTGCGCATGTCGGTCCAGGGGGAATCGCCGCCCGAGGCTCTCGCCACTATCTCGCGGTAGCTGTTGACCTTGGCGTCGAGGTTGTCCACGTGGTGCAGGACGATGGCCTCCAGCGTCTTGGGCCGCTTGGGTGATCCCCACTCCAGCTCCCCGTGGTGGCTGAGGACGGCGTGGCGCAGGCGCAGGGCCAGCTCCGGCGGGAACCCGGACAGGGCCGCGATGCGCTCCCGGATCATCTCGTCCGAGAGCAAGAGGTGGCCGAGGAACCTGCCGGCGTCGCTGAAGTCGATGGTGCGGTCGTAATCCAGCTCTTCGGTCTTGCCGATGTCGTGCAGGGCCGCGGCCGCTATGAGGAGGTCGCGGTCGATGTCCGGGTAGAGGTCACAGAGCATGCGGCAGATGCGCACGGTGGTCGCCGTGTGCTCCAGCAGCCCCCCCAGGTAGGGGTGGTGGTAGTTCTTGGCGGCCGGCGCGGCGGTAAACCTGCGCATGAACTCCGCGTCGTTGAAGAAGGCGAGCAGCAGGCCCTTGAGGTGAAAGTCCCGCACCTCGTCCAGGGCCTGGCGCAACTCCCCCTCGAGCTCCGTGCGGTCGGTGCCCACCACGCGCAGGAAGTCCCCGGCGTCCACCTCGTCGTCTCCGCAGCGGCGCAGGGAACTCACCACCACCTGCAGCTGGTCGCGGTATTTCTCCACCCTCCCGCACACCGCGACGTAGTCCTTCTCGGCGAAGGCGTCCTTGTAGCGGCTCACCCCGTCCCAGAGGCGGGCGTCGATCTTGCCGCTCTTGTCCGCCAGCTCCAGCGCCAGGTACGGCGCGCCGGCCTTGGTCTTGCGCTGCTCCTTGCGCGACACGATGAAGGCGCTCTTCACCTCCGCGCCCGGCTCCAGCTCCTTTATCAGCTGCTTGGCCAACTCGTCCTCCCTCGCTCGCGGCACCCCTTCTATATCTTCTTTTCCGCCTGAGCTTTTCCTCCGCTATGCGGTCCGGGCCGCAGTCACCCACCGCGTGCGGGGCTTTCACAGACGGCGCTAGCGCGCCTGCCCGGCGGTCTTCTTCACTTGGAAAGCTCGTCCCGGCGGATGCCGCGCCAGTGCACGGCCCTCGGGGCTCCGCTCTCACCCTTCGCTCCCATCATAGCCTCCGCCGCTGACACCACCCCGCTCCGACCAATCACCCGCAGGGTGGTGCCAGGATTCATCCTGGCACCACTGCCCATTACCTCCCACCCCCGCCCCATGCACGAGGAAAGCCCGGGGGTTCCGCCCCCCGGGCTGCTGTCCTGGTGGGCCTAACTGGATTTGAACCAGTGACCTCACGCTTATCAGGCGTGCGCTCTAACCAACTGAGCTATAGGCCCTCGCAATCAAAGATTATAGCCATATACTATTCCCTTAACAAGAAAAGCGGGCGGGCAAGCCTTCTCCCAGAATATGTTTAATCTTATCTGGTCAGAGTCATGGGTATGGAAACCCTATCGCTCTCAAATATTTTCTTTAGCCTATAGTCCGAAGCTGTTATTGCATAATCGCATCGGAAGCGAGCGCGATAAGAGTAGCAGCACTCTTTGCCTTTTCGGGTACGATCACCCTGAAGCTCTTTCCGATTTTTCTAATCATATAGACAATCTTCTCGGCGACATCATGTCGCCACAGGGGCTTTGAATGAACAGGTCGATATCTGAGTCTTGTGTGGTATCGCTGAGAAGGTCTCCGAGCGGCGTAATGTCTTCATTAGAAATACCGCTAGATTGAAGCTCTATATTTGTGAAATAGACCGGCAGCTTTCTGCCGGTATCGCTTTGGATATCCCTTATCGCTTGTTATCTTCGATATCGTTCAGCGTTTCTTGAGTAGAATAAGGGAGTTTGCTCAGGGGTGTCTGAACTGCACATCTTTGGGAATGGATTTCTTTCTGGGGTCCGATTCCACGTTTTCTGGCCAGAAACTCCCTGACTCGCACAGCTCTCTGAACCTTCTCGAATCATTCTTAAATTTGTTGATGCTCTCGATTAGGCTGGGGTTCTCTTGTCTCGTTTTTCCTATTAACACCATGAACTCTTCATCGCTCATTTTCTTCCCCCCGTTTCATGCTGTTTCGCTATTCTACCAGAAAGGTGAGACAATCCTTCTCTCAGAACATCGGCCTTCCATACCCAAGGAAGCAAACGATACCATGGTCATCCCCTTCCGCTCAATTGGGAACCCATAATTGGGAACCTTTGATACATATATCGCGTTAACGAAATCGCCCGTTGGTTTTACACACTATCAACAATATGTTGTGCAAAAACCTCTATGCTTACACTATATATTGTGCTTATTAATGCTATCGTCTGGGGCGCCCGCGTCCCCGCCGGCATTAGGCGCCTACTCCGTGGCGGCAAAGCCCTCGGGGGGCTGGAAGTTGGCGGCCGACACCTGGCCGACGCGCCGGTACTCCCACCTTATCTCCTTGAGGGTCCCGCGCTCGCCCTCCGCCAGCCATGAGCCGGGCAGGTATTGTGGCCCGTCCAGGTAGGCCTTGACGGACCTGCCGTCCGAGGTGTCCATGCGGAATTCCGGCCCCGACCAGAACTGCTCCAGCTCGAAATAGGGCTCCATGACCAGGCCGGGCATGAACCCCGCCTTGAGCAGGGCCTCGTCCCGGCTCAGGGGCTCGTAGGTCCGGCGCGACAGGCTCACCAGCCAGCCCTCCCCGCTGCCGTCGTTGTAGATGACCATGCGCGAGGTGTCCTCCAGGATGAGACGGAAGGACCCGTTCGAGTAGATGCCCACGCCCTGCACCACGCCGTCGTCGGTCCCCTTCACCTGGTAACTGCCCTCGAAGGTGATGCGCATGGACTGCTCCCGCGGAGGGCCCTGCGCGCCTTCTCCCCCGCCGCACCCCGCCGCGGGCGCGGCGGCCAGTACCAGGGCGACCAGCAGCGTGGCGGCGCGCCTGCCACCCACCCGGCGGCATGCCCCGTCCGGGCGCTCCCCCACCCCCGTCTCGTGGCTGCTTTCTCCGCCGTCGCCTCTCGCCATCGCTCCGTCCCCGTTCCTGCCTGGCCTCAGCCCTTCATCACCGCCAGGGGGCGCAGGCGGGCCACCACTCGCGACAGTCCCGCCCCCTCGCAGACCCTCACCACCTCGCCGACGTCCTTGTAGGCCTCGGGCGCCTCCTCGGCCAGGCCCGCCAGGCGGTCCGCGCGTACCATTATCCCCTTTTTCTCCAGCCTGCCCAAGAGCTCTTCGCCGCGGACCTGCTTTCTCGCCGCCTTGCGGCTCATGGCCCTTCCCGCCCCGTGGCAGGTCGAGCCGAAGCTCTTGCGCAGCGCCTCTTCGCTCCCCACCAGCACGTACGAGCACGTGCCCATGTCTCCCGGGATGATCACCGGCTGTCCGGTCTCCGCGAACCTCCTCCCCACCTCGGGGCGGCTGCCCGGGAAGGCGCGCGTCGCCCCCTTGCGGTGCACGATCAGCTCCCGTGCCCCGCCGGCCACCTCGTGCCGCTCCGCCTTGGCCAGGTTGTGGGAGACGTCGTAGAGCAGTTCCATCCCCAGCTCCCGCGCCCCGGCCTTGAACACCTTCTCGAAACACTCGCGGACCCAGTGGGTGATGGCCTCGCGGTTGCACATGGCGAAGTTGGCGGCGCAGGCCATGGCCCCCAGGTAGTCCTGCCCCTCGCGGGAGCGCACCGGGGCGCAGACCAGTTGCCGGTCGGGAAGGCTGTAGCCGAACCGCCCCAGGGCGGCGCCCATGGTCTCGATGTAGTCGCTGCACACCTGGTGTCCCAGTCCGCGCGACCCCGAGTGCGCCATCACCACCACCTGCCCCGGGAAGAGGCCCATCTTCTCCGCCGGCGGACGCGCCTCGTCCACCACCTGTATCTCAAGGAAATGATTACCAGACCCCAGGGTGCCCACCTGGTCGCGCCCGCGCGCGAAGGCGCGATCGCTGACCTTGGCCGGGTCGGCCCCGGGGTAGCAGCCGCCCTCCTCCATGGCCTCGAGGTCCTCTTCCCACCCGATGCCCCTGGCCACCAGCTCCGCCGCGCCATCCCTCATCAGCCTCTCCATCTCCCGGCGCTCCAGGCGCAGCCTGCCCCGGGTGCCCAGGCCCTTGGGCACGCTGGCGTTGAGGAGGTCGATGACCTCGCGCAGCCTGCCCTTGACCTCCGTATGGGCGAGACCGGTCTTGAGCAGGCGGACGCCGCAGGAGATGTCGTACCCCACCCCGCCGGGGGACACCACACCTTCCTCGCGGTCGGTCGCCGCCACCCCGCCGATGGGAAAGCCGTATCCCCAGTGGATGTCGGGCATGGCCATGGACGCCCCGACTATCCCCGGCAGGCAGGCCACGTTCGCGACCTGCTGCAGGGCGTTGTCCCGGTCAGCCTTCTCCAGCAGCTCGCGGTCGGCGAAGACGACCCCGGGGACGAGCATGCCATCCCGCGCCCCAACGGGTATCTCCCAGGTGAAGTCGTCCACCATCTCCATGGTGTCCAGAAAACCCATCGCCACCGCCCCTAACGGGTGTCGCTCTCTTTTCAGACGTCGAAGATAACCTGGGCGGCCCAGCGCCCCCCGGCCTCTCCCAGCTCCAGCAGGTGATAGGTGGGCGCCTTTATCTCCATCTTGAGCCCGTGCCTCGCAGCGTCCAGGGGTTCCCCCGCGCCCCATCCGGCCACCGCCGCTCCGTTGCAGGAAACGACCCCGAACGAGTTGAAGGCCCACCCCTCGGCCTCCACCTTGAAGAGGATCTCCGAGAGCCAGGCCACCAGGAGGGATCCGCCGTCCCTGCCCCGCGCGGATAACTCCGCGCGATGCCGCGGTTTAACCCTCTCGGGCTCGAGCATTAGAGACATCATGCCCAGGGCGCAGTTCTCGAAGGCTTCCGCCATGCTGCCGCCGTATGCGCGGATGCCCACGTCCGAGGTGTGCTCCACGACCTCAAAACGTTTCAGGCCTCTTCCCCCTGAGCCTCCATAACGGCCTCTTGCTCCGCTTCGGCTTCCTCGTCGGGCAGCCCCTCCTGGGATGCGAGCTGGGCGATGGACGCGACCGCGTCCTCCGAGTCCAGCTTCATAACCCTCACCCCCTGGGTGGCGCGCCCCATGCGCGAGATGTCGTCTATGGACATGCGGATGACCACACCCTCCACCGACACCGCCATCAGCTCCTGGTTCTCCTTGACCACGCGCGCGCCGACCAGCAGCCCCTTGCCGTCGGCGAAGGTGATGGTGCGCACCCCCTTGCCGCCGCGGCGGTGCTTGGGGTATTTCGAGATGGCGGTCCTCTTGCCGTAACCCAGCTCCGTGATGACGAAGAGGTCTGCGTCCTCCGAGGCTATCCCCATGGCGATGACCTCGTCGCCCGGGCCCAGGTTCATGCCCTTGACGCCCCTGGTATCTCGCCCCATGGGGCGGCAGTCCGCCTCGGCGAAACGGATGGCCTGCCCGCCGCGGGTCACCAGCACCAGGTCGCTGTCGCCGTCGGTAAGGCGGGTGTCGATGGCCTCGTCCCCCTCCACCAGGCTGATGGCGATGAGGCCGTCCTTGCGCGGCGAGTCGTAGCTCTTGAAGGCGGTCTTCTTGATCATGCCCTGGCGGGTGGCCATGACCAGGAAGGCGTCCTCGGGATAATCGCGGGTGGCGATGACCGAGCATATCTTCTCCCCGGAGGCCAGCGGCAGCAGGTTCACCAGGGCATGGCCCCGCGCCGCCCGCGAGCCCTCGGGCAGTTCGTATACCTTGAGGCGGTATGCCTTTCCCCGGTTGGAGAAGAAGTGGATGTAGTGGTGGGTGGAGGCGACGAAGAGGTGCTCGACGAAGTCGCCCTCCTTGAGGTTCATGCCCATCACCCCGCGGCCGCCCCTCCTCTGGGTGCGGTAGGTGGTTATAGGCAGCCTCTTCACGTAGCCCGAATGGGTGATGGTCACCACCACCTCCTCCTCCGCGATGAGGTCCTCGATCTCCAGGTCCTCATAGTCGGGGATGATCTCGGTGCGACGGGGATCGGCGAAACGCTTCTTGATGGCCTGAAGCTCCTCGACGATGATGGCCTTGAGCTTGCTCTCGTCGGCCAGGATCTCCTTGAGACGCGCGATCTCCTTCTTCAGCTCCTTGTGCTCTTCCTTGACCTTCTCCCGCTCCAGCCCGGTCAACCTCTGCAGGCGCATGTCCAGGATGGCCTGGGCCTGCTCCTGGCTGAGCTTGAACTGCTTCATCAGGCCCTTGCGGGCGTCATCCACGGTGCGCGACTTACGGATCAGCGCGATGACCTCGTCCAGGTGGGCCAGCGCGATGAGCAGCCCCTCCAGGATATGGGCGCGCTTCTCGGCCTTGTCCAGGTCGAACCGGGTGCGCCTGGTGACCACCTCCACTTGGTGCTCGATATAGCCGGCCAGGGCCTCTCTTAGGTTGAGGGTACGCGGCACGCCGCCCACCAGGGCGATCATGATGATGCCGAAGGAGTCCTGCAGTTGGGTATGCTTGTAGAGGTGGTTCAGCACCACCTGGGGGGCGGCGTCCTTGCGCAGCTCCACCACCAGCCGCATGCCGGCGCGGTCGCTCTCGTCGCGCAGGTCGGAGACGCCCACCAGCTTCTTCTCCCTCACCAGCTCCGCGATCCTCTCGGTCAGGCGCGACTTGTTCACCTGGAAAGGGATCTCGGTGACCACGATGCTGGAGCGGCCGGCCTTGTTCTGTTCGATGTGCGCCTTGCCCCGGACCTTGATCACGCCACGGCCGGTCTCGTACGCTTCCCGCAACCCCTCGTGCCCCATGACCATCCCCCCGGTGGGGAAATCCGGGCCTTTGACCAGCTTCATGAGCTCACGGACCTCTATGTCCGGATCCTTGATGACGGCGACGGCCGCGTCGATCACCTCGCCGAGATTGTGGGGAGGGATGTTGGTGGACATGCCCACGGCGATGCCCGAAGAGCCGTTGGCCAGCAGGTTGGGAAAGCGTGAGGGCAGCACCGACGGCTCCTGCAGCGACTCGTCGTAGTTAGGCACGAAGTCCACAGTTTCCTTGTCGATGTCGCGCAGCATCTCCATGCTGATGGCCGACAGCCTGGCCTCGGTGTAGCGCATGGCCGCCGCGCTGTCCCCATCGATGGAGCCGAAGTTGCCGTGGCCGTCCACCAGCTCGTAGCGCGAGGAGAAGTCCTGGGCCATCCTCACCAGGGTGTCGTAGATGGCGGCGTCGCCGTGGGGGTGATACTTCCCCATCACGTCCCCGACCACCCGGGCGGACTTGCGGTGGGGCCGGGTGGGGGCGAGGTTCTGCTCGTACATGCCGTAGAGTATCCTGCGGTGCACGGGCTTGAGCCCGTCCCTGACGTCGGGCAGGGCGCGGCCCACGATCACGCTCATGGCGTAATCCATGTAGGAGCTGCGCATCTCCTCGTCTATGTCTATGGGCTTGATCTTTCCGGTAAGGGCTTGTACCATCTCTCCTCCTGGCGTAGGGCGGCCGGCCTGGTTATATGTCCAGGAAGCGGACGTTCTTGGCGTGCTTCTGTATGAACTGGCGCCTGGATTCCACGTCGTCCCCCATGAGGGTTGTGAATATCTCGTCGGCCACCACGGCGTCCTCGAGGTTGACGCGCATGAGGATGCGCTGCTCGGGGTTCATGGTCGTCTCCCACAGCTGCTCGGCGTTCATCTCCCCCAAGCCCTTGTAGCGCTGGATGTCGTACTTCTTGCCGCCGAACCGCTTGGTCAGTTCCTCCATCTCGGCGTCGTTATAGGCGTAGTAGTCCCTCTTCTCGCACGTTATGCGGTAGAGGGGGGGCTGGGCGATGTACACGTATCCCGCCTCGATCATCTCCCGCATGTAACGGAAGAAGAAGGTGAGGATGAGGGTGCGTATGTGGGCGCCGTCCACATCAGCGTCGGTCATGATGATGGCCTTGTGGTAGCGGGCCCTTTCGATGTCGAAGTCCTCGCCGATCCCCGTCCCGGAAGCGGAGACGATGGCCTGGATCTCGGTATTGTTGAGGATCTTGTGCAGGCGCGCCTTCTCCACGTTGAGGATCTTGCCTTTCAGGGGGAGGATGGCCTGGAAGCGCCGGTCCCTCGCCTGCTTGGCCGAGCCGCCGGCGGAGTCCCCCTCCACCAGGTAGATCTCACACATGGACGGGTCCCGCATGGTGCAATCGGCCAGCTTGCCCGGGAGAGAGGTGCTCTCCAGAAGCCCCTTGCGCCGCGTCAGCTCGCGCGCGTGGCGCGCGGCCATCCTGGCCTTGGAGGCGCCGATGACCTTGCTCGCGATGGCCTTGGCGTCGCCCGGGTTCTCCTCGAGCCATTCCGAGAGCCTGGCGTTGACCGTCGACTCCACGAACCCCTTTATCTCGGTGTTGCCCAGTTTGGTCTTGGTCTGGCCCTCGAACTGCGGCTCCTTGAGCTTGACGTTGATGATGGCGGCGAGACCCTCGCGCACGTCCTCCCCGATGAGGTTGTCCTCCTTCTCCTTGAGGAAGCCCTTCTTGCGCGCGTAATCGTTGACAACCCGGGTGAGGGCCGCCTTGAACCCCGCCAGGTGTGTTCCCCCCTCATGGGTGTTGATGTTGTTGGCGAAGGTGTAGATATTCTCGACGTACCCCCTGTTGTACTGCATGGATATCTCCACCTGCGCGCTCTCCTGCTCGGCGCTCATATAGATGGTCTTGCCGTGCAGGGGGTCCTTGGCGGCGTTTATGTGCTTGATAAAATCGACGATGCCGCCGTCGTAGCGGAAGGTCGCCACCTCGGGTGGTTCCTTGCGCTCGTCCTTTATCTCGATCCTCAGGCCGCGGTTGAGGAAGGCCATCTCCCGCATCCTCTGGGAGATGATGTCGAAGTCGAATTCCACGCTCTCGAACACGTCCGGGTCGGGGGCGAAGCTGATGATGGTCCCGGTGCGGCCGGTCTCCCCCACCACCTCGAGCCCGGTCACCGGCACGCCCTTCTCGTACCTCTGCTGATATACCTTGCCGTCCCTGCCCACCTCGAGGACGAGCCAGCTGGAGAGCGCGTTCACCACCGAGACGCCGACCCCGTGGAGGCCGCCGGAGACCCGGTAGACCTTGCTGCCGAATTTGCCGCCCGCATGCAGGGTGGTAAGTACCACTTCCGCCGCCGATTTCTTCTGCTTCTTCATGGTGCCGACGGGGATTCCCCTGCCGTCGTCCACGACGGTTATGGACCCGTCGGCATGTATGGTTATCCAGATGTTCTGACAGAAACCCGCCAGGCACTCGTCTATGCTATTGTCGACGACCTCGTATACCAGGTGGTGCAGGCCCCTGGGCCCGGTCGTCCCGATATACATGCTCGGTCTTTTTTTTACCGCCTCCAGTCCCTCCAGGACCGCTATGGAACTCTCGTCGTAGATGTCGGCTGTCTCGCTTGCTCCCGCCATATATCCTCCGTCCCGTCTCTATTCCTTCTCCGGCGCACGTTTTCAACAATCAAATTATATCATCCTCAGGCCTCTGATTTCGCCTGTTTTATATGGAAAAATGCCTCCCGAACGCCCTGCTCGTGGATTATCCGTTCTGATAAAAGTCCTGGTTATTTAGCTGGGGTGTCTCCGTTTCCTCGTCATCCTATAACCCTTCACATGAGGTTTAGTTTCTTGACCTTCACCCCCCTTATTTCGAGGCCGGTCTCCCTTTTTACCGCTGTTCTTATCTCCTCGTTGCGGAATAGCATATTCTGCACCTGTGCGTGGGAGCCCACCCCGACAAAGAGCCTGCCCCCCTCCAGCCGGTATGGCTTGGAGATCCGGGCTTCCTCCTCCCCCACGACCGCGCTCCAGGCCTCCCTGATTCGCAGCAGTTCATCAAGTTCCTTGAGCCCCTCGTCGTTCAGGAATTCCGCCATGGCCGTCTTCATGTCCCTGGGGTCGCCTGCTTCTTTCACGCTGGCTCCCCCCGGTCGAGCATGATCTTGCGGGCGTCCCCGAATTCCTGCATGTCGTCCGTGGAGGTGATCACGACCTGCTCCCAGCCCCTCAACTCCTCCATGAGCAGCTGCCGGTTCGTCTCGTCCAGTTCGGAGAGGCAGTCGTCCATGAGCAGCAGCGTCCTGCGGCTGGCCCCCTCTTTCAACAGTCTTGCCTGTGCCAGCCTCCACATTATCGCCACCAGCTTCTGCTCTCCCTGCGAACACTCCCTCCTCGCGTTTCTTCCCCCCGTGAGTATCAACAGCTCGTCACGGTGGGGGCCGGTGAGGGTCACCCCCCTGCGTATCTCCGCCTCCTCCATCCTCGATATCTTTTCCAGGGTCCTCTCCTCGTCAGCCACCTCTTCCCCCATGGAGGTGTAATATCTCAGCTCGATCTTCCCTTTCCCCCAGGCCTCCCCCAGGGTAGCCATCTCCCTCTGCATCTCCCGGATGGTTCGCATCCTCTCCAACACCATGGAGCTACCGTGCCGGTAAAGCAGCGTGTTCCAGTTCCTTATGAACTCTCTTCCCTTAACCCCTTTGCGCACCGCCCTTATGGCCTCGTTGCGCTGCTTGAGCACCCGCTGGTAGTCCCTCATCTCCTCCCGGTAGCCTTTCCTCGCTTCCTGGGTGACGTCGTCTAGATATCTCCTCCTGACCTCCGGGCCCGCCTTCACCATCCATATATCATCCGGCTGGAAGACGACCGCCCTTATCTCCTCGCTCTTTCCCGCCCACTGGGTCTTCCCTTCCCGGTTGATGACCGTCCTTATCCTCACCTCTCTTCCGATGTCGAACCTCCCCTCCACTACGGCTTCCTCTTCTCCGTCTTTAACCATGTCTCCCATATCGCAGTTCCGCATGGACCTTCCCTGCAGCAAAAAGAAAAGGGCCTCGAGAAGGTTTGTCTTCCCGCGCCCGTTATCCCCTATCACGGCGTTGATGCCGCCATTGAACTCAGCTCTAAAGCTGGGATAATTCCTGTAGTTCTCGAGCCTCAGCGTACCCGTCACGACAATATGACGTTTCCTCCCTCAAAGTCTGATTGGCATGATTATGTACGTAAAATCTTCCCGGTCTTTTTCTTTTATGATCCCCGGCTTAAGCGGCTCGGAGATCCCCATCACCACTTTCTCTCCATCTATGCTCTGCACGCCGTCCTCTAAAAACCTTCCATTGAAGGCTATCTCCATCTCCTCTCCCGTGTATTCGGCCGCAACACTCTCCTTCCCCTCCCCTATCTCCCTCGACTCGCTGGCCATGGTTATCCCGTCGCCCGATATATTCATCTTCACCGTACTACTTATCAGTGACGCTCTCTTCAACGCCCCCAACATCTCCTCTTTATCCACCTCCACCGACCTCTCCAGCCTCTCCGGTATAAATTGTCCATATTTGGGGAACTTTCCCTCTATAAGCCTTATGATATAATTCGACTCCCCCACATCGAATCTTACCTGCCCCCTGTTCTCATCGCGGTACATGCTTATCTTTCCCTTCTTTCCCGCGATCCTTGAAAAATTTGCCAGGGCGGAGGAAGGGATGATATACTGCCCTGTTTCCCTCACCACAAAACCCTCGCTCAAGTTACGTATGGCAAGCCGGTAGCTGTCAGTGCTCACCATCTTTATCTCTTTCTCCTCTATCTCCATGAGTATTCCTAGAAGGGTAGGCCTCTTTTCATCCCTGGAAGCCGCCTTTGCAACTTTCTGTACCGACGGAACAAATACTTCGGTTGCCATTTCTTCTATCACCGGCACTTCCACCACCGGCGCGTTCGGAAAATCCTCGACCGGCATGGTATACAGTTTTATGTTGCTCTTCTGACCCCTGATCATCACCTCGTTCCCTACTACTTCAACATCTATTTTTTCGTCCTTAAAATCCCTCAATATGTCCATGAGCACCTTCAAGCTGACCACACATTCGCCTGCCTGTTCCACGTTCGCGGCACAATTCGTGACCGCGTAGGATTCCAGGTCGGTCGCATGTACCACCAGTCCCTCTTCCGCGCTCTCTACCTTCACTCCGGAAAGTATGGGCATCATACCCTTGGCATTTGCCGAATATTGCACCGCCTGGACCGCGTTGAGCAAATCCTCTCTGAGAGAACTGAACTTCATCTCTTCCATACCTCCTGTCTTATTACAACTAACAATTAATATATTCTCTTTATCCGTATTCGTAGTAGGGAGTGTGCAAACTGTCTATAAGCCGTCCTTTTTGGCTGGTGAGGCTTGATCCGCCGGAGAATAAACCTGTTGAAAAGGTGTTCACATAAATGTGAACGGAAGGGGTTTTCAACAAGGTTTGAAGAAAAAAACCACATGGGTTGTGCACTAGAGATCCTTTTCCACAACTTAAGAACACGGTTTCCTCATCCCTGTTTTATCTTGTTTGTGAGTATTTGGACGGCATCGTATATATCTCTTTTCTCCTCCATCAACTGTTTTATCTTCTCGACGGAGTGGATGGTGGTGGAGTGGTGGCGCCCGCCAAAAGCATTGCTTATGGTCGGGAGGGACTCGTCCGTGAGTTCCCTGCACAGGTACATGCATATCTGGCGTGCGGTTACCAGGTGACGTGAACGGTTGGGGCTGGCTAGCTGGCTGACCGAGATATTGAAATAATCGGAGGTCACTTTCATGATGTTTCCTATGCTTATATCCTGGTTTTTTTCCTCTGGGAGTATGTCCCTCAATACATCCTTCGCCATCTCCGGGGTGATCGGTTCCTTGGTGAGGCTGGAATAGGCAACGACCCGAATGAGGGCCCCCTCGAGCTCACGGATGTTGGAATCGAATCGGGAGGCGATATAGTTGATGACCTCGTCAGGCACCTCTTTCTTGTCCAAGGCGGACTTTTTGCGCAGGATGGCGATGCGCGTCTCCAGTTCAGGAGGCTGAATATCGGTTATCAGCCCCCACTCGAACCTGGAGATGAGTCTCTCCTGCAAACCCGTGATCTCTTTGGGAGGACAATCGCTGGAGAGCACGATCTGCTTGTTGTTGTTGTGTAGGTCGTTAAAGGTATGAAAGAACTCCTCAACCGTCCTCTCCTTGTTGGCGAGGAACTGGATATCGTCGATGAGCAGCATGTCGATGGATCTATATCTCTTCTGGAAGGCAGGGATGCTGCTCGAGGTCAAGGAATTGATAAAGTCGTTCAAGAACTGTTCGGAGGACCTGTATAAGACCCTCATGTTCGGGTAGAGCCTCTTGGCATAGTGTCCTATGGAGTGCAGGAGATGGGTCTTGCCCAGGCCGACACCGCCGTAGATATATAGGGGGTTATAGGAAGTGGGGTTCTCGGATACGGAGAGGGCTGCGGCGTGGGCGAAACGGTTGCTCGCACCGATCACGAAAGTGTCGAAGGTGAGCCTGGGATTGAGGTCCCCTGACGTGGCTGCGACTTCCTCCTCGAGCAATATGTTTGTGTCGAGGTATACGGGATCGCGGCCACCCTTCTTGCGCCGGTCCTTCAGCACCACCCTTACCTGGTCGATGCCGGTAAACACCTCGGATACAACCTCTTGTATAAGGTTAAGGTATCTCTTGTCCACCCACTCCTTAGTGAAGTTGTTGTTGGTGTAAAGGATGAGCGTGGACCCCTCGACCTTTTCTGCATGGAGGTTCTTGAACCACATGGAGGAAGCATCCGTTGCGCGTTCCTGTATAGAGGTTCTGCATTTGTCCCATAAAAGGTTCGTCTTTGCCGACATCGGATCATCCCCCGGGGAGGGTCGCGGGTAAATTACAGCGCTATTCTATTACAGCGAGAGAAGACTCTGCAAGTATGACCTTCCCGCATCGGAAAGGAATCTTTTTCCAGAAGAGTTAACAAGAATAAGGCCAAAGTCCTGGAGTTTTACAAGATCGCGGTGGGCCGTACTGACGCCTATGTTCAGCTCAGAGGATACCTGCGAAGGGCCCAGGGATTCTCCCTCCGAGAGCAGGAAGAGGATGTTGTTCTGGCGTTGGGTCAGGCGCAGGCTGCCGGGGTCACCGGCATCGTCCTCCCAGGCAGACGGCGGTGCCGCGCCGGAGAGGACCATCCTGATATAGGTGCCGTTGCCGGGATCGGAATACACGAGGAGGTCGCCACCGCGGGAGCGCAGGTCCTCGCGGGCGAGGTGGAGACCGATACCAACCCCGCGTATGAGCGCACGGTGTTCCTCTCTGGCGGTGGAGTAGCCCAGGCCGAAAGCGAGATCCAGGCGAGAGATGCCCGGGCCGGTGTCTGAGAGATATATGCTGCCCCCCGGGGGATCGAGCACCACCGATACCGAACATGGCAGCGCATGGACCAGGTTGTCCGTCACCTCGCGCAAGGCGACCCCGGGTACCTCCAGTCCACGGTCGCGCAGCGCTCCCGAGATGAGCTCGGTGAGGCCGCGCGCGAACTCCAGGAAGTCCCCGCCCCCCACGTCGAGTATCTCGAAGGTACCGTCATCATCCGGGATGGCGACACGGGTGGGTGGGGGGTCCGGGAGCCGGGCACGGAGGGAAACAGCGTCCGCACCATCCAAGGTTTTTCACCACCCTTCTTGCTCAACAGGAAAAGACCAGGAAAACATGCCGGAAAGATTCGGGAAGGCGGAAAACAGGGTTATTATACACACGGAGGCCTTCCCCGCTTGCTGCGCTGAAAGCGCTGAACAACAAGGATACGTGCCGCTGGCGCGATGCGCCGCAAGGCCTTTGAACAGGGAATACAGGCTGTTTTGCACAGTTATTTCCACAATTGTTGAAAACCCTTCCCCACGATGTCAAAAATACTGACGGGTGACCAATTCGTAATTATAGCAACGCCGGAGCGAGCAGTTAAGGGGATATTTGCCGGAAAGCGGATGCAGCGCGGGAGGAAAGAGCCCGGTCAAACCGAGGGGGCTTGTGTGCGGGGCCCCACGAGCCGGGAAAGCGGCTGGCCGCGCGGCCCCGCCGGGAGGTGTTCCGGGATCGTGGGGCGGCCATACCGTGGCCTATCAGGAGGTTTATTTGACACCCCTTGGGGGCACGGATATAATTTTCATGCTTTTTTGGAGGTAAAGCCATGAAAAGGACGTATCAACCGAATACCAGAAAAAGGAAAAAGAACCACGGCTTCCGCAAGAGGATGAGCACCAGGTCTGGAAGGGCCATTCTTAAAAGGAGGAGGCAGAAGGGCAGAAAGAGGCTGAGTGCCTGAAGGCCCGATGGAAGCCCTGAAGAGAAGCCGTGATTTCAGTAGGGTGATAGATGGCGGAAGAAGGAAATATCTGGAAACCATCGTCGCCTACAGGCTCCCTAACCAGGAAGGAAAGACCCGCGTAGGCATCTCCGTCACCAGGAGGACCGGTGGAGGCAGCGTCCAGCGCAACCGAATCAAGAGAAGGATCAGGGAAGCTATCAGGAAAAACGCGTCATTGCTGCCCGTGGGAGAGGACATGGTATTCGTGGCGAGGCGAGGAATTGAGACGGCGGCCTACCAGGACATAGAGGGGGACATCATCACAGCGTTGGGGGGAAACCCGGGTGAGAAAGATAATCGTTAGGGCTTTGAGCAAGGCGATAAAGGCGGGAGTAAGAGGCTATCAGGTCCTGATCTCGAGCTGGCTGCCGCCGACCTGCCGCTTCTATCCTACCTGCTCACAGTATATGATCCAGGCCGTGGAGAGGTACGGCCCTTTTCGCGGAACCTGGATGGGCGTGCGCAGGCTGGCGCGGTGTCACCCCTGGAACGCCGGTGGGTATGACCCTCTACCGGAGGGATAGACCAGCATGAACATCTTTGGTGACATATGGAACTGGATCGTTGCGGGGCTGAACTGGCTGCTGCAGGCATTCTACGATCTTACCGGCAACTACGGCGTGGCCATAATCCTCCTCACCGTCCTGGTAAAGCTGATACTGTTGCCCCTCACCATCAAGCAGACCCGATCGATGATAGCCATGCAAAAGATCCAGCCGGAGATAAAGAAGCTGCAGGAGAAATACAAGGACGACAAGGAGAAGCTCTCTCAGGAGATGATGAAGTTCTATAAGGAGAACAAGGTCAACCCCCTCGGGGGCTGCCTCCCCCTCATCTTGCAGCTGCCGATATTCTTCGCCCTCTTCACCGTGCTCAGGAAGTACCTCCTGACCCCGCCCGCGAACATAATCGGCAACACCTATGGCGTGTTCACGACCGGGAGCGGCATATATGCTGGCGGCGTGCCCGCGGGGCTCGAGGGAGTGTTCTACAACATCCCCTTCAACAAAACGGCCAGCTTCCTGGGGGTAAACCTTGCCGACTCGGTGAGAATAGCCAACCTGGCGGCGGTGATAATCCTCCTGGGGCTCCTCGGGCTTACCACCTGGTACTCCCAGAAGCAGGTGATGACCGACCCCAGGCAGAAGAACATGATGATAATAATGCCTCTGATCACGGTGTTTATCGGCTGGAGCCTCCCCGCCGGGGTGGTGATCTACTGGCTCACCACCAATGCCCTGCAGATCGCCCAGCAGTTCGCCCTGGAATACTACGACAAGAAGCACCCCCGGGAGGAGCCCAAGGTAACGGACAAGAAGACAACGCAGGACAAGGCGTCCGCCAAGGACAGGAAGGAACCGCCGGGCAAAGGCCAGGCCACGCCGCCGGCCAAGAAGAAGCCAAGT
>JBFLWJ010000027.1 GCA_040757835.1 Actinomycetota bacterium
CCGGCTTCTCGAGCCCATTGGCAATATTCCGCCGGCGGAGTTCGAGGCTTACTATTGGGGAAAGGAGGATCAGGAAGATACGGAAGGACTCAAGCAACCGAGTCTCCGGTAAACCCGGGGCGGTTCATTGCTGAGAATGATGAAGCGGATGAGGGAGACACATGAAGGCAAGCTTACTGATGGAATGCCGCAAGTTAAGCCCGAAGATATTGCCGTCTTGTATGTAGAACCTTTTGGGGAATCAAGCATTGTACGTGAGATGCCCTTGAACGAAAAAGGGGAACTAGTTAAATCCTGGCCGGGGGGGTTCTTTGAGGAAGGGTTGAGAGAGGTATTCTAAATGTTGGCAGAGTTTGCTCTAACCCCAGATTTCTTTGACCCAACATCATATTCGAGCGATGAAATCCATGGGCTTCATTTACGGTATCTCAAGGACACATTCTTAAAAGAAGCACTTATAAGGGATTTGAGAGAAGGAAAATGGGAGGAATACGTACTGAGTAGAGGCCTGGTCTTATCTCCCAAGTCAAAAGAGCTCCTGAAGAAGATGAGGCAACAGAATAGACTCAGGCTGGTGCCTTCTGCGAGAGAGGCAGATCCTATTAATGATCGAGAGTGGTGCGAAGAAGCTATTCAGTCTCATTCCATCGATCCCCTCGACGGCATTATCGCGACCGACAAAGTCAAGAAGCACTACATTGATGAGGACATTGTCGCCTCCGTAGACAGGCTCAATGTTACGCAATGGTGGAGATTAGCTAAGGAGACTGCGGAGTCAACGACTGTGCTCGTGAATACATCCAGCTACAAAAAGGCATTGAAGAAGATTTTCGAGTGTGCCAGGTCAATCATGTTTATCGATCCCTGGATTGATCCAAGGGAAGACAACTATTCTCACTTTGGCGAATTGCTGGCTCTATCAAGGAGAGACGCGCCTCCCAACCCCTTGATTGAGATTCACAGGAAAGTAGAAAGCCCAAGAAGTAGAGTTGATGTTAAAAGAGAGGTGAATGCATGGGAACAAGCATTTTCGTCACTCGATAATGTGTTGCAGGACACAGGCAATTCCGCAGAAGTGTTTATATGGGATTACGTGCATGACCGTTTCTTAGTTACTGACATAATTGGAATATCCATCGGGCAAGGGTTCTCCGAGTCGAGGTACCCCGGTGAAACTACCAAATTCTCTAGACTCTCACGCTCTGACAGGGATGACCTGCAGAGGGAGTACCACGAGAACTCAAAGAAGCACTGGCTTGTTCATAAATTCAGAATAGGAGCGTGAGAGGCATATCCCAATCAACAAATGGTCAATATAGCTGAGCGCAAGAGAGGAAAACCGAGAGCAACTGGCAGCAACTCGAAAATATAAAAAGCACAGGCTATATGTAATTCAGAACAACTGAACGCAACTCAGGAACACCCAGAGCAAGCGAATTTTACGGACTGTAAATCCGTTGGCACAGCCTACGGAGGTTCAAATCCTCCCTCCCCCACCAGGAATAAAGAAGCAGGCCAGAGGGTTATCTCTTTGGCCTGTTGCTTTTTAAGGGAAACTATCAAGAGAGGCAACGGACTATCTATCCGTCGCGGTTCAACCCGGTACTCCTACTAAAAGACCTGCTAAACAGGCAATAATTGCTCGGAGGTGGAGCCGCGACATGTGAAGGAACGTATTATGCCTTCTTCATCCAAATGCTGAACTTCGATCCCTAAGAATCATAAATGACCATGAAGAAGCCACATTTGGAGATCATCTGGGGAGGAGAAGAGAAGCATAGAAAGAACCCGATCAACATATGGTCAACATCCTTGAACACGGCCCGCAAGCAATGCCCAGGTGAGCCCCACAAGCCTTGACTTAAATGATGCCTTGAATTAATATGATGTCCATAAGGACAACAAAATTTATAGGAGCAACATTGATAGAGGCAGAGATTGTCAATGAATTAATGAATGGTATCGGGGAGATCCTTCCCATTCCCGGGTTGAAGTTTGAGATATCCCCTGCCAAGAAAAGAGAAGCCGGGTCGCCCGAATATATAGCATCGATATCAATCGATGGCAAGGGAGTCAAGGCAGCCATTGAAGTACTCCCAACAAGGAGTTCGGCGATATTTCGGAGCAAGCTGTCAAGCCTTGTGTCCTATGCCGATCGGGATGGTGGCTTAGTCCCGCTGATCCTGTCGGATTACCTGAGCAAGGAGAAGAGGGAGGAATGCAAGGGTGCCGGGGTCCTCTTCATCGACCTTTCAGGAAATGCCTATATCTCTCATGGGGGAATATATGTAGAACGCGAGGGTTTTCCTAACAAGTATCCGGAAAGAAGGCTGGGGCGTGGACCTTTCTCCGACAAAGCATCACTGATACTCAGGGTAGCTCTTGAAGAGAGGAGCAGATCATGGGGCGTTAGAGAGGTAGCCCAAGCAGCCGGACTTGATCCAGGCTTTGTCTCCCGTATGATGAGGGAGCTTGAGATAAGGGGCTATTTCGGAAAAGAGGGTAGAAGATTCAAGTTGCTGGATGCGAAAAGCCTTCTCGAGGACTGGATAAGCGCATACGACTACCGCAAGAACGAGGAACACGGCTATTTCTGCCTGGCTGATAATCCCGGTGAGATACTCGACAGATTGCGCGATGCGGGGAGGCATAAAAGCCTACCTTACGCCCTGTCCTTCCAGGCCGGGGCCAACCTGGTGACTCCTCATTCCGTCTATAGCGAAGTACATATATATCTGAGGGATGAAAGCGGCCGGAAATTCCTTGAGCGGCGACTTAAACTGAGAGAAGTAGAAAGAGGGGCAAACGTCATATTGTGCTACCCGCACTATAGGTACTCAGCCTTCCACGAGATGCATCAGGTAGAAGGGCTCTGGGTCGTATCGGATCTGCAACTCTATCTTGACCTGTACAAGTATCCTTTGCGGGGACTGGAACAGGCTGAATATCTTTACAGGCACCGGTTGAAGAGACTCATCGAGGGATGATACACGGTGGAGAAGATCTTCAAGCACAGCCTGTTCAAAGTCGTTGAGATTCTTGGCGAGTATCTCTCCTAGGTCGTCTTCGCGGGTGGCTGGGCGCCGCTTATCTACTACCACTATCTTATGGGAGATAAGGCCAGGACTCCGCTCCTGACCCAGGAATTCGATTTGATGGTTGGAAGGCGAATCAGAAACAGCGGCAAGAGCCTCTACGAGTTGCTGCAGGATGCGGGCTTGCATCCAGAGCCACGCGATTCATCTCCGTGGCCGGCGCAGATCTACTCGGGAGAAATCGAAGGCAACCACCTCGAGTTGGAGTTCTTTACGCCCATGACCGGAAAGGGAGGGGATAGGGCTATCGAGGTTCAGAAAAACTTGCTTGCTCTCCCGTTAAGATATGCCGATATCATTGTTTCTGCCGCCATGGAAGTCGTGATAGACGACCATCCGCTTCACAGAGCCACCACACCGGTCACACTACTGGTACCTTCACCAGGGGCCTTCATCTTCAACAAAGGATTGACATTCTCCAGGCGGCAGGTAACGGCCAAGAAGGAAAAGGATCTCTACTACATCTTCGATATACTGGCGCGATGTCCCGAATTAAGGCAAGAAATATTGGAGGAACTCAGTGCTCTCAAGCGTTCGAGCGCTACCCATGCAAAGTGGTTCAAGTCTTTTCTGAAGAACATGGCCGATTATTTAGGGGATCTCGATGCCAAGGAGATCAACATGGTATTTCGCCAGAGGCCACCAAGCGCTTTTCCGGGATTGGATGATCAGCAGTTCCGCCAGTACGTATTCGAAACCTTTAAAACATTCATCGAGGAGTCGAGTCAACTATAGCGTCTTTTCGCCAGAGGATTAGCTGCCATTGAGGGTTGTCCCTCTGGCCTGGTACGTTTTTCCATAGCATTTAGGCCACGTGAGTCCACCAGGGTCCCCAGATGGTTGATATTCTAGAAGCAGATGAGACTTGGGATTGTCGTGCCCGGCCTGCTAAAATGTTATTGGATTGCGGTGTTGAAGGCAGTATTTTACTTGACTAGAAGCGATAGGCAAGAGCAGCAAGGGGGACGATCCATGGATGCAGCCGGAGTAAGCGCTTCTTCATCCTTCCGCTCCGCTTTCTCCATGATCCTCAACCCAGCCCAGGCGGTGAAGGGCGCCCTGGAAAGCGTCCCCTGGGTCTACTCCCTCGCAATATCCGGCATGGCCTTCACTCTCTTCTTTCTCCAGACCGGACTGGATATGTACAGGGTGGGCACCGCCTCGACGAGGGCCGCGGTAGGCTTCACCTTCCTGGGCACCGCCCTGGGCACCGCCGGGGTGGCCCTGGTGGCCACGCTGGCTTGGGCGGCCTCCCGCCCGCTGGGAGGCGACCGCTCCCTTCAGTGGACCATCCGTGCCTTCTGTTTGGCCTATACCCCCACAATCATCTTCTGCACGGTTGGGCTCGTCTTCAACCTGGCGGTCGGCTGGAACACCGCCATCGCCTTCGGGATAACCGGGGTGCTGTGGGCCCTTTACCCTATATTGGCCATCTGCCGGGAGATGACCGGGGAAAAGCTCTGGGCAAGCATGGCCATCTCCACCGTCTGCGGGGCCCTGGTCCTTTCCGCCTGGGCCCTGCTGGGGATATAGGGGAGGAAGGGATGGACAGGACCAAGGGGGAGAGGATCATAGGCGGCCTCGTCATCCTCGCCTGCTTCTGCGTCCTGGCCTGGCTCAATGGGAGATACGTGGGGCAGGGCGCCGGCCAGGTGGCCCTGTATACCATCCTGGGACTTATCATCGCCCTGGCCTGCCTGGCCGGGCTGGCCGCCCTGGTGATGGCCCTCGACCCGGCCCTGCGCCAGGGGCCGGGATACGCCGGGGCCGCAGACGCGGTGGCCCGGGGATACCTCCTCGCCCTCCCCTTCGCCCTCCTCGCCCTTCTGGCCGACCTCGCCTTCGGCTGGGGCGCCGCCACCGCCTTCATGCAGGCGGCCATCATGACCTCGGGGGCGGCGGTGGGGGTGGAGCTGGCGCGCTCGGGTGAGCCCAAGCTGCGCTACATGATCGGCTGCATGGCGGGGGCCTTCGCCTTCTCCATCATCTGGATCGCCTACTCGGCCATCTTCTCCAAGGCGGTGGGGTGAGATGCCCAGGCCGAGGTTGTGGAAGGCGGGCAGGCCGATGCGGCCGGCATGGCTGTTCCCGGCACTTATCGTGATCCTGGCGACCGGGGCCATCCTGCTGGCTTGCATGGGCACCTGCCTCGCAGCCGATATCCAGCCCCCCACGGATAAGCAGGCCGAGGAGTGGCTGGCGAAGGTGAAAAGCGGAGAATATGCATGGGTATTCGGCGAGAGCCCGGATGACCCGCCATACAATGTGGTGAAAACCGAAAAAGTGACCCAGGTCGAAAAACATGATGATGGGACGGTGTTCGTGACCTATCACATGTACGTTATATATACGATCTCGGTCAAGACACAGTACGACAGCGCCCCATACACCGATGTCTATGAGGACCATGCCCTCCTGGACTCGATGACCTGGGTGGCGGGTACGGATCAACCGTTGTCACAATCCGTTTCCGACTTCACCGACTACAAGACGATCGAAGTCCCACCGGACCAGTACGGTTCCGCGATGGACCGGGCGGTTGCCGCCATGGAGGCAAGCCTGCGGGAGGAGCTCAACAGTTTTGAGCATGTTTCGGGATGGGTGCCGGTAAGCTCAGGCGGTGATATCACCGCACCGCCGGGGAGCGAAAGCGAAGCTGAGGGGAGCAAGCAGGCGGGGGGAGGCAGCAAGATCCCCGGTCCCGGCAGCTGGTGGACATGGCTTACCGGCACGGTGATAGCCGGCATCATCGCGGCGATAGCCGGCTTCCTGAACTCCCTCCTCGGGCTTCCGCCCGTACCCGCCGCCCCGCCCGCTCCTCCCGGCAAGCCCGTCCCGCCGGCCAGGGTCCCTCCGGCCAGGGGGGCGGATAAACCCTACCCGCAAGTCTCCATAGATATCCCCAAACCTCGCCGCAGGCCGCCGTCCGGCCCGTTCGATTTCCCCCCGTACATGGAGCCGCTCCCGGCCGGCGTCGCCGCCGGTACCGCCGATCCCTTCGACCTGAAGAAGCATCCAAACCAGCCGGCCGATCTCATCGGAAGCAAGGTCGACTCCACCATGGATTCCCTGGGTCAAAGCATGGACGAGATCATCGAGGCCACCGGGGAATCCGCGGGCCAGACGGCCAAGGACGTCGGCACAGCGGTAAAGGACGGGGTCGCCGGATTTGTCCACGGAATCGCAAGTATCCCCGGCACCATACTGGAAGGATACGTGGAGCTGGGTAAGCTCTCGTATACCATTTATTCCGAATACATGAACGGCAAACCGAGTATCTTCACCGACCTGATCTCCTCGGGCGAGGGATGGGAGGCGCTCAAAGGCATCCTCGCGACCCTGGGCAAGGAACTGCTGCCCACCGACGAGATAAGCTCTCTCTTCGATCCCAACGCGTCGCTGGAGGAGAAGCTCTGGGCCATCCCCGCGGCGGCCACCAAGCTCGCCAACCTGATCATGATGGCCCCGAAGTTAGCCAAGATGCCGGTGCCGGGTTTCTCCGACGACCTCACCGCCATCAGCTCCGCCAAGGCGGCGAACAAGGCCATCGAGGCGGCGAAGGCGGCCACGACCTCCGGCGCGCAGACCGAATACGAGGCCTACAAGGCCGCTGGAAAGAACAAGGCGTCCGAGATCAACAAGGCGGTGGAAGCGGGCGGCAAGATATCCAAGGAGCAGGTGCTGGATGCCATGAGCGACCCCGCCACCATGCGTGTGATCAAGAAGGCGCCGGAGGCAGTACAGAAGGAGTTCGCCGCGACCCAAGCCAAGGAGATCTACCAGCCGGTCTACGACGACGTGGTGGCGCACATGAAAGCCAGCGATCCCAACGGGGTGTACAAGGTCGGCGGGGTCCGCACGCCGGGCCAGCAGAGCTTGATCAACACCGACAACGACGTCATCTTGATGAAGCTGGAGAAAACGAGGGACGGCTCCCTCTACTGGAAGGAGGTGCCCGCCCATCAATGGGAGGGCGCATATTTCGATTCCTTCGCCAGGCGCACAGGGTTCGACCCGGCGAAGGCGAAGGCGCGCTTTCCCGAGAAGAACTGGGACAAGATGACGCCGATGGACCAGAAGAAGGTGTGGACGGAAGGGCACGGCCAGGAAGCCATGGACGTCAAGAACCCGGAGGCCGCCCAATCCTTCAGCAACCAGCCCACGGTCATGGACCCGAGGTGGAAGCCAGGGGCGAAGTCGCCCGTTGCACAGGGAAGGATAGTGGACGGCGAGGGGCTAGCCCAGATGGAGAAGTACAAGACCACCCGCGGCTGGAAGGGAGAGGGCACGACCGTAAAGACCCAGACCGAGGCTATGGAACAGGGAGCCAAATTGTGCAACCTTTCCAAGAAGATGGCCTCCCAGTCCATGGCGCGTACCGGCAAGACCATACGCTACCCCGAGGTGTTCAAGCAGGGGGAGGCGATACTGAAGAGGAGCGACCTCGCTCCTGCGGTACGCGACCAGGCCTTGAAGAACCTGGGATTCAAGGGCGGATACGAGGAGTTCATGGACAAGCTGTCGAGCTGGACGGGCCGACTGCCATGAGGCGGTGGCCGGAAAGGGAAGTGAGATGACCGAGGATTTCGTTCCGCGCGGGGAAAGCGCGGTATATGAGACGCTGGAGCTGCCCCGCCGTTCCCTGAAGGCGCTGGCGGGGATGGAGGACCTGGGCGCAGGCCCCCTCTCCCCCCTGGGGCGCATGACCGCCCCGCCGGGAGCGGCCGACGCGGATGCGCTCATCTCCGCCTGGGAGAAGCTGGAAGGCGCATGGAGCTGGGCCGTCCCTGCCCTCCTCGACCCCCATCGCACCATCGCCCTGGTGATGGGCGACGGCAATGCCGGCGTGGTGGGGCAGTACCTCTTTCCCGACGCCGATGCCTGGGGACCCGGCTTCCACATGAGCGTGGGGGAAAACGCACTGACCCTCACCGGCCCCCTTGGCCTATGGCTGCTGGAAGTCGGCCTCTATTCCCGCCTGGCCCTGGAAGACGTGGCGGAGGTCGATCCCTTCCGCGTGGATCTCTCCGCCGACCACTTCTGGACGCTCATGGCCTGCCTTGACGCCTACCGTGCGGCGACCCTAGTACGCCGCATCCGGAGGATCGGGGGAGGACCGTCCGGCGTACGATCCGAGGACGTCGCCAGGCTCTGGTCGGACGGCGTCTCCCTGGTCGACCCCGGCTGGGCGGTATCCCTCTTCTCCATCCTCGTCCCCGAACTCGTCCCGCAGGATCTGGCCGAGAAGATACCTCACCTGCTGGCGGAGATGTCACGGCTGGGTCACCTGCGGGAGGTGGTCGGCCCGGACGGGGGAGGCGCGCTGTATGCACTCCCAGAGGCGTTGAGCCCTCTTCTCTGGGGTCCTACCACGGCCATCAACTTCGGCCTGGTAACGCAGAGCCTCGTGGAGCCGGCGGCGGTGGAGTTCACTGCGCTGGGGGGATGGCGCACCCCAGGCGGCGTCTGGCTGGCCGATCTGAGCGAGATAGAGAGCGAGGGGGTAAGGCTCCTCCTCGCCGGGCCCTTGCTGGCGAGCGATATCATCGACGGGGTGCTGGGGGACGACTCCCTCGCTGCCGCCTGGGACAGATTCGCCATGGACACTCCCTATACGCGGGATGACATGGTTTCTCGATTGCGCGCCATGCCCGAGGGCGAAGAGTCTGTCAAGGCAGACGCTGAGATCGTATCGGAGGCCAAGACGCCCGCTTCCCGCTCTTTCTGCACCGCCTGCGGCAACCCCATTGAGGAGGGGCTGGCCTTCTGCAACAAGTGCGGTAAAAGGGTGGGGGGGACCGCTACAAGCCAGGTTACCTGCACCGCCTGCGGCAATCCCATTGAGGAGGGGCTGGCCTTCTGTAACAAGTGTGGCAAAAGGGTGTGAGCCATTAAGGTGATAGACGATCTCTATAGCAATAATCCATTGAACAACAGATTGCAGTCGGGTAGGAGTCGGGATCGCGACCGAAGGAGAAGGGAAGATGTATTGCAGGGAATGTGGGAAGGAAATAGCCGACGTTAGTGATTTCTGCGGTCTCTGTGGGGCTGATTTGCGCGGATCGGAACAAGCGGCGGGACAGCCGCCGGCTCCTCCCGGACCTCAAGTCTACACATCGTCCCCCCGGTCTGCGGAGGCTCCTCCGGAAGAATCCGGCGACTATGCTCAGCCACCCAAGAAATCCACCTTGCCCTGGATCCTGGGAGGTATCGGGGTTCTGGCGGTCATAGCCATCGTCCTGGTACTCGTCTTCGTGGTCTTCAGGGGCGACACCACCAGCGACACCTCCGGCCCAGAGCAGGTGGTAGGCGATTTCTATACGGCGCTCGAGAAGGGTGACGTGGACATGTTGATCGCCGCCATGGAGCCCTCGTTCCGTTCTGAGCTCGAGGAAACCCTGGGCAAGGAATACGACCGGTACCTGGAGGACTATTTCTTCGCGTACTTCCCGGAGGATATGCAGGTCGATATCAGGAAGATAGAGACCAAGATCGATGGAGACACCGCGACGGTCACGGTCACGGACGCCACGGTGACCTACACCGACGAGAACGGGGAAATGGTGAGCGAAGAGGCATCAGAAGGGGAGTCGGATTCGCTGCAACTGGTGAAGGTGGATGGGAGATGGTACCTCGCCGGCGACTATCTGAAGGAGTCGGGATTCGATCCTGAAGAGCTCGCGGCCCTCTCGGATGCGGGGGACATATTGGACGACGGCACCGGATTAGAGGATGGCACCGAGACCGAAGGTGGTGACCAAGCCGACCTGGCGGAGGTCGAGGAGGCCATGCGTGAATACGCGTACGCTAACCTGCCGGACGAGTATGAACTGGCGATAATCGGCCTGTCTATAAAGGGCAAAGAGGCGGTCGGCTACGCTCATTTCGTCAACCAGGAGCTCGATGATGTCTGGATCATCATGAAGGAGGGCTCCAGCGGATGGTATGGGGTGGACTGGGCCACCGACCTCAAGCTGCCCGCCTGGTACAGGACGGAAGAGGTGGATGTGGAGGAGGCCATGATCGCCTACACGAGAAAGAACGCTGTGGAAGAGCTGGAGTTCGAGATAGACGGCCTGATGATCAGGGGAAACGAAGCGTGTGCAATAGCCATCCCCCTCAACATAGATACGGATGCACCGCTGATAATCATGAGGAAGAGCCCCGACGGGTGGTATGGTGTGGACATAGGTACCGGGGGCGAGATACCTGCCTGGTACGAGCCCTACCTCTTGGACATCTGAGTGAAGAAGTGGGGTCATGCCTAGAGTATCGAGCATCTCACCATATTTAGGTAAATCAACTATCAGCTCACTTTTCCCCATTCTGTTTTCTACTCGACGACATTCCGGTCAACAAATAGTCAATATAGCTGAGCGCAACCGAGGAAAACCGAGAGCAACTGAGAACAACTGGAATCTGCAGAAACCGCAGCATAAATGCAACTCAGAGCAACTGTTAGCAACCGTCGAAAACCGAGAGCAACCGTATTTTCCGGACTGTAAATCCGTTGGCACAGCCTACGGAGGTTCAAATCCTCCCTCCCCCACCAGGATTAAAAAAGCAGGCCAGGGGATTGTATCCTTGGCCTGGTTTCTTATTCCAGGAAGCAAATAAAGTGGGCAACGGACTATCCATCCGTCGCGGTTCAACCCGATACTCCAACTAAAAGACTTGCTAAACCGGCAATAATTGCCTGGAGATAGAGCCACATCATGGGAAGGAACGTATTATGCTTTCTTCATCCAAATGCCGAGCGCCGATCCTTAAACCATGAATAACCACGAAAAAGCCGCATTTGCAGATCATCTGGAGGGGAGAAGGGTAGCGTGCCCAAAGCACTATCAATAAATGGTCAACATGCTTGTACACGGTGTTGGTACCGTTTTTCAATCCATAGTGCTACCAAGTGATCTCTGACGAATACTGTCCCTTTCGATAACCGTGAACTTGCCTGACAAGGTTATTATCTTCTCCTTCAGGATCTCTAGTAGCATCGTTCCAGCTTCATCCGGCGAAATGGGAGTAAAACGAAAATAGACGACCCCGGGGACATCTCTTGCCTTATGACGGAAAATCAATTCCCCATAATCACGATCAAATGTCAACACTATGCGGTTAGTAGTGATTGCCTGCTCAATGACCTGGCGGTCCGAAGCGCCAGGTATTTCGTCGGCGACACAGATGACATCGTGACCACCTTCAGCAAGTAACTTGGTTGTGGACAGGGGAATATTCTCGTTGGCCAGGAAATCCATCAGATCGCTTTGGAGTCCAGGGGATAAAGGGATTCTTCACGCATGCACTCGGTCGCGAAGGCGAAAATGGCTCGGATATCCTCACCGGTTAGGTTGGGATATTCTTCAAGCACCTGGTTTTCCGTCCATCCTTCGGCGAAAAGACCCAGGATGAACTCTACAGAAAGCCGGGTCCCTTTTACTATAGGTTTGCCTAGCAATACCTCTGGATCGGAAGTTATGGCCTTTCTCCAGTTGATGTCCATCTCTGTCTCCTTTCTGACAATTATAGCGTACCACAATAGAGGGCAAACCCCGAAAATGGATTGAGATACCTCCATTTGCGGATTATTCGAACCTAAGTGACGTTCCCCCTCATTATAATAAGTAACAGGCAGATATAAGACCGCTGGAGAATATGGATTGAGATGAAGAGGAACACCTGGTTCACATCCGATACGCATTTTAACCATAAGAACATCATCAGCTACGCCCAGCGCCCTTTCGAATCAGTTGAGGAGATGAACGAGGTATTGATCGAGCGTTGGAACGCATTGGTCAGAGATGAGGATACTGTCTATCACCTCGGCGATTTCTCTTTCGGGGGGCCAGAGAGCATCCTGCGCGTCCTGCAGAGGCTCAAGGGCAGGATATATCTCTGCATGGGTTCTCATGATAGGCAACTGTACAAGGTGGGGAATAGGGGCGATGTGTGCTCACTGCTGGCTGGCATGGAAGAATCATATATTATTAACGTCCATGTGGAGGAGATCGCAACGAAGGTATTCCTATCGCACTACTGCCATAAAGTCTGGCCTTTCAGCCATTATGGATCGTGGCACCTTTTCGGACATTCGCACGGAAAGCTGGATGCGTATGAGGCTGAAGAGGGGAAGTTGCTGGACGTAGGGGTGGACTCTCATGACTTCTATCCATGGAGCCTGGAGGAAGTGGCGGGAGTGATGAAAACAAGGCCGGTCAACTTCAACCAAATATCCGTATAAGGCAGCATGTTGGATCACGACTGAATGTCAAGCACTGGGGCATTCCTCGAGCCGGCACCGGCATGGTCTGGCCGATGCGGACAACACAGAGAGCCGTCATTTGCTTATGGTATGTTTAGACCGATGATTTTTTGTTAAGCATATAGTAGCCAGACAGGCGGTGGTCTGCAGTGACCAGGAGAATTAATATCCCCGATCCCCAGGAACTGCTCCGCCACATAGCGGGCATGTACCAGAGCACTACGCGGGTGATCATGGAATATATCGACAACTCACTGGATGACGCAGAGACCTGCTATGAGGAGAAGGGAGCCTATCCCTATCTCATCGAGATAACCGTGGATATCGATAACAAGAAGCGCGAGGTGTCCATCACCGACAACTGCCGCGGGATGAACCGGGAAAAGCTCGTGCGCGTGGTGGAATACGTGGGAAGCTCCGATAAGAAGGCCCAGCCGTGGACCAACGGCCAGTTCGGATTCGGCGTGCACGCTTTTCGCGCTTGCTGCAAGAAGCTGGAGATCATCACCAAATCGCTGGATGACGATCCCTGGAGGATGCTCATCGACCGAGACACCAACGAGATCCCCGATGAGGAAGCGCTTCCAGTGCGCGCCTTCCCCTTCCCTTCAGGCACCATAATCAAGCTTGGAAAGTTCGATGGTGGCTGGTGGAGGGAGGTGAATCCCCAGGAACTGGTCAACGAGATAGAGCAGCACTTCAATCACCTACTGCGGCGCGAGAAGCTGAACATCCAGGTGGTGGAGGGGAAAAGGGTCTATATCTGCAAGCCATATGACATCGGCATATTCAACGGCAGCGATTTCGAATATGTTATCGAAAGGGTTAGCGACGGCAAGCAAGGCTTGGATATAATCCTTCCCCATCCTATAGAAATAAACCTCAAGGTCTGTGAGAACCCCGTACCCGATAAACCGCCTCTCTTCCTCAACACGGGAAGGCGCATCGAAGAGGCAGGCAAGATGAAATCCTATTACAATGTTTCTCCCTACAAAGGGAAGGTCTGGGCCCACCCCCATCTCATCGGGTATATCGAGATGAATGGGAACCTCGAGCCCACCCTGGATCGCTCGGACTTCAAGCGTACGAAGAAACGCAAGGCCATTTATGAAGGAATAGCCCAGGTTGAAGAAGAGATACACTCCGCCTTGAGTAAGATTGTACAGTCCACCAATGCGGAGAGCCTGGGACGCCTGGGCAGCCTTCTCACCCGGCTCCTGGAGCAGATCGCCAGGGAAGACCGCATGACCCTGAGGGAGATCTTCGCCTCGGGGGGTGATGTCGTCCTGGCAGAGACGCCGGACTCGGACCTGGAGCTGGCAAATCCGGGAACGGGAGACGGTAAAGCGGGCCAGGAGGCGGGGGAGCCGGGGGGTGAGAAAACGAGCGTGCAAGAGGGAGATGGCGATCTCTCCGGCCGCCGGCGCCGCGGCAGCGGTTTCGTGGTGCGCTTCGACGACACCGCACTCGATGCGCTCATCCAGGAGGATGGGGCCATCCCCAGGGCCAGCTTGGTCGAGGATACCATCAATATATATGTAAACCATCCAGACTTCATGGACAGGACGTCCCGGGCAAGACACGGCAGGATGAAGCTCTCGGACCGGCTCGCTTCATACGTCGCGGCGATCATCGCCACATACTACAAAGACACTTACTACAGTAAATACAACCTCCAGCCCGAGATAAAGAGACTGGTGGGAAGCCGCACCGCCATGTTCGACGATTTCCTCTCCTTCACCTGCCGGCTCGAGCAGATGCTGCAGGGATATGTGGGCAGCGACCTCGAGAAGATCGCGGAGGTATGAGACGCATGTTCCTGTCCAAGCCCGTACCGGAAGAGCTCATCCGGCGACTGATCGAGGAGATAGCGCCGCTCAATAACCTTTACCGTCAAGCGGTGAAAGAGCATCAGCCTTGCTATGTTTCCCTCGGGTATCTCTGGGATATCGGGGATATCCTGCTGGAGGCGGGGGTGGACCAGATAACCCCGCTCGCCTCGGCCATCCATGCAAGGAGCTATATAACGGCTCAGATAGTGATGTATTCCTTTAGAATACGTAGATATTTCCCTCAACGCGGAACCATTAAGCGGCGCTTCGGCAAGGTGACCTCATATGCCGCCTTCCGCGACGCTTTCCCCCTTCTGGAGAACGAGCGTTACCGTTTGAGCAGGGTTAAGGAGAGGGAGCTGGTGAAGTTGCTGAATTCCGGGAAGGAAAGCAGGGAGATCAGGCGAGAAATAGCGTCTTTGAAGAAGGCCAGGGTGCCGGAGAGGAAGAAGCGCGATATGCGCCTGCACGAATTGGATTCTTTCGTGCAGGTGTTTGATGAACAATTCGGCGAATTGCAGGCATTGATGGAAAAAGGATCGAGGCAGGGCATAACTCGCTTCGCAAGGCGAATGGGGATAGAGGTGCTACTGTTCTGCAACCGCTTATGCCTCTCCCTGGCAGACGAGAGCTTCGCTCCACCGGAAGAAATGCCTCCGCTCGATGACATCGACCCACGCTGGAGCGTATTCATTAAGGGCATGTACGAGGTGACTTCCGGAGATAGGGTCGCCAGGAACCGGGCACGCCGCAGAATCAAGCCCATGCACTTCGTTACAATGGGAAGCTACATGGATATCTTGAGGGATGAGAGAAAAATCAAAGAGTATATCGGAAAACGTTGAAGATGGCCGTATTCTCATATGTTTCGGTCAACAAATGGTCAATATAGCTGAGCGCAAGTGAGGAAAACCGAGAGCAACTGAGAACAACTGGATTCTAAGAAAACCGCAGGATATTTGTAACTCAGAACAACTCAGAGCAACTGAGATAAACTGAGAGAAACCGCATTTCCCGGACTGTAAATCCGTTGGCTCAGCCTACGGAGGTTCAAATCCTCCCTCCCCCACCAGAAATAAAGAAGCAGGCCAGAGAACGGTTTCTCTGGCCTGGTTGCCCTTTCCAGGAACCTACTGCGATAGGCAACGGACTATCTATCAAATGATGCCTTAAATTAATATGATGTCCATAAGGACAACAAAATTTATAGGAGCAACATTGATAGAGGCAAAGATTGTTAATGAATTAATGAATGGCATCGGGGAGATCCTGCCCATTCCTGGGTTGAAGTTTGAGATATCCCCTGCCAAGAAAAGAGAAGCCGGGTCGCCCGAATATATCGCTTCGATATCAATCGATGGCAAGGGAGTCAAGGCAGCCATTGAAGTACTCCCAACAAGGAGTTCGGCGATATTTCGGAGCAAACTGGCAAGCCTTGTGTCCTATGCCGATCGGGATGGTGGCTTAGTCCCGCTGATCCTGTCGGATTACCTGAGCAAGGAGAAGAGGGAGGAATGCAAGGGTGCCGGGGTCCTCTTCATCGACCTTTCAGGAAATGCCTATATCTCTCATGGGGGAATATATGTAGAACGCGAGGGTTTTCCTAACAAGTATCCGGAAAGAAGGCTGGGGCGTGGACCTTTCTCCGACAAAGCATCACTGATACTCAGGGTAGCTCTTGAAGAGAGGAGCAGATCATGGGGCGTTAGAGAGGTAGCCCAAGCAGCCGGACTTGATCCAGGCTTTGTCTCCCGTATGATGAGGGAGCTTGAGATAAGGGGCTATTTCGGAAAAGAGGGTAGAAGATTCAAGTTGCTGGATGCGAAAAGCCTTCTCGAGGACTGGATAAGCGCATACGACTACCGCAAGAACGAGGAACACGGCTATTTCTGCCTGGCTGATAATCCCGGTGAGATACTCGACAGATTGCGCGATGCGGGGAGGCATAAAAGCCTACCTTACGCCCTGTCCTTCCAGGCCGGGGCCAACCTGGTGACTCCTCATTCCGTCTATAGCGAAGTACATATATATCTGAGGGATGAAAGCGGCCGGAAATTCCTTGAGCGGCGACTTAAACTGAGAGAAGTAGAAAGAGGGGCAAACGTCATATTGTGCTACCCGCACTATAGGTACTCAGCCTTCCACGAGATGCATCAGGTAGAAGGGCTCTGGGTCGTATCGGATCTGCAACTCTATCTTGACCTGTACAAGTATCCTTTGCGGGGACTGGAACAGGCTGAATATCTTTACAGGCACCGGTTGAAGAGACTCATCGAGGGATGATACACGGTGGAGAAGACCTTCAAGCATAGCCTGTTCAAAGTTGTTGAGATTCTTGGCGAGTATCTCTCCGAGGTCGTCTTCGCGGGTGGCTGGGCGCCACTTATCTACTACCACTATCTAATAGGAGATAAGGCCAGGACTCCGCTCCTGACCCAGGAATTCGATTTGATGGTTGGAAGGCGGATCGGCAAAAGGGATAAGAGCCTCAGGCCAAGCCCCGTCAGTATGTATTCGAGATATTCAATGAATTCAACGAAGAGCAAGGCATGTAATAGGGGAATCCATTCCGCTGTCAGCACCCGGCCCTCCTTTTGCGAGAAGGCGTAGAAGTTCAAGATCGTCCTCCCCATCCATACGGGCTTCTGTCGGGTCCCTCGGGGAAATTTTAAGTACGTTCTTCCCATCCTGCCTGATGACGTGGCCAGGATCCTCCCCTGCCTTAAGATCCCCGCCTTCCTTGATGGCCTGGAGGTCTTGGGTTGCTGTACGTGTTCAGGGACAGGTAACGGGATATAATAAGGTGACAAGCTATATGGGCTACGGACTCTGCGAAGATCTTAGAGCAGACGGGAAAACAGCCGTGTCGACGAGGGCTAAATTGATGGTCGGCTTTGCTCTGATAGGGCTTACCCTCATAGGGTTCCTCGTCACCGATATCGTCATCACATCGGAACTCGATGACCTCAGTAAAGAACAGAGCCTGGTGGCGGATGAGATGGCTAGGGAGTATGCACTCAGGAGCGCGATCGAGGGGTCCGTCATCTCGGCCGAGGTACTGCTGCAGGGAGGTGTTGGCCGGGAGGAGTACGAAGCAGCGAAACAGGCGGTAAGGGTCGAGTTCGCCGGGTACGAGGCAGCTGTCAGGGAAGCAGGAATGAACCCCGGGTTGGAGGACAAGATAATCGTCGACCTACGGAGGATCGAGGACACCTATATTCGCCTGGAGAGAGAGATGGACGCCTCGGTTGACTCCTACCTTGAGGGCAAGCAACGTGAAGCGCTGGAGGCGCTGCGCGAGGCGACAGTCGAGCTGTTATCCGGAGAGATCTCGCCGGTGCTGGACGAGCGCATCTCTCAGACCTATGCCGAATTGATCCGTTACCGGGACAAGTCGGCCAGTTCTCGTCAAGCGCTGGCCGTCCTCCCCTGGGTTTTCGTGGTTTTCTCCACCGCCCTGGTAATCGCGACCTACCGGATCACGGAGAGGAGCATAAGCGGGTATGAGAAGGAGCTTGAGGAGGAGATCGCCGAGCGCAAGGAGGCACAGGAGAATGCTCGGCAAATCAGGACCGCATTGGAGAAAACAGTGGAGGACCTCGCCCGCTCCAACCGCGAGCTGGAGCAGTTCGCTAATGTGGCCTCCCACGACTTGCAGGAACCGCTGCGCATGGTGGCCAGCTATCTGCAGTTGCTGGAGAAACGCTACAAGAACGCGCTGGACTCCGATGCCGACGAGTTTATCGGCTATGCCGTGGACGGGGCAACCCGCATGAAGGCTATGATAGACGACCTGCTGGCCCTCTCGCGCGTGGAGAACAGGGGTGGAGAGTTCGAGTTAGTGGACAGCGAGAAGGTGCTAGAGGGCGTACTGAGAGACATTGGGCTGGCCGTGGAGGAGAACGAGGCCGAAATCACCCACGATGATCTGCCTTCGGTGATCGCGGATGAGGCGCAGCTCTCCAAACTCCTGCAGAACCTCATCACCAACGCCATCAGATTCCGCGGCGAGGAAGCACCTCGCGTGCACGTCTCCGCCCGCCAGGAGATCGGTGAATGGGTGTTCTCGGTTGCGGATAACGGCATCGGCATCGACCCGAAGTACCACGAACGCATCTTCCAGATCTTCGAGCGCCTGAACCCGAGGAGTGATGTATCCGGTACGGGCATCGGCCTGTCCATCACAAGGAAGATCGTAGAGCGCCACGGTGGGAGAATCTGGGTGGAATCGGAGCCCGGCCGGGGCTCAACCTTCTACTTTACACTGCCCGAGAGAAGAGAGAGGTAGGTGATCACCGTGGGGAACCAAAGAACCGGGCGGCTCGTGGAGATCCTCCTGGTGGAGGACAACCCCGGGGACGTGAGGCTCACCGTTGAGGCTCTCAAGGAAGGCAAGGTGAGAAACCGGCTGAACGTGGTCGGCGACGGCGAGGAAGCTCTGCGCTATCTCTATCGCGAGGGGGAGTTTTCGGGAACCACACGGCCCGACCTCATCCTGCTCGATCTCAACCTTCCCAAGAAGGACGGCAGGGAGGTACTGGCGGAGATAAAATCCGATCCCGACCTGCTGCGCATCCCGGTGGTGATCCTTACCACTTCCCGGAGCGATGAGGACATACTGAAGAGCTACGACCTCCACGCCAACTGCTATATCACCAAGCCGGTGGACCTGGAGCAGTTCATGTCGGTGATCAAGTCCGTGGAGTGTTTCTGGCTGGAGGTCGTGGTGCTGCCGTGAGACGGCACCAGCAGAGAGAGGATACGATGAAAGTCTTGCTGGTAGAGGACAACCCCGGCGATGTCCGCCTCATCCGGGAGATGTTGGCCGAGGCAGGCGGGCATGCCTTTGAGCTGCTCGGAGCCACCACCCTGAAGGAGGGGCTGGAGTGCTTGACGCGGGGCTGTGACGCTGTGCTCCTGGACCTGGGCCTCCCCGACAGCCGGGGCCTCGACACCCTGCGCGGGGTGGTCTCCACGTATCCGCGCGTGCCGGTGGTCGTACTCACGGGGCTGAGAGATCGTGAGATGGGACTGGCGGCGGTGAGGGAGGGGGCCCAGGATTACCTGTTCAAGGAGAGGGTTGACGGCGAGCTGCTCTCACGCTCCCTGGCCTATGCGGTGGAGCGCAAGCGCTACGAGGAGGCGCTGCACGAGAGCGAGGCGCGCTACCGTTTCCTCTTCAACATGGGCAACGACACCCTCTTCATCCACTCCGTGTCGCCGCGGGGCATGCCCGGGCGCTTCGTGGAGGTGAACGACATAGCCTGCGAGCGTCTGGGCTATACCCGGGAGGAGTTACTGCAGCTTTCCCCTGCCGACATCGAGGATCCAGAGGACCCGGCCATGATCCTGGAGATGATGCGGACATTGCTGGAGGAAAAGAAAGTGCTTTACGAGACGGTGTACTTGGCCCGGGACGGCAAACGGATTCCGGTGGAGGTCAACAGCCATCTCTTCGAGTTCGAGGGCGTACCGGCCGTCTACTCCGTCGCCCGGGATATCACGGAACGCAAGCGGGTCCAGGAGAGGATGGAACGACTCACCGGGTGCTTCCTCAAGCTCGGGCCCGATGTCATCGAGAACATGGAGACCATAGTGCGGGCAGGCAGCGAGATCCTGGAGGCCACCTGTACGGGATACGGACGTCTGCAGCGGGGTACCTTCTCCTGCCTGAGCGATTTACCCGGTGAGGAGGGGCTGATCATCACCGATACACCGAATATCTACATGTGCTACCGGATCATCACCGCGGCGGTCAGGAAAGCGGTGGTATACGAGGACCTTCGCGGTTTGCCCCATGCCCGGGAGGACCCCGTCATCCGCGCACACGGCTTTTTGTCCTGCCTGGTTTATCCCGTTATCATGGGCGAACAGGTCATCGGATGCCTCTGCGTCTTCGATCGCGTGGTGCGGCGCTTCAGCAGCGAGGAGGTTGAGATAGCGGGCCTACTGGCACGCATGCTGGTCATCGAGGAGGAGAGGCTGGCCCGCGAGGAGGGCTTGAAGGACTTCATCGACATCGCCTCCCACGAGCTGCGCCATCCAATCACCATCATGAAAGGATACGCGGTGACTCTGCGACAGATGTGGGACAGGCTGGACGAGGGAACCCGCGTGCAGGTGCTCAATTCCATCGAGGCCGGTGCGGACAGACTGAACAAGCTGGGAAAGGAACTCCTGGACGTTTCCCGCATCGAGCGGGGCCGCTTCACCGTTGAGGCGAAGGAGCTGGACCTGACACCCCTGCTCGCGCAAGCGGTGGGGGAGATGGAGGCACGGGGGACAGGCAACGCCTTCACCATCCACCTCCCGGAGCGGGCATACCTAATCCTCGCCGAAAAGGAGAAGATGCACCAGCTGCTGGTCGTCCTCCTGGAAAACGCAGTCAAATACTCCCCCCCGGGCTCCCCCGTGGAGGTGTGGATTGAGGAGGAGGGTGATGAGGTGGTGGTGGCGGTGATGGACAGAGGCCCGGGCATCCAGGAGGAACACCTCGACATCATCTTCGAACGCTTCGGCCAGGTAGATGACGCTCTGCACCATTCCGCCCCCGGCATGGGCATGGGGCTGTATATCGCCCGGCAGATCGCCGAAGGGCACGGTGGCCGTATCTGGTACGAACCCCGTGACGGAGGGGGCTCGGTCTTCCGTTTCAGCGTGAAGGCCAGGGAGGCGGGGGAGAAGATCAGGTGATCATGCCGCTGCGCAAGGCCGAAGCCACCGCCTCGGTGCGGTCCTTTACCCCCAGCTTCTCGAAGATGTGGCCGATATGCGTCTTAACCGTCTGGGTGCTTATGAATAGCTTTCCCGCAATGTCCTTGTTGGTATAGCCGTCCGCCAGCAGCTGCAGGACCTCCAGCTCCCGTTTGCTTAGGCCGAAGGTGTCGCGGTTCTGCCTGGCCATCAGGGCGTATTCCCTGATGAGCTGGGCCTGGGCCTGGGAATGCAGAGACGCTTCGCCCCTGCTGACGGCATGGATAGCGCGGGTCAGCTCGTCCAGGTCGGTGTTCTTGAGCAGGTAGCCGGTGGCCCCCGCCTTGATGGCCTCGTAGACGTAGGTCTCCTGGTCCATCATGGTCAGCATGATCACCTTTACCTCCGGATCGCGTTCCCTGATCATGCGCGTGGCCACGATCCCGTTCATGCCCGGCATGCTGACGTCCATGAGGATGAGGTCTGGCTCCAGGCTCTTGCTCTGGGTAACCGCTTCCTCCCCGCTGGAAGCCTGTCCCACCACTTCGATGTCTCTCTGGAGGGACAGCATGCTCACCAGCCCCTCCCGTACCAGCTTGTGGTCGTCCACGACCATAACCCTGATCGGCTTTATCGCTCATCCCCCCTTATTTCCCGGAGCGGTAGCTCGACTCTGACGGAAGTCCCCTGCCCCGGCTCCGAGGCAATGATAAGGTCTCCCTTGAGATATTCTACCCGCTCCTTTATGCCCAGCAGGCCGTACGACCCCTCGGGGCGTACGGCGTCCGTGGTATCGAAACCCCGGCCGTCGTCTCGGATCTCCAGAACCAGCAGGTCATGCGCTACCCGCATGACCACCCATCCTCGCCGGCAGTCCGAGTGCTTGGCCATGTTGTTGAGACACTCCTGGAAGATGCGGTATATGCCGCTTTCCGCCTCGGGATCCAGTGGCGGGATACTGTTTTCCAGTTCGAGAAACAGTTCGAAACCCGATGCCTCACTTGTGGAGATGGCATATCGCTCCATCGCCTTGACCAGCCCCATATCGCCGAGGAGGGGAGGGCGCAGGCCGTTTATAAGGTGGCGCATCTCGGTTATGGAGGTGTTGATGACCTCACGCGCTTCTTCCAGGGAACGCCGGGCTTCGGCGGGAAAGTCCTCCATTCGCGCCAGCGCGTACTGCTGGCTATAGAGGGCACCAACCAGCCCCTGGATGATGCCGTCATGCAGCTCTGCCGCCAGGCGCCTTCGCTCCACCTCCTGGGCGGTGATTACGCGATGCAGCAGATCACGCTGTGCTTCCTCTTCACGCCGTATGTCCTCGTACAAGCGGGAGTTCTCGATGGCCATGGCTGCCTGATTGCAGATGGCATAAAGCAGGTCTTCCTCGCCTTGCCCCAGCTGTAGTAGGTCGTCACGGGTCAGGGTCAGGGCCCCGATGAGCTGTTTCTTGGCCACCAGGGGAAAGATGTAGATGGATTTCAGGTAATTGAGCAGTGAGGAGGGCTCCCGCAGGTCAAGGTGCGGGTTGACCGTCTTTACGCATCTGCCGGTGCTCCGGAGTTCGTCGATGTACTCGCTTCCCAGTCCCTCCAGGATAACCTGCAGCAAGGCCATCTCCCTTGAGTCGATGGGGACGAGGCTCTTAGCGGCGGCGAATCTGAGGCGGTTACCGCCCCGGGCGATAAGGGTGATGCCGCAGAGCGTCAGGTCGAAGAGGCTCAAAAGGCGACCGGCGATGATGTCCAGGACCTCCTGGAGGTCCAGGGTGGAGACCAGGGCACACGTGATGTCGTGGATCGTAGCCAATTGCAGTTGCCGAACCATCTCCGCCCGGTGCGTACTCTTTTCACCGCGTACGTCCGGCTGCAGCGCCCGCTCGACGACTTGCTTGAGGCCGAGGGGGCTGAATGGCTTGGTCAAGTATTCCCGGGCGCCTCCCCCATAACCCTTGATCTTGTCGAGATCGGATGTGCGGGCGGTGACTATGACCACGGGGATCTCCATGCTGGCCGGATTCTCGCTCAGGCGACGTAGCACCTCCCACCCGTCCATCACCGGCATCATGATATCCAGCAAAACGCAGTCCGGTTTCTCTTCCCGTACCAGCCTGAGGGCCTCGATTCCGTTGTTCGCCTTGAACACGGTATAACCGTCCAGCTCAAAGACGAGCGACATGACCTTTACCATCTCGGGATCGTCGTCGACGACCAGGATGCGCGCTTTCTGCTGCGGCTCGTTCATCGCTTCCCCCGCGGGATTCAAGCCTGAACCGTTTAGGAGTTACCCCCCCAGCCTTACCGTAATCATACCAGACATCGGGAAACCGAGGCTCGTGAACCGTTCATACCATTGGCGGGCCTCAATCACCCCCGGGGGCTATGAGCTATCGACGGTCCTCCCCCGATTAGATAGTACGGAAGGGAGGAGAAGACCATGGAGAAGAAGAAGATCCTGGTAGTTGACGACGACGTGGATATCGTCAGGATACTCTCGATCAACCTGCGGTTCGAGGGGTTCGAGGTGATCTCGGCCTTCGATGGAGCCACCGCGGTAATGCAGGCGCACCGCCACCGGCCGGACCTGATGCTGCTGGATATAATGATGCCCGCTGGCAACGGTATAAGCGTCGTTGAGAGACTGAGGAACTCCTCGCGCACCGACCAGATCCCCATCGCCTTCATCAGCGCCCTGCCCAGGGAGGAGCTGAGAGCCAAGGCGGAGGAGGCCGGTATACACCATTTCTTCTGCAAACCTTTCGACATCAGCGCCATTATCTGGTACCTGAAGAAGGATCTGTTTCCGGACGAGTCCCATCTGTATCCGGACGAGATCCACACCCGCATCGCTGGTTAAAGGCGCGCGCCGCGCGTTCGGCAGATATAAAAAGGCAGGCCAGACCGGCAAGAAGAGGTGACGAGGCAGACCACCAAGAAGAGGGAACAAGGCCTGCCTTATCTGCCGAACACGATCCATCACACCCGTCTATCCGGGTTGGCCTCGGCACCTGGTGACTGGCGGAGCGCTGTTCCTCGCGGTTTGGTCCTGGAGCGGCGGACGGCAGCTCTGGCAGACAGCCACCCGGAACGACGCCGCCCGTTCGCGGATTTTTCATCCTCCCGTGAGGCAATATGGTACCCTCGGGGTATGCGGGCGGTCTCCCACCGTTTCGATAACCGTATTGAAGTTGAAACCGGAATCCGTGTGCCGGATTGAAATGTTTCCGGCGTTGTAATATGAATATATATGAGCGAGAAACATCAAGTCCGTGGTTGGGGCGAAAGAAGGGTGGATGATGAAGAGGATACTTGTAGTGGACGACGATCCTCTGGTCACCAGGCTATTGAAGATCAATCTCGAAATGGCCGGTTTCGGGGTCGAGGAGGCGCTGGACGGAGAGAGCGCGGTCAGAATGATATTGGAGAACCCCCCGGATCTCCTGGTGCTGGACCTGATGATGCCGAACATGGACGGCTGGGATATCCTGCGCAAGATAAGGGAGATGGAGGACTTGAGGGAACTCCCGGTGATACTGCTGACCGCCAGGGTACATGACGAGGATCTCATCCGCGGCTGGGAGATGGGCGCGGACGACTATATCACCAAACCCTTCAATCCAATGCAATTGCCCGACCACGTCACCAGCGTCCTCAACCGTACGCCGGAGGAACGGTTGGACTGGCGGCGCCGGGAGCTGGCAAAGCTGATCGGGCTCAACCAGGACGAGGTGCCCGCGGACGGCTAAGGGGACTCGCCTGGAGGGACCCGCCACTGGTGCGTCCCAAGCAGGGGCCTCTCCACTGCCTGGAGAAGAAGCGCGAGGCTAAGCTGATGGAAACATCAAGTGATAGGGATTGGCCCCACCGGAGAACACCTTTATCTACCTGCTTCCCCTCGAACCACTTGTCCGTTTCGCCCGGGACCTTCCGGTGGCGGTCATGGAGCGCCGCGGCCATGAGCCCGGACTTCCTCGTCCCGAGAAAGCCCCGAAACCCACGCGCTATGTTTTACGCTGCATGCTGTAACTGAGATAATCGTCGTAGGGGGAAATGCGGTTATGTCAAGGTCGGGTAGATGTGTGGAGAATGCCACCCGCGAGGGCGAAGATAGCGGTCGGGCGCGCGGGCAACCGCCACGGGGCCTGATAACCTGGAGGTGGATCGTTGCTTACTTGGTAGTGGTAGCCCTCGTGGCCATCTCCGGGGTGCTTCTCGTGAGATTCCTGCAGGGAAACGCCAAGGAAAACGCCCTTGAAGAACTGACGTCGGTCGTCAACCTCAAGACCAACGAGATCAGCGAGTGGTTCGAGCAGAGACGCGGGGACGCCACCAGGATCATGCAGACCCCCTTCTTCACGCGGGCTGCCCGGGGGTTCCTGGCAGACCCCGGCCAGTCCGAAGAGAGGGACGACCTCCTGACCTGGATGGAGTCCTATTTGCGGAATAGGTATTACCGCAGCGTCTTCCTCCTCGATACGGCCGGAGAGGCGGTGCTGGCCGCGTGCAAGCCGGGGGAGGTAGTGGGCGACTACGCCCGGGACCTGGCGCTTGAGGCGATGTCCAAAGGGGAGGTGGCCATCTCCGACCTCCACTACGGCGAGGGCGATAACCTGGTACATATCGACCTCATAGCCCCCATCCCCTCCACCTCCACCAGCACCCCCGCCGCGGGCGCCGTGCTCCTGAGGGTCGACCCCTATACCTACCTATACCCCCTCATCCAGTCCTGGCCCTCCCCCAGCGACAGCGCGGAGACCCTAATCGTGCGCGTCGAGGACGGCGAGATCGTCTTCCTGAACGAACTGCGCTACCATGAGGGCGGCCCCCTTTCCCTGAGATTACCCGCCGGGGAGGAGAATCTGCCGGCGGCCCTTGCCGCGGGAGGGTTCGAGGGAGTGGTCGAGGGGACGGATTACCGCGGCGTGGAAGTCCTGGCGGCGGTGCGCGGGGTGCCCGGCACCGCCTGGTACGTCGTTGCCAAGGAGGACGCAAGCGAGGTCTATGCCTCCATTAGTGCGCGCACCTGGCTGGCCGTCGGTTTCACCACCATGATGGTCATCGCGCTGGGGCTCCTCATGGGCCTGCTCTGGATCCGGAAACGGGGCCAGTTCTACCGCTGGCAGTACGCAATGGAGGCGGAGCGCTCCACCCTGGCCCGGCACTGCGAATACCTCACCCGTTACGCCAACGACATCATCGTGCTCATGGACGAAGCCTGGAGGATCGTCGAGGTCAACGAGCAAGCGGTAAAGACCTACGGCTATACACGTGAAGAGCTGCTCGGCATGTCCGCTCCCTTGCTCCGCTCCGAGGCGGCGAGGGCCGGTTTCGCCCAGACGGTGCGGGAGCTGGATATCGGCGACGGCACCGTCTTCGAGACCGAGCACGTTCGCAAGGACGGCACCACCTTTCCGGTGGAGATAAGCGCCCGTGTCATCGAGACCAAAGGCGAGCGTTTCTACCAGGGGATTATCCGGGATATAAGCGAGCGCCGACGCATGCAAGAGGAGTTGCGTGAAAGAGAGGTCTTCATGCGGCGGCTCACCGACAACATGCTGGACCTTATAAGCCAGATCGATCTCGAGGGCAACTTCGTCTACCTCAGTCCCTCAAACGAGAGGGTGCTGGGATACCGCGAGGCGGATCTCCTGGGCACCAACGTCATGGAGCTTGTCCACCCCGACGATCTGCCCGCGGTAGCGGATTCCTACGTCAGGTCAAACATGGAACTCGTGCCGGGAAAGGTCGAGTTCCGGGCCAGGAAAGCCGACGGCACCTATATATGGGTGGAGTCGGTGGGGAACCCGCTTTACAACGAGGCGGGCGAGCTCATCGGCGCCATCTTCGCCACCCGCGACATCAGCGACAGGAAGATGGCCGAGGATGAGGCGGAGCGCGGCAGGATGCTCCTCTTCTCCGCCTTCGAGATGGTCCCGGCCACGGTGATCTTGCTGGCGCCGGACTACACCTTCCGTTACGCCAACAGCTACTTCCGCGAACTCTTTGGGGACCCCGGAGGGAAGAAATGCTACGAGGTGCTGTACGGCCGCTCTACCCCCTGCGAGGAATACTGCCCGCTTGGGATCATCGAGACGGGCGAGCCGTTCTCGCGGGAATGGAGCGACGAGTCGGGAATGTGTTTCCTGGTGCACTACTTTCCCTTCGAGGACATGGACGGCCAGGGGGCGGTGCTGGAGATGGGGATAGACGTCACCGACCGCAAGCGCATCGAGAAGCGCCTGGAGAGGATCAACCGCTGCTTCCTGGAGCTGGGCACCAAGCCCCTGGAGAACGTGCTCATGATCGTGGATGCGGGGCAGGAGATCATGCAAGCGGTCGGCATGCACTACAGCCACTTGAACAGGGGCGGGATCTATGTGTACCGGACAGCAAGTGATGGCGCCGGCCGGAAGCACCTGGAGATGGATGATTGTCCGATCTGCCATACCGTGATCGCGGAGGGCGGCGGTGAGCCTTTCGTGCTGGAGGATCTGCCGGCTAGTGGCTATGATGGTCTTCTCCCCGACGCGGTCCAAGACGGGTTTGGCTCTTACCTCGCCTACCCCGTCAAAGCCCATGGTGTGACCGTGGGTGTCCTCGGATTGCTGCGCGGGGAGAGAGGCGCCTTCAGCGTCGAGGAGCGGGAAATCATGGGTATGCTGGCCCGGGCCATCTCGGTAGAGGAGGAACGGCTGGACCACGAGGAGGAGCTACGGGCTTTCATCGACATCGCCTCCCATGAGTTGCGCCATCCCATGACCATCATAAAGGGTTACGCTGCGACACTGAGACTGTACCGGGACAGGATGGACGATACGACGGTGCGTGGCGTTCTGGCCGATATCGAAAAGGGAGTGGACCGCCTGGAGAAGCTGGTTTATCAACTGCTGGACGCCTCGCGCATGGAACGCGACAAGCTGGTCCTGGAGAAGGCGGAGACGGACATCGAGGCATTGCTGAAGAATGCAGTTGCCGAGATGCGATACAAGGTCCCCGCCAGGGATTTCGTCCTCGATCTGCGGGAGCGGGAATGCCGCGTGGAGGCAGAAGCTGAACGCATCGGACAGGTCCTGGTGATCCTCATGGAGAATGCCGTGAACTACTCCGCGCATGATTCGCTCGTGGAAGTGGCGATGGACGTGAACGAAGAGGGGAAGGTCGTGATCTCGGTAATGGACAGGGGCGTAGGGGTGCCCGAGGAGCATCGCGGCAGGATCTTCGAGCGCTTTTTCCAGGTCGGCGACCCCTCCTACCATTCCTCCGAGGGTATAGGCCTTGGACTGCATATCGCGCGCGAGATAATCGAGGCTCACGGCGGGGAGATATGGTACGAACCGCGTGAAGGGGGCGGATCGATCTTCAGCTTCACCCTCCCCCGCCCGTAGGGTATCTGGCTTCGGACATGACCCAGGTCGCGGCGGTGCATGCCGCCATGCCCCTCTCCGAGGGTCTCCTCAAGCGTTATTGGCTTGGGAGAATGCCTGCGCGAAGGTAGCGAGATATGCTTGAACCGGCGGGGGATTCGGATATAATATTAAAAATCTGTGTAGGAAAGCGAGGCCGAAAAGCCTTGGCCATGTAGCAACATGTAGAGCCTGTATATAGCCGAACGGGAGCTTGCATGCTGGAGATAAGGTTTCACGGGAGAGGCGGGCAGGGAGCGGTCACCTCGGCCGAGCTCATCGCCGTGGCGGCTATCGGCAAGGGCAAATACGCCCAGGCCTTCCCGAGTTTCGGGCCCGAGCGCAGAGGCGCCCCGGTCGTGGCCTTCTGCAGGGTCGACGACAAAAGGATCCTCGCCCGCGCCAAGGTATACGAGCCCGATGTGGTGGTCATCCTCGACTCGGGGCTCTTGACCCTGATCGACCCGGTCGAGGGCTTGAAGCCGGACGGGATACTCATCATCAACTCGAAAAAATCCTATGAGGAGATAATGGATTCGTGCCGCTTCTCCTGCCGCGTCGGTATCGTCAACGCCGACCAGATCGCCCGGGAAGAACTGGGTCGGGTCATCGTGAACACCACCATGATGGGCGCGGTCATCAAGGCGACCGGCCTGTTCGGGATCGACGACATCCGCGGGCCCATGCTGGACCGCTTCGGGCCCAAGCTGGGGGAGAAGAACATGAAGGCCCTGGAGCGGGCCTATAACGAACTGGTTATAAAGGAGTAGGCAGACGTGGCCAAACCGATGGAAGAGATAAGATGGCAGGACCTGGAGATAGGGGCGGCAGTCAGCGAGCCCGGCAGCTCCAGGGAGTATAAGACCGGCAGCTGGCGTTCGCTACTGCCGGTGGTCGACAGGGACCAGTGCATCCGCTGTGGCGTCTGCTGGTTGTTCTGCCCGGACGCTGCGATCAACCGGTCGGAGGACGGGTCTTTCCAGGCCGACTTGGAGTACTGCAAGGGATGCGGCATCTGCGCCAGGGAATGCCCGGTGGGCTGCATATCCATGGTGATAGAGGAATTCTGACATGGCCAAAGAACGCAAGGGTATCGAGGTATCGCTGGCCGTAGCGGAGGCGGTAGGACAGGCGGACTGCGATGTCATAGCCGCCTATCCCATCACGCCGCAGACACATATCGTGGAGCATCTCTCCGAAATGGTGGCCGACGGGCACCTGGACGCGGAGTTCGTGCCGGTGGAGAGTGAGCACTCGGCCATGAGCGTATGCTGCGGCGCGGCCGCCGTGGGCGCCCGCACTTTCACCTCCACCGCCTCGCAGGGGCTGGCCCTGATGGCGGAGATATTCTTCATCGCCTCGGCCATGCGGCTGCCCGTGGTCATGGCCCTCGCCAACCGCTCCCTGTCCTCGCCGCTTTCCATCTGGAACGATCATACCGACACCATGATGGTGCGTGACGGAGGCTGGATACACGTATTCGTCGAGAACGGCCAGGAGGCCTACGACCACGTGTTCTGGGCCTTCCGCGTGGCCGAAGACCCCGCGGTGAGGCTGCCGGTGGCCTTGAACATCGACGGCTTCATAATGACCCACATGATCGAGCCCATAGAATTCGAGGACGACGAGCTGATCAAGCGTTACATACCCGAATACAGGATGGAGAAACCCCTGCACCCGGACAACCCGGTCTCCATGGGATGTTTCGGCATGCCCGAGATATACACGGAGACGCAGATGGCCCGCGAGCGGGCCCTGGTGGAGTCCTATAACACCTGCATCAAGGCATGGGAGGAGTGGGAAGCCCTTACCGGACGGCGATACCATCCGGTCGAGACCTACCGGGCCGACGATGCCGAATGCTGCATAGTGACCTTGGGCTCACTGGGCGAGACGGCCATGGCGGCCGTGGACGAATTGAGAGAGCAGGGAGAGAAGGTCGGGGTCATCAAGATCCGGCTGTGGCGCCCGTTCCCGTTCGAGGATCTTTACAGGGCGGCGGCCGGCAAGAACGCCTTGATCGTGCTGGACCGAGCCATAAGCTTCGGCGGCCCCGGCGGTCCGGTTGCCCTGGAGCTGAGGAGCGCGATGTGCGGCAGGCCGCAGGCACCGGCGATCGTGGATTATGTGGCTGGACTGGCGAGCAGGGACGTGACCGCGGAGGACTTCAAGGCGATCATCCTCGGAGGAAAAGCCAAGGCCGCAGAGGGCGACGTTTGCGGGTTCACGCTTTACGGCCTGCGCGGGTGAGGAGCAAGACATGGACAAGTTCTCGGTTTTCTCGGCGAGGCTAGTTGAAAAGGCCGAATACTTCACCTCTGGCCACCGCGCCTGCCAGGGATGCGCCGAGGCGCTGGCCGTGCGCCTGGTCATGAAGGCCCTGGGGCGCAACACCATAGTGGCCATGGCCACGGGCTGCATGGAGATCGTCTCCTCGCCGCTGCCCACGACGGCCTGGGAGGTGCCCTGGATCCACGTGGCCTTCGAGAACGCCTCGGCCGTCATCAGCGGCTGCGAGTCCGGCATGAAGTCCATGATGCGCAAGGGTAAGCTGCCCCCCAAGAAGATCAACTTCGTGGCCATGGGCGGCGACGGCGCCACGGCCGATATCGGCATGGGCCAGCTCTCCGGAGCCCTGGAGCGCGGGCACGACATGATCTACGTGTGCTATGACAACGAGGCTTACATGAACACCGGCATCCAGCGCTCCAGCTCCACCCCCTGGGGGGCCAGCACCACCACCAGCCCGGCCGGCAAGATGTCCAAGGGCCAGCACACCCAGAAGAAGGACATGCCCAAGGTCGCCATCGCCCACAATATCCCCTACGTGGCCACTGCCTGCCCCAGCTTTCCCTTCGACCTCATGGAGAAGGTCGAGAAGGCCGCAGCCATCCCGGGCCCCGCATACCTGCATATACTCTCGGTATGCCCCACGGGCTGGCGGATCCCGGTGGAGGAGGCCATTAAATATGGACGCCTGGCCGTGAACACCTGCGTGTTCCCGCTCTACGAATACGAGTACGGAAAATACCGTCTCACCTACAGGCCGTCCCCCGTACTGCCCGTGCGGGAATACATCGAGGGACAGGGCCGCTTCCGGCACCTGGCGCCCGAGGACATCGAGGCCATCCAGGAGCGCACCATGGAGGAGTACGAGAAACTGGTGAAACTCAGCGAAGAGGGTTGATCTCATGACGGATGTGAATTCGTTCGACCGCATCATAGACCGTTACGAAAAAACGGAGGAATCGCTGCTGGCCATCCTGCAGGACTTCCAGCGCGAGTTCCACTACGTCCCCGAGGAGGGCATACGCCGCCTGAGCGAGGTCATGGAGGTCCCGGAGAGCAAGATCTATGCCATGGGCACCTTCTACAAGGCCCTGTCCCTCACCCCGCGCGGCAGGCACACCATCAAGGTCTGCACGGGGACGGCCTGCCACCTCAAGGGAGCGCCGCAGATCCTGGAGACGCTGGAGCGGGAGCTGGAGGTGGAGCGCAACGGCACCACGGCGGATGGAGAGTTCACCCTGGAATGCGTCAACTGCGTGGGGGCCTGCGCCATGGCGCCGCTGACCCTGATCGACGAGGAATACCACGGGCAGACCCGCTCCTCGAAGATCATGGACATCGTCAAGAAACAGGTGGGGAGTTAGGGAAATGGGGGCCATCAACTCCATCGGGCAGCTGGAAGCCTACCGGCGAGAGCTGGCGGCCGCGGCCTTATCCGATCTGCCCACCGTGATGATCTGCTTCGGCACCGGATGCCAGGCAAATGGGGCCAGGCCCGTGGCCGAGGCCTTCGCAGCTATCATCGAGGAACAGGGGCTCGAGCTGAACGTGAACATCGGCATCAAGACCACGGGCTGCCATGGATACTGCGAGAACGGGCCGCTAGTGGCGCTCCAGCCCCGGGGTATCCTCTACCTCAAGGTCACGCCCGAGGATGTGGCGGAGATCGTGGAGGAATCCATCAAGGGCGGCCGCATCGTGGAGCGGCTCATATACAAGGACAAGACCACGTCGGAGACGATAGCCGAGTACAGCGAGATCCCATTCTACAAGCACCAGCACCGCATCGCGTTGAGGCATATAGGCTCCATAGACCCGGCCAGCATCGACGACTATATCCTGGCGGGCGGCTATGCCGGGCTGGCCAGGGCGCTGGGGATGAAACCGGAGGACATCATCACCGAGATCGAGGATTCAGGCCTGCGCGGCCGCGGGGGCGGCGGTTTCCCCGCCGGGACAAAGTGGCGCTCCTGCGCGGCCGTGGACAGCGATGTCCGTTACGTGCTGTGCAACGGCGACGAAGGCGACCCGGGCGCTTTCATGGACCGCTCGATCATGGAAGGCGACCCGCACTCGGTGATCGAGGGCATGATCATCGGAGCCATCGCCGTGGGTGCGCACAAGGGCTATATCTACGTGCGCGACGAGTATCCCCTGGCGGTCAAGAACCTGGAGATCGCCCTCGAAGCGGCGCGCGACAAGGGCCTGCTGGGCGGGGACATCCTGGGGAGCGGTTTCGCCTTCGACATCAGGATCAGCAGGGGCGGCGGCGCTTTCGTGTGCGGCGAGTCCTCGGCCCTTATGCGCTCCGTGGGGGGCGAAGTGGGCGAACCCCGCGCCAAGTACATCCGTTCGGTCGAAAGAGGCCTGTACGACAAGCCCACGGTCCTCAACAATGTCGAGACCTGGACCAACGTGCCCGAGATCGTCGTCAAGGGCGCGGAATGGTATGCCGGCATGGGCACCGAAGGCTCCAAGGGCACCAAGGTCTTCTCGCTGGTGGGCAAGGTCAACAACACCGGCCTGGTTGAAGTGCCCATGGGTATCTCCATACGCGAACTGGTCGAGAACATCGGCGGCGGCATCCTGAACGGCAAGAAGTTCAAGGCGGTCCAGACCGGGGGCCCCTCCGGCGGCTGCATCCCGGAGCGCCTGTCGGACCTGCCGATCGACTTCGACAGCCTGACCGAGGCCGGGTCGATGATGGGCTCGGGCGGCATCATCGTCATGGACGAGGATACATGCATGGTGGACGTGGCCAAGTATTTCATCAATTTCCTGGTGGAGGAGTCCTGCGGCAAGTGCACCCCCTGCCGGGACGGCCTGCCGCGCATGCTGGACCTGCTAGAAGGCATCACCGAGGGCCGCGGCGGGGAGGAGCACGTGGCCCAGCTGGAGGAGCTGTGCGACCTGCTGACCTGGGGGGCGTTATGCGGCCTGGGGACCTCGGCCGCCAACCCGGTGCTCTCCACCATCAAGTACTTCCGCGATGAGTATGACGCCCACATCAGGGACAAGAAGTGCCCCGCCGGAGTGTGCAAGGCGCTCATCACCTATGCGATAGACCCGGAAGCATGCACCGGGTGCCGCCTGTGCGCCAAGAACTGTCCGCAGGAATGCATCACGGGCGAGCGCAAGGAAGCCCACGAGATCGATACGGCCAAGTGCATCAAATGCGGCATCTGCAGGGATGTATGTACCTTCGATGCAGTGAGGATCTCATAGCATGGAAAAGATAAGCGTGATCATCGACGGCAGGACCTTCGAGGCCGTGAAAGACCGGTGCGTGCTGGAAGTGGCGCACGAGAACGGCATCTACATCCCCTCGTTGTGCTTTAACAGCGAGGTGGTTAGCAGCGGTGGCTCCTGCCGCGTCTGCCTGGTAGAGGCCCATCAGGGAGGCAGGATGAGACTGGTCACTTCCTGTAACTACCCGGTGCGCAAGGGCCTGGAGATAAAGACGGATACCCCCCTGGTGCACAGGATCCGCGGGGGCGTGCTGGAACTGCTGATGGCGCGCGTGCCGGATTCCGAGGTCGTACGGGAGATGGCCGCCGCTGAAGGGCTGACCGATGTCCGTTTCCGCCTGGATGAGGGCGAGAACGACCGCTACAAGTGCATCGCCTGCGCGATGTGCACCAACGTATGCGCCGAAGTGGTGGGCGTTTACGCCATAGCCATGGAAAACCGCGGAGCGGAAAAGAAGCCCGCCACCCCCTACCATAAACCGTCGGACGTGTGCATCGGCTGCGGCGCCTGCGCCTATGCCTGCCCCACCGGAGCCATCACCCTCAAGGAGAGGGATGGCGTGCGCCGCATATGGGGCAGGGATTTCAACCTGGTCAAATGCAGCGTCTGCGGCACCCCATACATTCCGGAAGCCCAGGTAGACTGGATAGTGAAAACAACCGGCAAGGACCGGTCCTTCTTCGATAAATGCCCGGACCACAGGTGATCCCCGGGGCGCGGCGGGGCGCCCTCATGCCCCCGGCGTTCAAGTGACGATACCGCGGAAAAGGGGGGCGCCCAAGCCGGGTCGGGCGCCTCGGTATCTCCAGATATCAGGCGAGGTCGAAGCGGTCGAGGTTCATCACCTTGTCCCATGCCGCCACGAAGTCGCGCACGAACTTCTCCCCGGAGTCCTCGCAGGCATAGACTTCCGCGATGGCCCGGAGCTGGGAGTTGGAACCGAAGATGAGGTCCACGCGGGTGCCGGTCCACTTCAGCTCGCCCGAAGCGCGGTCACGGCCCTCGAACAGCTCTTCGTCCTCCGAGGTCGCCTTCCACTCCGTGCCCATGTCGAGGAGGTTCACGAAGAAGTCGTTTGTGAGCGTCTCCGGGCGCGCGGTGAAGACCCCGTGCTGGGACCCTCCGAAGTTGGCGTTCAGGGCGCGCATGCCGCCGATGAGGACCGTCATCTCGGGAGCGGTCAGCGTCAGCAGCTGTGCCCGGTCGACCAGCAGTTCCTCCGCAGATACGGCGTATTTTTTCTTCTGGTAGTTGCGGAAACCGTCCGCGGCCGGTTCGAGCACCGCGAACGACTCCACGTCGGTCTGCTCCTGCGACGCATCCGTGCGTCCCGGCGCGAAGGGGACGGCCACGTCGTGGCCGGCGTCCTTAGCGGCTTTCTCGACGGCGGCACATCCGCCCAGGACGATCAGGTCGGCGAGGGAGACCTTCTTCCCGCCTGACTGAGCGTCGTTGAACTCTTTCTGTATGCCCTCCAGGGTCTTTAATACATCCGCCAGCCGGTCCGGCTGATTCACTTCCCAGTCTTTCTGCGGCGCGAGGCGGATGCGCGCCCCGTTCGCGCCGCCGCGCTTGTCGGAGCCGCGGAACGTGGACGCTGACGCCCAGGCGGTCGAGACCAGCTCCGAGACGGAGAGGCCCGAGGCGAGGATCTTGCCCTTGAGGTCCGCGATGTCCTGGGCGTCGATGAGTTCGTGATCGACCGCGGGCACCGGGTCCTGCCAGATCAGCTCCTCCTCCGGGACCTCCGGGCCGAGATAGCGCGAGCGGGGTCCCATGTCACGGTGGGTAAGCTTGAACCACGCCCGGGCGAAGGCGTCCGCGAACTCCTCCGGGTTCTCCTGATAGCGCCGCGCGATGGGTTGGTATACGGGGTCGAAGCGCAGCGAGAGGTCCGCTGTGGTCATGATGGTGGTGACCCGCTTCGATGCGTCGTGAGCGGCGGGCGCGAGGTCCTCTTCGTCCGGATTGACCGGCTCCCACTGCCATGCGCCGGCGGGGCTCTTCACCAGGTTCCAGTCGTAGTCGAACAGCATGTGGAAATAGCCCATGTCCCACTGGGCCGGATGCGGCGTCCAGGCGCCCTCGATGCCGCTGCTGATGGTGTCGTCACCCTTGCCGCTGCCGTAGCTGCTCTTCCAGCCCAGGCCCTGCTCCTCGATGGGGGCGCCCTCGGGCTCGGGACCCACGTGGGACGCGGGGCCGGCGCCGTGGCACTTGCCGAAGGTGTGCCCGCCGGCGATCAGCGCCACGGTCTCCTCGTCGTTCATGGCCATGCGCGCGAAGGTCTCGCGGACGTCGCGGCCGGATGCGACCGCGTCCGGCTCGCCGTTCGGCCCCTCCGGGTTGACGTAGATGAGGCCCATCTGCACGGCGGCCAGCGGGTTCTCGAGGTCACGTTCACCGCTGTAACGCCTGTCACCGAGCCACTCGTCCTCGGAGCCCCAGTAGATGTCCTCTTCCGGCTCCCAGATGTCCTCGCGCCCGCCGCCGAAACCGAAGGTCTTGAACCCCATGGACTCCAGCGCGCAGTTGCCGGCTAGGATCATCAGGTCGGCCCAGGAGATCTTGCTGCCGTACTTTTTCTTGATCGGCCAGAGCAGCCGGCGCGCCTTGTCGAGGTTCACGTTATCGGGCCAGCTGTTGAGGGGCGCCAGTCGCTGGTTTCCGGACCCCGCGCCCCCGCGGCCGTCGCCCATACGGTAGGTGCCCGCGCTGTGCCACGCCATGCGGATGAAGAGCCCCCCGTAGTGGCCGTAGTCGGCCGGCCACCAGTCCTGCGAGTCGGTCATCAGGGCATGGAGGTCCCGCTTCAATGCTTCGTAGTCGAGTTTTGCGAATTCCTCTGCGTAGTTGAAGTCCCTGTCCATGGGATTGCTCTTGTCGGAGTGCAGATGAAGGATCCTGAGGTTTACCTGGTTCGGCCACCAGTCACGGTTCGATGTGCCGCCGCCGGCGACCGATCTGCTCGCTCTGCCCGTCACCGGGCACCTGCTCCCTTCATCCATGAGACATCCTCCTTTACGCCCTTCGCTCATCCCTTCTTCAAACACTTGTTGCAGAGCCCCTTGAGCTCCACGTGAACGCCCTCCACCTCTCCCATGCCCCTGACCCTCTCCGGAAGCGGCAGCGAATCGTAGGCGGGGCTCTCGAAATCCTCGAGCTTGCCGCATCCCCGGCAGCTGAAGTGGTGGTGGGGACTTGTATTGGCGTCGAAGCGGAGCCTTCCCCGCGGAGGGCCCAAGGCGCCTACCAACCCCAGATCGTTATAGAGCCACAGGTTGCGATAGACGGTGTCAAGCGAGATGGAGGGTATCTTCCTGCGTACCTGCCGGTAGATGGTTTCCGCGTCGGGATGGTCGGCGGTCTCCATCGCCGCCCGGTATATCTCCGTCCTCTGGTGGGTAGCCTTGACGCCGTTCTGCCTGAGCGTCTCCTCGAAACGCTTCATGCGCGACGCTATCTCTTGCCGAACGGGGTTCATGGCCCTCCCAATAGAAATAATAGTTACTATTTAGGAATAGTTCTTATTATAGGTTCTTCTCCATAAAGTATGGGTGAAACGAGGACCATCGTCTACCATCTGCGAATGTTTTATCACTAGTAAGACAAGCGCAGAAAGGAGAGACGATGGTCAAGAAAGAGTATATCGATCA
>JBFLWJ010000028.1 GCA_040757835.1 Actinomycetota bacterium
AATAGCCTCCTTACCTGTTGATCGGTAACCATCTAAGCCTCCTTCCTGCGAGCCTTAGATAGTTTTACCGTCCCGCGAACGGGAATTCTAATTGTCGTTGCCCGGGAATTCTAATTGTCGCTGATCAGGCGTCCTGTCGTTGGTTCGACTGCGCACATGTACAATAAATCATCCAAGGGGTCTCCTTCACTTGTATGCATATAGTGCGGGCCATAACTTGTTCTTTCCGCGCAGAAACTATCGTCGGACCATAAGCGCGTAGCAAAAGATTTACCATCCGGTACATAGTTATTTACGCAAATGGTTCTCCTGCTGTGTGGTTTGACATCTCTTAACTCAAGATACCCACCACTTCCATATGGATAGGTAGTTCTATTCGTATCAACGAAACGTGCACGTATTGTTATTTATTCGCCTGTACAATTTTGAACTGCAATGTAGCAAAGATGGCCATTAGCAGTATCAACATAACCCTCTGCAAAACAATGGATATATTTATTCGTACTATGTATTGGCGGATTTACACAGCATCGAGAAGATGAACCTTCATGATCCTTATAAGTAGATCTTGTAAAAGTCACCAGCTTCCCTGACACATTCTAACATCCTCAACAGCAAAGCAGTCATCCGTCCCGTTCGGTAGAATTGTTGATTATCCAAGTCACCAAGACTATCGAAAGGAGAAACGAATGACTGCCAATGAAAAGGTAGCACGAAGGAAGCTCTCGATGCTAGAACTGGCCCAGGAGCTACGGAGCGTAACCGAGGCCTGCCGCATCATGGGGTATTCCAGAAGCCAGTTCTACGAGATCAAGCGGGCCTTTCAGACCGGGGGCTTAGAAGCGCTTCTAGACCGGCCCCCCATCCCGGGCTCGACTCCGCACAGGATCCCGGATGAGCTGGAGAAAGAGATCATCGAGCTCTCCATCGAGCATCCCGCCTGGAGCCAGCAGCGCATAGCCGACGAGATGGCGCTCAAAGAGAAGGTCATATCCGCCACCACGGTAAGAAACGCCTGGATGCGCAACGACTTAGAAACCCGCTACAAGAGGATGCTCGAGCTGGAGAAGAAGGTGCAGGCAAAGGGCTTTGCCCTCACCGAGGATCAGGTAAAGCTGCTGGAGAAACACAACCCGGAATACGCAGAGCGGCACGTCCAGACCCTCTGGCCCGGCTATCTCATCTGCCAGGACACTTTCTACGTGGGGACCCTAAAGGGCGTGGGCCGGCTGTACATGCAGGCGGTGGTGGACACCTACTCCTCTTTCGCCTTCGCCAAGCTGTATACGGCGAAGCTCGCCGTCACCGCCGCGGACGTAATGAACGACCGCGTCCTGCCCTTCTTCGCAGCAGAGGGGATCTCGGTTGGCGCAGTGCTCACAGACAACGGCAAGGAGTACAAAGGAAGGCTTGAGGAACACCCCTACGAGCTCTTCCTGGCGCTATCCGACATCGAGCATCGCTTTACCCGGGTGGGGACGCCACGAACCAACGGTTTCGTGGAGCGCTTCAACCGGACCGTCCTAGACGAGTTCTTCCGCGAGGCCTTCAGAAAGAAGTTCTACGCATCGGTTAAGGAGCTGCAGGCAGACCTGGACCGCTGGTTGCATCATTACAACTACGAGCGTCCCCATCGCGGCTACCGTAACCTGGGACGGAAGCCTTATGAGACCTTCAGCGCCGGCAAGAAAGAGATCGGGAAGACCAAGGACAAGAAAGACGACAGAAAGGAGGTGAAAAAGGCGGCCTAGAGCCGCTAGAATCTACCGGAGGGATGGATGGCACTGTCCGGTAAGCTCATGACTAATACAGTTTTACACTTCTAAAAACCTCTTTACACATTGGGTGCAAAAGCCATGAGATTCTCGAACAACTTCTTTTTAGAATATCGCCTCTATTCATGCATAGCTTTGGGGACGCACCCCTTTATCCTGCAGCTTTCGGGGCCACAGCCCCGCGATTGTCGCACTTCCAAGTTATGAATATATATTAGTGGCTTGATCTCAGTTTGATCTCAGTTCTGTAAGGGGTTGCCTATTTCTTGTAAGTATCTTCTGCCCGAAGCTTCGCGGCGATTATGACGACCGTCAGCTCGTCATCGTCGACGTCGTAGAAAATGCGGTAGGGACCCACCCGCACCCGGTACTCGCCGAGATCCTTTGTCTTCAGTTTCACGCAACCGGGGGGCTGGGGATCGTATGCCAGGGACTCTATGGCGCCGAAGAGCCGGGCGATATCGCTGCGGGGCAGCTTCTTTAATTCTCGGGCTACGTTTTTAGGGACGATTACTCGGAATTCTTTAGAGGCCAAGGTAATCCTTAAGCTCCTTAAGGCCCATGACCCCGCCCTTCTCGATCTCGCGGCGGGATCTCTTGACCATGGAGATGAGCTCTGGATCACGCAGGTCCTCCAGGAGTTCTATAAAGGCCTCGTATTCCTCGACCGGCATCAAAACGGCGTCGGGTTTTCCCCTGTCGGTTATGAAAACCAGGGACTTTTTCCTACGGGCAGTCTCCAGAATCTCCGGAAGCCTCTCCCGGAAGTCCCTTCTTCCTACGAATTCGTCCTCACGGTGGACGGGGTAGGACATATCTCTCTCCTTTCGTTTACTCACTACACGTTTATCATAGCATAAGTTAAACATATGTTAAACATTAGATTGGAATCAGTGGTATAAGATAGTATCAAGCGCAGTGTCATGGGCTCGGGCCGCAAAGCAGCCGGGCTTCAGCGCCGGGCGCGGGGGCCGGTTTCCTTGACCCCGATAACCACCACCACTATCGCCAGGACGCCCAGGGCCATGAGGAAGAGGATGGCCCAGCGATAGTCGGGAACGCCGGCCGCCGTCTCCGTCTTGAAGACCTCCATGAGCAAGGGGATGACGAAGGAGCCGATGCTCCCGATAGCCATGAGCGTGCCCACGGCCGCCCCGGCCAGGCGCGGCCCTATCTCCTCCATCTCACCGCTGATGGTGAAGGTCACCGGCAGGGCGGAGAGCAGGAAGAAGCCCAGCAGCGCACCGGCTATGATGCTGACCGGTTTGACTCCGACGAAGCCTATCAGGAACAGCATGGGGATGGGGACCAATCCAGCCAGGACGAGGAAGGGTTTACGCAGGCCTATCTTCTCCGAGACACCCGGCAGAACGGCGGCTCCTAGAATACCTCCGATGATCACCGCGCTGGCGACGGAAGCCGCGAACTTGGTGGTGAAATCCGCGCCGTGGTAGGTGATGATCTTCTCCATGGTCACCACGAGACCCATGTAGATGCCGTAGCCGATCAAGGATACCGTGGCCAGGGCACGAAAGACCGAGGAGCGCAGAAAGCGGCGCAGCGACTCCATCGTTCCCAGCTTGACCTCCTCCGGAAGCGGGCCTGAAGGCGTAGGGGGCTCCTCCTTGGTGAAGATGATGAACAGGATGGTGGCCACGGCCATTACGATGGCGAATACGAGGAGTACGTTGTTGAGCCCCGACTGGATAATCGCCTTGTTGCCCACGTCGGCGGCGTCCTCGGGGATGCCGGCGATGGTGGTCACCAGTTGGAAACCTACGGCGGTGCCCAGGTAGAAGAACATGGTGGCCAGGCCTATGCCCAGGGCGCGGTCCTTCTCGCGGAACCACTTGATGGGCATCTTGGACATGTTGGTGACGATGAAGACCGCCGCCGCGCCGATGACCGCTTGGCAGACGAGGTAGATCCAGTACTGCGCGGTGCCAGAGTCGATGACGTGGGGTACGATGGCGCGGATGATACCCAGCACGGAACAGATGATCGCCCCCAGGGCACCGGCGTACTTGAAGCCCTTACGGTCCGCGAGGTCTCCGGCATAGGAGCCGAAGAAGACGAACATCAGCGGGCCCACCAGGGCCAGCGCCCGGATGGCGGTGGAATTCATGCCCAGGGCGAACTGCACGTCGCTCTCGATGGGGGCGAAGCTCACCCACAGCAAGGCTTGCGCGACCAGGATGAGTCCATAGAGGAGGAGCACCACCCACCGGTAGCCGTATTGCTTGTATTCCTCTACCTCTGCGACGCTTTCCATGCAGCCTCCCCCCTTTGTTCAGGACGGCTTCCGCGCTGTGACGAGCGGCGGCAGACGATCGTTCAGGGATGCTTGTCAGTCATCTACCTAATAATTGAACACCGCCCCGTTTCTTCCTCCCTTAAAACATCACCGCCAGGTATGCCCCGCCCACCATTACCGCGACCCCCACCACCTTGAGCACGCTTATGGATTCCTGGGGGGAACTCCACAGGGCGAACTGGCTGATGAGCACGCCCGCGATGACCTGTCCCGCCAGCTGCATCACGTTGGTGGCGCCGGCTCCGATCTTGGGGATGATGATGGCGATGGCCAGCACCAGCCCGGCTCCCATGGCCCCGGCCAGCAGCAGCAGGGGGTTCACGTCCTTGAGCCCGGTGATGGCGGAACGGTCGGGACTGGCCAGCCAGATGATGATGGCCACCACCGCCCCGATGGTCCAGAAGACGGCATTGGCGGCACGCGCGTTCTCCAGCTTCTCGCCCAGGTCGGCGTTCATGGCCAGGTGCACGGCGATCACCAGCCCCACCCCGAAAGCCAGCAGGTAATAGAAGGTCTTGCTCATGCGCCGCCTCCATTGATGTCGTCCGGCCGCACCTCTCGGCCCTCCCGCGCCGAGGTGATGGCCGCCAGGGCGAACTGCAGCACCCGCCGCCCCTCGGGGGGTGTGAGGTGGGGGGCGGTACCCTCGCGCATGGCGTCCAGGAGGTGGCGGGTGCAGTCGCGGAAGCTGGCGCCCCAGTCCGCCTCCAGCACGGTGTAGGCGGTGAGCTTGCCCTCCCGGTAGAGGAGGAGCGGCGGGACGTCCAGCATGTTGCCGTGCCCACGCGTCACCCACAGGATGCCCTCGGTGCCCGTGACCTCCACGCGGTCGTCCGCGCTGTAATAGTCCGACTTGATATACATGTCGTAGGCCCAGGCGAAGTCGATGCTGCCGAAACGGGTGCCTTCCTTGTGTTTCCAGATGCAGATGCTCGGCGCGTCCACGCACAGGCCTTCCCCCATGTGCATGGCCTCCATCCAGCAGAAGACCTTCTCAACCTCCCCGAGCAGGTAGAGGGCGATGGAGAACTTGTGGAAGCCGTCGTCGAAGACGAAGGGCCCGCCGCCGCAGGTCTTCTCGTCGATGCGCCAGGCCCAGGCCTCCAGGGGGACCTCCCATCCGCCCGCCGCCGAGCCCCCCACCGAGCGCATGCGGATGTTGAGGGGGGTGCCGACGGCCCCTTCCTCGATGAGCTCCTTCGCTTTGACGATGGGCGGGTAGAAGACGAAGTTCTCGTAGATGCGCAGGGTGACGCCGGCCTTCTCCGCCGCCGCGATGATCTCGTCCATCTCCGCCACGTTCAGGGCGGGCGGCTTCTGCAGCGAGATATGCTTTCCCGCCTCCGCCGCGGCGACGGCCATCTCCAGGTGCAGGTGGTGAGGGGTGAGTATCTCCACCAGGTCGACGTTCCTGTTCTCCAGCAATTCGCGGTAATCGAAGTAGTGCCAGGGTATACCGTAGCGCTCCGCGCGGCCGCACCGGCTCTCCTCCGAGATGTCGGCCACCGCGACCACGCTGGCGTCGTCCCGCCCTTCGTAACCGAGCATGTGCATGTCGAAGATGCGCCCGCAGCCGATGATCCCCACCCCGATGTGCTCCTTGGGCATGACCAACCCTCCCTCCCTTTGTCCGATTGCCGCGGCACCGCTCTTACCGATATTTCGCCGCCGCGATTACCCCCTCCTTGCTGTCCACCCATCCCATGGATCAAAGGGCGGCTTTCAAGCGGGCGGCCAGCTCTCCGGCGCGAATAGCGGGGTCCTCTCCGGCGGCGAGGGCGTCCATGGCCGCCTTGACCAGGGCGCTGCCCACCACCACCCCGTCGGCCAGCTCCCCGGCCTGGGCGCACTGTTCCGGGCTGCCGATGCCCAGGCCCAGGACCAGCGGCACGCCGCAGCAGGTCCGGGACCGCTGCATGAACGGGGCCACCTCGGCCGCGAGGCTGTCTCTCAGCCCCGTGGTCCCGCGCACCGCGAAGCAGTAGAGGAAGCCGCGGGTGAGCCCGCCCAGGCGGCGCAGCCTGTCCTCGGGGGTGGACATGGACGCGAAGAGGACGTTGGCGAGCCCCTCGGCCTCCGCGGCCCTCATCCATTCGGCCCCTTCCTCCGGCGGCAGGTCGGGGATGAGCGCCCCGTCCATGCCGCAGCGCGCCGCCTCCCTGGCGAAGGCCTCGTGCCCCGCGCGGTGCACCGGGTTGTAATAGGTCATGACCAGCAGCGGTTTGTCGCTCAATTCCCTCAAGGCTCCGGCGGTGTCGAAGACATCTTTCAGCCTGAACCCCGCCTCCAGGGCCCGGCGTGAGGACTCCTGGATCACCGGGCCGTCCAGCACCGGATCCGAGAAAGGGATGCCCAGCTCCAGGGCGTCGCAGTGCTCCAGCAGGGAGGCGGCGATGCGCAGCGAGGTATGGCGGTCGGGGAAACCGGCAGTGGCATAGCCGATGAGCGCCGTACCGTTCTCTCCCGTCCTGGAGAAGGCCCGGTCGATACGGTTCATGCTCGTGCCCCCCTTGTATCCATGAGCGTGTGCACGTCCTTATCGCCTCGCCCGGAGAGGCACACCACCATGGAGCTGCCGTGCGGCATGTCCGCCGCCAGCCGCACGGCGTAGGCCACGGCGTGGGCGCTCTCCAGGGCGGGGAGGATGCCTTCGTAGCGGCACAGTTCCTCCGCCGCCCGCAGCGCCTCCTCGTCCGCCACGCGTACGTATTCCGCCCTGCCGCTGTCCCTGAGGAAGGAATGCTCCGGCCCCACTCCCGGGTAGTCAAGGCCCGCCGACACGGAATGCGTCTCCAGCACCTGCCCGTCGCCGTCCTGCAGCAGGTAGCTGCGGGCGCCGTGCAGCACGCCCGTGGTGCCCAGGCACAGGGTGCTGCCGTGCTCCCCCGGCGCGGTCCCGGTCCCCCCCGCCTCCACTCCCACCATGTGCACGCTGTCGGACAGGAAGGGGTGGAAGAGTCCCATGGAGTTGCTGCCGCCGCCGACGCAGGCCACCAGGCAGTCGGGCAGCCGCCCTACGCTCTCCATGTGCTGCTGGCGCGCCTCCCTCCCGATGACGGACTGGAGTTCGCGCACCATGGCCGGAAAGGGGTGGGGGCCCACCACCGAGCCCATGCAGTAGTGGGTATGGGCGGAGGTGGCGACCCAGTCGCGCAGCGCCTCGTTCACCGCGTCCTTGAGGGTGCGCGAGCCGGTGTTGACCGGGATCACCCGCGCCCCCAGCAGCTCCATGCGGAAGACATTGAGGGACTGGCGGGCCATGTCCGTCTCCCCCATGAAGACGTCGCACTCCAGGCCCAGCAGGGCCGCCGTGGTCGCGGTGGCCACGCCGTGCTGTCCCGCCCCCGTTTCCGCGATGACGCGCCGCTTGCCCATGCGCCGCGCCAGCAGGCACTGGCCCAGGGTGTTGTTTATCTTGTGCGACCCGGTGTGGCAAAGGTCCTCGCGCTTCAAGAAGATGGCCGCGCCGCCCGCCGCGCTCGAGAGGCGGCGCGCCTCGTAGAGCGGCGTGGGCCTGCCGGCGTAGTCCCGCAGGTACGAGGCCAGCTCCGCCTGGAAGGCCGGGTCCGCGGCGGCCTCGTTGTAAGCCTGCTCCAGTTCCGAAAGGGGGGCTATCAGCGTCTCCGGAACGTAGCGTCCCCCGAAGGCGCCGAAACGGCCGGTCCCTGCACCCGCCTCAGTCGCCGCTCGTGTTCTCATCGTCGCATACCTCCTCCTGCACATCGCCGGCGGCATCACGTGCCGCGCGGGCGAATTCACGCATGAGCGCCTTGTCCTTTTTACCCGGGGCCGCTTCCACCCCGCTGGATACGTCCACCCCGAACGGGCGCACCCTTCTCACCGCCTCACCCACGTTGGCCGGGGTCAGGCCGCCGGCCAGGATGACCCTGCCGCCGGCCGCGGCCAGCGAAGCCAGGCCCCAGTCGCAGGTCCTGCCCGTGCCACCGGCGAGGAGCGGGTCCCAGGTGTCGATGAGCACGGCAAAGACCCCGTGGTAGTCGGCTATGCGCCCGAGGTCCTCGGGTGAGCGGGGGCGCAGCGCGGCGATGGCCCTGCCCCCGAAACGCAGGACCTCGCCGGGGTCCTCGCCGCCGTGGAACTGCACCAGGTCCAGGCCGCAGTAGTCCATGATCCGTCTCACCTCACCGCCGTCCTCTCCGGCGAATACCCCTATCCTCAGGACCGACGGAGAGATCCCGGAGCAGATCTCGCGCGCACGCTCGGGGCCGATACGGCGCGGGCTCTCCGCGAAGACCAGGCCGATGGCTCCGAAACCCGACGCGCAAGCGGCGGCCGCGTCCTCGCTCCGGGTGATGCCGCATACCTTAAGCAGTAACACGTCCGCCTCCCGCCAGTTCCATCAGGGAAAGGCACGGGTCTTTCCCGCGCACCAGGGCTTCCCCCACCAAAACCGCGTCCACCCCCAGCGCGGTCAGATGCGAGAGCTGGCCGCGCCGCGCGTATCCGCTCTCGCTCACCAGCACCCTTTCGGGGGGCACCAGCGGGGCAAGCCGCGAGGTCGTCTCCAGGTCCACCTCCAGGGAACGCAGGTCGCGGTTGTTGATGCCGACGATGGCGGCCCCCGCATCCAGCGCCGCCTCGAGCTCCGGCTCGTCGTGCACCTCGACCAGGGCGTCCAGCCCCAACGCCGCGGCCTCCGACAGGAGGCCGGCCAGCCCTTCTCCCGGCAGCGCGGCCGCGATGAGCAACACCGCGCTTGCTCCGTACGCCCTCGCCTCCAGGAGCTGGTAGGGGTCGATGATGAAGTCCTTGCGCAGCAGCGGCAACGTGGTGGCCCCGTGCGCCTCGGCGAGGTCCTCCAGGCTCCCCCCGAAGAACTCCGGCTCCGTGAGCACGGAAACCGCGCGGGCGCCGCCCCGCTCATAGGACGCCACCAGGTCCCTTACGGACAGGTCGGGACGTATCGGACCCCGCGAGGGGGAGGCGCGCTTCACCTCCGCGATTATCCTGACGCCCTCGCCAGCGCCGCGCCGCACCCCGTGGAGAAAGTCAGGGGGAGCCGAAGCCCTCGCGCAGGCCTCGCGCAAGAGCGCGGCGGGGACGCCGGCCTTGCGGCTTTCCACGCGCCGCGAGGCCGAAGCGATCGCCCTGTCCAGGAACATCCTCATGCACCCCCCGTTCCGGCTGCGGCGGACCGGGCAGCCATGGCGCGGGTGAGGCTGGCCAACTCCCGCAGTTTGCCCAGAGCAGCCCCTGAGTCTATGGACCGTTCCGCGATGGTTACGCCCTCGCGCAGGCCGCCCGCTAAGCCCGCAACCGTCAGCGCCGCGGCCGCGTTGAGCACGGCGATGTCGCGGCGTGGGCCCGGGCCGCCCGTCAGGACCTCACCGGCGATGATGCGCGCGTTGTCCGCCGCGTCGCCACCCACCAGGTCCCGCAGGTCCGCGCGGGGTATACCCAGTTCGCGGGCGTCGAAGCGGTAAAAGCGAACCCCGCCCGGGCCGATCTCCCATACCCGGGTAGGGGAGGTGGTCGAAAACTCGTCCATGCCGTCCTCGCCGTGGACCACCATGGCCCGCTTCACCCCCATCTCCGCCAGGGCGTGGGCCACGAGCGAAGCCTTGTCCCCCATGCCCACTCCCAGCACCTGTACCTCTGCGCCGGCCGGGTTGGTCAGTGGGCCCAGCAGGTTGAAGGCGGTGGGGACGCCCATCTCCCTCCGCGCTCTCATCACGTGGCGCATGGCGGGGTGGAAGTTGGGCGCGAACATGAAGCCGATACCCACCTCCTCGATGCAGGTCCGCACCTCCTCCGGCGCTAGCTCCACCGTCACCCCCAGCGCCTCCAGCACGTCGGCGCTGCCGCAGGGGGACGAGACCCCGCGGTTGCCGTGCTTGGCGATGTAAGCCCCCGCCCCCGCGGCGATGAAGGCGGCCGCGGTCGAGATGTTGAAGGTACAAAGGCCGTCCCCTCCCGTGCCGCAGGTGTCCAGCAGCGGCCTGACTTCCGGCCTGATGGCGGTGGCCGCCTCCCGCATGCCCTCGGCGAAACCGGCGATCTCCTGCGCCGTCTCCCCGCGCATCTTCAGCGCCGTGAGCAGGGACGCGATCTGGGCGTCGCTGGCCTCGCCCCGCATGAGGCAGCGCATGGTCTCGCGGGCGCCCTCGCGGTCCAGGCTGCCGCCCGAGGTCAACCTGCCTATGACCGCGCCGATGGTCTCCACGCCTTCGCGGGGGGCATGGTCGAGGTCCGCCATCATGCTCCCACCTCCATGGCGAGGAAGTTTTCCAGGAGCCGGTCTCCGCAGCTGGTCAGGATGGACTCAGGATGGAACTGCACTCCCTCCACGGGCATGTGCCGGTGGCGGACGCCCATCACCAGGCCGTCCTCGGAGCGCGCGCTCACCTCCAGCTCCTCGGGGATGGACTCCAGCATGAGGGAGTGGTAGCGCGTGGCCTCGAAGGGGCTCTCCAGCCCCTGGAAGATGGTCCGCGAGTCGTGGGAGATGCTGGACACCTTGCCATGCACCGGCCGCGGCGCCCGCACCAGGTCCGCCCCGAAACACTGGCCGATGGCCTGGTGCCCCAGGCACACGCCCAGGAGGGGCACTTTCCCAGCGAAGAGGCGCACCGCGTCCATGGTCATGCCGGAGCCGGACGGCGTGCCCGGGCCGGGGGAGATGACCAGGTGGGTGGGCGCGAGACCCGGCAGCTCGCCGGCCCCGACGGCGTCGTTGCGCACCGTCACCACCTCGGCCCCCAATACCTCCAGTGCCTGGGCCAGGTTGAAGGTGAAGGAATCGTAATTGTCGATGAGCAGGACCCTCCTCACGACCTCACCCCCTCGCGGGCTTCGCTGAGGCGCACCGCCCGCAGCAGCGCCCGCGCCTTGTTGCGTGTCTCCTCGTATTCGCGAGACGGGTCTGAGTCCGCCACCACCCCGCCGCCAGCCTGGACGTGGGCCCGGCCGCCCTGGGCGATTATGGTGCGGATGGCGATACAGGTGTCCATGTCCCCACCGTAGGAGATGTAGCCCACGGCGCCCGCGTAGGGCCCTCGCCGGTCCTTCTCCAGCTCGTCTATGATCTGGCAGGCCCTGATCTTGGGCGCCCCGGAAACGGTCCCGGCGGGGAAGGTCGCGCGCAGCAGTTCCCGGTTTCCACAGCCGGGGCGCAGCTCCCCGCTGACCTCGCTCACCAGGTGCATGACGTGGGAGAAGCGCTCCACCTCCAGCATGCGCTCGACGCGCACCGAGCCGGGAGAGCAGACCCTGCCCAGGTCGTTACGGGCCAGGTCCACCAGCATCACGTGCTCGGCCCTCTCCTTGGCATCGCCCAGGAGTTCCTCCTCCAGCGCGGCGTCTTCACGCGGCGTCCTCCCCCGCGGCCGCGTCCCGGCGATAGGCCGGATCACCGCGCGGCCGCCCCGCTGCCGCACCATGGGCTCGGGCGATGAACCGATGAGGTGAAGGTCGCCGAAGCGCAGGTAGAACATGTAGGGAGACGGGTTCTCCGACCTGAGGCTGCGATAGACGTTGAAGGGCGAGCAGCGCAGGGGGAGGGAGAAGCGCTGTGAGGGCACGATCTGAAAAGCGTCCCCCGCGTAGATGTACTCTTTCGCCCTCTCCACCACCGCCTCGTACTCCTCCCGCGAGAAGTTGGATTCCACCCCGTGGAAGTCGGTCTTCTCCGAGAGGAAATAGACGTCGGGGGAGGCGTCGCGCCGTATGCTGCCGGCGAGGTCACCCGACATGGACTCCAGGGACGCGATGGCCTGGCGGTACAGGGCGCGCAGCTCCCCGACGGAGGCGTCCGGCGGTATGGTCACGTTGGCCATGAGGATGAGGCGCCCGGCCAGGTGGTCGAAGGCGGCCGAGGTCCGGGTGAACATGAACATCATCTCGGGCAGTCCCAGGCCGCCGCTTGCCGCGAGTTCGATGTCTTCCATGCAGGGCAGGAGGTCGTAGGAGAGATAGCCCACGGCCCCGCCGCTGAAGGGGGGCTCGCGGCCGCTTTCATAAGCGTTGAAGGCGCCCATGGTCTCGAAGAGATGATCGACGGGATTGCCGGCGGCCTGCGTTCTCACGCCCTGCAAGGAAAGATCGATCACGCCTTCCCTGCAGCTCAGCACGGTCAGGGGGTCGCAGCCGATGAAGGAGTAGCGCCCCCATCTCTCGCCGCCCTCGGCGCTCTCCAGCAGGAAGCCGTACTCGCCCTTGCTCAATTTCAGGAAAGCGGTGACGGGTGTCTCCGTGTCCGCGCTCACCGCGCGCGATACGGTCACCAGGTTGTGGTGGCGCGCCAGGTCCGTGAACTCCTTTTCGCCAGGGCTGTACAGGCCGCGCACGGGGCTGGCCGTGTTGCGCGGGTCTGATATCGTCTGCAAGTCCATCTCCTCCTCTGTTCTTAAACGAAAGGCCGTGTACCCCGGGTACACGGCCTTCTAAAGGGTGGGAACTTTAAAGGCCGTGACCCCTCTGAGAGGATTCACGGCCTTTTTCTCGTTTTTATTCTTCAGACTGAGAACAAGCGGCGGCCGGAGCCCTCTCTATGAGGGGCCCCACCACCATCGGTAAACGCGCATGTTCTCTTTCATGGTATCGCGATTGTAAAAGAGAATCCAAAACCTGTCAATATAGGGGTCAGGTCTTGTTTTTTGGATACCGCGGTATGTTAGCGATTATCATGCATGTGCCCGCCCATATGCAGCAGTTTTGCACTAATACCATATAATGGAACCCAAAAAACAAGACCTGACCCCTATACCCGTTCCACCACGGTGGCGATGCCGACACCACCTCCGCCGCACAGCGTCTGCAACCCGTACCTCAGGCCGTTCCGGACCATCCAGTGCACCATCTCGGTGAAGTAGAGCGCGCCGGTGCAGCCGATGGGGTGGCCGATGGCACAGGCTCCTCCCGTGGGATTGATGCGGGGGTCGTCGAAATCCAGGCCGAATTCGTAACAGAAGGCCAGAACCGGTGAGACGAACGCCTCGTTGGGTTCGAAGACATCGACGTCGTCCATGGTGATGCCCGCGCGCTCCAGGGCCTTGTGCATGGCTGGCACCGGACCCAGTAGCATGATCAGGGGTTCCGAGCCCGCCACCGCGGTGGACACGATCCTGGCCATGGGCTCCAGTCCGAGCTCATCCGCTTTTTCGGCGGTCATGAGCATGACCGCGGCGGCGCCGTCTGCGATTGCCGAGGAGGTGGCGGCCGTCACCGTGCCGTCATCACGGAAACGGGGAGGGAGCGAGGCGATCTTCGCCAGGGCGGCGTCCGGGTCGTCCAGCGCCTGCTGGCGGGGCGGTTCATCGGTATCCACGATCACCTTCTCCCCGTCCTCGCCCTCTACCTCCACCGGGATGACTCGCTTGCGGTACGATTCATGTTCGCGCATGGCCCACACCGCCTTCTGGTGGCTCCAAAGCGCGAAACGGTCCATGTCCTCGCGCGCCAGTTCGTAGCGGTCGGCCAGCATCTGCGCGCTTACCCCCATGGGGGCAAGGGCGTAACGCTCCACGGCCAGGGGATGGATGCTCACCGGCATCCCCGCCTGGAGGGCCGCCTGGAAGTCCGACCCCATGCCGTACCGGCTCATGCTCTCCACCCCGGCGGCGATGGCGATGTCTCCAGCCCCGCACATGAGGGCATGCGCCTGTGAATTGATCGCCTGCAACCCGGCATTACAGTAGCGGTTGCACGTCCAGCCGGCGACCTCGTCCGGAAGGCCTGCGGCGAGTACCCCCACGCGACCCACGTTCAGACCCTGCTCACCGATCTGGCTCAGGCAGCCCACGGCCACGTCCTCGATTAGCGCTTCCTCGAAGGTCGGCGCCTTTTCCTTGACCCGGTCAACCAGGCCCCGCAGGGCCACGGCCAGCAGGTGCTGCGCCGACACGTTCGAGAACACCCCGCCCTTGGCCGCGCCCGCCCAGCCGGACCTGCCGGTGGGGGTGCGCACCGCTTCGACTACCACGACTTCCTTGCGTTCCATGAGCCCTCCTCATCAAAGGGGGTCAGGTCTTGTTTATTAGATACCATAATATGGAAAGTAACACATTCTTGCTGCATATAGGCGAGCATATGCATGATAATCGCTAACATACCGCGGTATCCAAAAAACAAGACCTGACCCCATACACTCAGCCTTTGCGTTCCACGTCCTTCCAGTACAGACTCTCCAGTTCCCGCTTGATGATCTTGCCGTCGATGTGCCTTGGGAGCTCGTCGAAGAACTCCACCCTGGCAGGGAGGGTATACCCGCGCAGGCCCTCCTTGCGGCAGAAGTCGAGGACCTCCTCTTCGCTGGCCTGCCGGCCCTCGTGGAGCTGCACGCAGGCGATGGCCACCTCGCCCAGGTCGGGGTGGGGCATGCTCACCACCGCCACGTCGAACACCGCCGGGTGGCGCAGGACCACGCCCTCGATCTCGAGGGGATAGACGTTGACGCCCCCGCTGATGATCATCTCCTTCACCCTGCCGGTCAGGTAGAGAAAGCCGTCCTCATCTGTGTAGCCGAGGAGGCCGTCGTCGTACCATTCCCGGCCATCGATGATGCGGAGAGACTCGTGCAGCTTGTCCTCGGAACCCGGGTAACGCAGCGACAGGGTGGAGGCAGTGCGCCCCATGACCTTTCCGATCTCGTTCGGGCCGGCCCACCCCTCTTCCTCTTCTATGAAGATCCCCAGGTCACCGCAGCGCGCCTTGCCCACGCTGTTGATGCGCTGGGGGTTCTCCATGTAGTCCTCCGGTAAGAGGACGGTGATGATGGCCGTCTCCGAGCTGCCATAGTATTCGCAGAACACCGGCCCCGGTGCCCCCCCGTCTATGAAAAGCCGGTTGATGTCCCTTTTCACCTGGGGCGGGCAGGGGGCGGCGGCGCAGATGATGGAGCGCATGGAGCCCAGCCAGTACTTCTTCTTCACCTCGTCGGGGAGGGCCAGCACGCGCTGCAGGATGGTTGGGGCCACGAAGACCCAGTTGATGCGCTCCGCCTCGATGAGGCGGAGGAACTCCTCGGGGTCGAACTTGCGCATGAACACCCCGGTGGCGCCCAGCATGAAGCAGGGGGCCCAACCCGCCGCCGTGCCGGCATGGTATACCGGCGTCACGATGAGCGTCCTAATGTTCCTGCTGATGCGGTCGCTGATTCGGTCTCCCCCGAACCAGTAGAAATAGCTGAAGGCGCGCGACGTGTAGGGTATGAAGTTCTCGAAGCTCTCGCGCGGCGCCTCGGCGAGATCGGAGAGGGCGTAGCTGAGGCTGTCATAGAGGTTGGAACTCTTGGGGATCCCGGTGGTGCCACCGGTATAGGGATTGAGGGAGGCCAGGAAGTTCACGTCGGGACGGCTGGCGGGATGGCTTTCCAACAGCTCCTCGTAGGAGAGCATGCCCTTGGGAGGGGATCCATCCGCGCCTACCACCACGAAGTGCTCTATGCCCTCGAGGCCGTCCTTTATCTTCATTATCTCGTCCATGAGGCCGGCATCGAAGATGAACACCTTGGGGGTCCTCAGGTTGATGGTCTTGCGCAGCTCCTCCCCCGTGAGGTGCCAGTTGACGAAGGGCATGGGGGCGCCGATGAGGCTGGTGGCGTTGAGGATCTCGAGAAAGGCCGAGCTGTTGAAGATCATGGTGGCGACGCGGTCCTTCGGCCTTACCCCCAGCGCCTGCAGGGCGTTGGAGAGCTTCAACACCCGGGTCTTCAGCTCGCCATAGGTCAGGCGCAGCTCCCCGTCCACGGCGGCCTCGCGGTCGCCCAACACGTCCCACATCCCCAGGGACCAGTTGGGGACGATCTTGCCCACCTTGACCTTGCCGAGGTCGCGCAGGTTCTTGAGAAGTCCCTGCCCGCCGGTGAAGATCTTGACGGTGATCTTCAAGGTGTTCTTGCCGCCCCCCCACTGCTGCTTGAAGGTCCTCCCCAACCCCTTGGTCTCCTCCATGCGCAGAAAGGGAGGCAGTGTGCGCAACAAGCCCGATAAGGTCTTCTCCGCCTGCATGATGATCAACCCCTCCTCTTTGCGTACGTCCAGGAACGTTCGCTTTGTGTGGTGGAGTAATTGCCTTGACGGATGTTGCGGATCTGGACATGGTTTTTGCCGGGTATCAACAGGATAATACAGCGCGCACAGCTTGACCACCCGGGTGGCGGGAGATCGCAGGCAACACACGGGCGGGGCTCGGATCCGCACAAGCCAGACCCGGCATACTCATCAGGTTATCGGGGGTTGACCCAAGGCCGCCAGCAGCAGATTGACCTGGTTTCGCGCTTTGCTGCGCGGGATGGAACCGGTGAAACCCCCGGAGTCGATGCGCAACTCCTCGGGCATGAGCATGAGGGTGAAGACGCGCGTGAAGAGGGGGACCCATACGTATGCCTCGAGGTGGTAGCCCGTACCGGTGTAGCTGGCCTGCAGCCTCTGGGGCGCGACCAGGAAGCCCTCACCTCTCTGGTACAACCTTGACACCTGGTCGTAGGCGATGAGCGCGTACCCGGTCTGTCGCGCCCAGCCATCGAGGATGTGCCAGAATTCCGCGCCAGCAGTGAAGTCCCTCACCGTTCTGCCCCTCACCGCCATCCGCGCACCTCCCTGTCCGCTGACGGTTCCGTTCCCGTGCCTGTTATGGCATATGTATCGGTTGGGGGCCGGGTGCGGCTTGAAGGTATACGTTCTGCCGCCACAGAAGACTATGGTGCGCGTGGTGCGGAAACGGCAGGGGGAGGCAGGATGGCGGTACTGGAGCGCGATATCAAGGATTTCGTGCGCAGCCGCGGCGTCGAGGTGGTCGGCATCGCGGGCCCGGAGCGGCTGGACGGGCCGCCGTCCCTGGACCTCTCCTATACCATGCCGGGGGCGAGGTCGGTGGTCTCCATGGTCCTGCCCATGGATGAGAACGCCATCTACGATTTCCTCGGCAAGGTATCGCCGGCCCCCCACAACCTTGACCAGTTCTGGAGCTACCAGCGCCTGCAGCGCGTGGGCAAAGAGGTGGCCGACTTCCTGGTGGCGCGGGGCCACCGCGCCGTGGGCGTGCCCCTGAGCGCCGACTACCGCCGTGCCGTCTACGTTTTCCGCCCCCGCCCCGCTTTCTCCCTGCGCCTGGGGGCCATGGCCGCGGGTGTGGGCGGACAGGGATGGAGCGGTAACCTCAAGACGCGGGAATACGGCGCGTCCATCTACCTGGGGGCGGTGCTCACCGACGCTGTGCTGGAGAGCGACCCTGCCCTGCCGCCTGACTATTTCACCGCGGAGTTCTGCGCGAGATGCAAGCGCTGCGCCAGGGCCTGTCCCAGCAACATGTTCGAGGCGAGTGGGGAGGAGTACCTGCTGCTGAACGGGGAACTCCACCCCCGCGGCCGCCGCAACAACATCGACCTCTGCCACATCTCCTGTTTCGGCCTGCACGGCCTAAGCTCCGACAAGCGCTATTCCAACTGGGGCCTGCACTGGATAGAGGCATGGGTGGGCGGCAAGCCGGAGACGAGGAACCACCTCCTCGTCATCCTGGACATGTTCAAGCGCGGACTCACGGTGGGGGACGCCTGGCCGCGCTTCGACGTCCTGCGCGTGTTGTGCAGCAAGCTGTGGCCGCGAGAGGTCCTGGAGGGTATACCGGAGCTGCAAGACCTTCCCGAGTCCGAGCCGGAACGCTACCGCGTCCTGGCCGAGTTCTCGCGCAGGATGGGGGTTGTGGGTATCGATGATTATCCCATCCCCATGATCTGCGGGCAGTGCGCCCTGGTGTGCGGGCCGACGCTCGAGGAGACGGCCGAGAGGTACCGCATCCTGGCGGATTCCGGCATCGTGGTGCCCGGGCCCGGGGGGCGCATGGTGCGGGTGGATACCTTCGAGGAGGCGGCGGAACTGCGCCGCCGCTATCCCCTGCGCGCGAGCACGGTGGCGAAGGCCAGGGACGCCATGGCCTCCATCGTGGGGTGGCACCGCCATTACTTCGGTTTCGAGCCCAGGTCGTTCGCGCAGTCCAGGCTCTACAGCCGCAGGTTGCGAAGGGCTGTAAGGGAACGGTGTGGAAATAATACCTAGGCGGACCGTTTCCGTGAAGGGGTGATGTATATGAGGGGTACTCTGATAGCAGTCGGGACGCTGCTGATGCTAGTGGCCATGGTCTTCATCATCTGGGGCATGGTGGAGGTGGCGCAGGGAAACAAGGGGACCTGGGAGATCTGGCCTTTCTACCTGGTCCACGGCGCCATCGCCATGACGTCCATGGTGCTCTTCGCCGTCGCCAACCGCGGAGATAGAGACGCGCTTCCCCGATGCGGATAGGTTCAGGCTCTTCACCGGCCACCGCAGCGCCAAGGCACTGCACATCTACGAGGGGCTGGGATACGGGGAATCCCGCACCGAGTACGTACACGAGAACCTGACCCTGGTCTATCTGGAGAAACAGAACCCGATGATGTCCCGGCAGGGAGAGTAAACGGGTCGGACAGCAAGGAGGAGCCACTTGGATGAGCATATGCCGCCCAAAGCGGAAGCAGAGCATGTCGAGTCTGCCCAGGAGCCCCAGTCATCGGAAGTGCCAGCGCCACCAGCGTATCCGTATTATTATCCTCCACCCCCCTCGAAATCATCTATTGATACGGCTACGCTGGCCTTGATCCTGGCCGCTGCGGGCCTGATCTATTGGTGCCCCCCCTTCGTCCTTCCCGGCGTGGCCTTGTATCTCGCGGGGAAGGCGGAAAAGGAGATCGCTGCTGGGATGCCGGTAGCCTCCAACGCTGCGACGTTCATAAAAGTCGCCCGCGTTCTGGCGATAATAGGGATAGTCATAACCGGGCTCTTCATTACGTTCTATATCGTGATAATCATACTGGGAGTGGTATTTGATTAGAGAAAGAAAGCGCTACAAGGCTGCTTCGTTGAAGGTCATGTAAGCCGCGGACTCCAGAGCGGCGGCCACCGTCTCAGCGTACAGCCGCGCCCCGCAGCGGTTCAGGTGCACCCCGTCCATGGTCAGGACCAGCCCCCTCCTCCCGCTCAGGCGGTCGGCGGCGCGGGGGGTAAGGCAGTGAAAGGTATCGGTGAGCGTGCACATCACGCTGTCCAGCAGAAAACCGCTCTGCGCCTCGAATGGAACGAGCACCTTTCGGAAGGCCTTTCCCACGTCGGCGACGCATGCGCCATGGCTCGCCGCCTCCTCCCGGATGATCTCGTTGAACTGTGCGGCGCGCCGGTTGAGGTCGCTCTCCATCCTCTCGCCGATACACGCGATGGTGACGACCAGGACATGCCCTACCACACTGGCGGCGCACTCCAGGGTGCGGGAGTATAGCTCGCGGAAATCCTCCAGCCCTGTCGTGGGTATGCTGCCGCAGGCCTCGATACGTTTCACCAACTTGCGGCACAGGCCGCCCCTGGCCGCGAGGGCGGGCAGCAGGATATCGTTGCTCCCCGCCTGGACGACCACGGCATCCGGCGCGCGTTCACCGAGCAGCCGCTCCAGGCGCGTGCCTATCCCCGCCAGGGTATCTCCACCGGCGGCATCGGAGGTTATCCGCCAGTCATGCAGCATCCCCTTGAGCAGGGATGAGAAGCTGAGATAGGGCAGTCCTCCTGCCAGGCTGTCCCCTACGATCAGCAGGTCCTTCATCTCCTCCTCCCGAAAAAACAGGAAAGGGATCTTTCGCCGCGGCGAGGGCTATCTGCCCCGCTAACGACCATGCCGCTCCTCTATCCATAGGGCCGCTCCCGTCAGCGCGAGAAGAGGCCTCTCCTTGTCTTCTGCTCAAATGCCCCCGCGACGACCTCGCGGCTGAAAGCGGGGGGAACCGTTCCCGTGGTGGCGTAGTTGTAAAGGGCGGTGGCGAAGATACCATTGAGAGCGGAGCCGACGATACCCAGCGCGAACCAGTACAGTAACACCACGGCAACAACGGCGATGACCACTACCGCCGACTCGGTAAGTACGGCAAGAAATATCGGCACTATCCCCACCATGCCCGCCACTACAATGATGAGTGACAGTGAGAAACGCAACACCACGTTCTCACCCCACGTCCTCTTGAACAGAGCCCCCGACTTCTTGATGGAGTCTATGACCCCGGCGTCCTCGAAGATCATCACCGGGATCACGAAGAAAGTGATCAGGTTCCATGCCATCCCGAGCAGGCCCGCAGCCAGTCTCCCGAATATGCCCGCACGCTCGCGGATCATCTGCAGGACCATCCCCACCGTGGCGGAGATTAGTGCCCACCCCGCTATCTTGCCCATGTTCCCGGTGGCATAGCGCATACCGTCGCTGAACTTCGGGTCGCCCCCACTCAAGCGTATCTGCACGCAGGCGATGAGCCCGGTGTTGAAGAAGATGACCACGAAATAACCGACAAGATAAGAGAGGAATAGAAGCACGTAGTATAGGGCGTTGCTCTCGAATTCACCGTCCACGGCCCCACTGATGAGGACTATGGGGACGAAAAAGGATGCCGTCAGCACCAGCATCACCAGGGCGGATATTGCCGGGAAGAGCATCAGTTCCTTGTCTCGCTTGAGCACGCCCAGGCTCTCCCTGAAGATCTGCATGCTCCGGTTGAACGTCCCCGCCATAAGCATCACCATCCCTGGTCTGATATCACCGTCTTCTCAAGATTATCGTTATATGGGGCCTAATCATTAACCCCGGACGAGGCCCGGGAGGCATGGTGGAGACACGCCCCGGCTGTCCTTGCATGCATGCGACCGCTGCGCCATCATAAGGAGGCCATGATCACCATCAGGAAATGCGAGGCTGACGACTTCGAGCCGGTCCTCGGGTTGCTGCGGCAACTCTGGCCGGACCGGGATCTGGACCGCGGGGCGCTCGAGGAGACGTTCCTCTACAATCTCGGCCGCGACCATCAGCACTACCTGTGCGCGCTCAGCGGATATGAGCTGGTGGGTTTCTGCTCCCTCAGCATAAGGAAGAGCCTGTGGGGGCAGGGCTTCCTCGCTTACATCGACGAACTGGTCGTGGAGGAGCCGCGCCGGGGCGAGGGGATAGGCGGCATGCTCGTGGAGCGGGCACTGGAGCTGGCGCGGGAGGTGGGCTGCCGCCGCGTCGAGCTGGACTCCGCCCTCCACCGCGAGGGCGCCCACCGTTTCTACGAGAGCCACGGCTTCGAGGCGATATGCCTGCTCTTCAGCAGGGAGCTATAAGCAGGGGGGACGCGACCGCCTTCCGTGCCCTCGAGCCGATGGCACAGCCTTCGGTGCGGGCCTGCCCGCTCAGTCCCTAACGCGACGCAGCAGGACGGTGACGGCGTTCTCCTTGTCCACGCAGTCGAACTCGATCTCCTCCGGGTTGCCCCACTCCGCGGGGAAGCCCCCGCCATACTCGAGCATGACGATATAGGGGAAGATGTCGTGATACAGGTAGCCGCACAGCCCGCCCGAAGAGAGCCCGCTCAGCGCTATCTCGTCTCCCACCTTGTGGCCCGCTTCGCAGGTCCCCTTGACCGCCTTCACCGTCGCCACCAACCGGTAGCCAAGCTGTTCCACCTCGGCCATGCCGTCTCACCTCCTGGTAAACATGATCGCCCGTTATCTTTATGCCCCACCGTCGTTCGCGCCGGTGGTGCTCCGCGACGAAGCCTTCCCGTCACCGTGCTCCAGGCTGCTAAGGCCGTCATTCCATCCCCTGCAGGAAGTCGAGGACGAGGCGGTTCACTTCCCCGGGCCGCTCCATGTGTACGCCGTGGGTGCCTCCCGCGACGACCTCGAGCCTGGCGCCGGGGATGGCCGACGCGGTGTCCTTGAATACCTGAAGCGGGTCCGGCGTGAGGGACAGGTACTCGTCGCGGTCGCAGCCGATCACCAGCACCGGCGCCGTGATGCGGCCCAGTTCCTCGTGCGTGAAATCGGGCAGCTCCAGCCACATCCTGCGCATCTTCTCCACGAACTCCCGGCCCTTCTCCGGTTCCGGCGTGAGCAGGCGGCGCAGGGCAGACAGGCCCAACAGTGCGGGTGATCCAGGTTTGAGCATCCTCTCCAGCTTGCGCTTCGCCTCGTCGCTGTAGTTGTCTGTGTGGAAGGGCGTTCCCAGCAGGGTCAGGCTGCGCACCAGCCCCGGGTGCTCGATGGCCATGGCCAGGCCGGTGCAGCCGCCGTCGCTCCAGCCGACCAGGTGCACCGCATCGAGTTTGAGCTTGGCGATGAGCGCCGCCGTGTCCGAGGCCATGCGCCGGAAGGTGATGGGTCCCGTGCCCAGGGTGGTTCGCCCGTGTCCCCGGGAGTCCGTGGCGATGACCCGGTGATGGCGCGCCAGGGCGGGTATCTGGCCCACCCAGGTCTCGGCGCACATGAAGCCGCCATGCAGCAGGAGCACCGGATCCCCGCGGCGGAAACAGTGATAGTAGACGCAGATATCGTCCGCCTCCACATAGCCCTTCATGTGCTCCGGACTCTGGCGCAGCATCCACAGGTTATAGGCCGCGCAGCCGCGCGCGAAGCCTATGCCCATGCGTGTGGATTGTGCCAGGTCAGCGACGATAGGAAAGCTCATGCCTCCAGTATATTACTTCCCCGGCGAAGATAGCAGCGGGAACGCCGGGCTCACCCTTCCTCGATAGCCCGCATCAGTTCAAGGGCCTCCTCGTAGCTGCCGCCGCAGAAGAGCGGGTCAGGCTGAAAGGACGAACACACCTCGGGACGTTCGGGCCCGCCCCAAAGCCCGCACAGGTTGTCCGGCGTGAGGTACCTGCACCGGACTCCCGCCGGCTTGCTCAGAGTGGATATGGAAAGCGCTACACAGCACGCCCCACACTTGCGGCATTCCATCTTGCGTCCTCCTCCCTCTTGCGCATCACGTCGCTGTTCGAGGTTATACGAAGATATTCGGAAAACGTGCTTGCTTTCTTGATTTGCGCTAGAATCTTGTTCAGGGACTAGGATGATCAGGGGCTCCAACATTCCGAGAAAACCGCTGCTCGTATGCCTGGGGGGTGATAACCTTGCCGTTCTGCAAGGTATACGGGAAACAGCCGGATGAGAACGACGGGTTCTGCAAGCAGTGCGGCGCGGTGCAGCAGCCGGTGGCCGCGGCGCCACCACAGCCGCCCAGCCTTTGCCTGCCACCGCTCCATCCAGCCGGACCCTCATCTACGTCCTCATCGGCGTGCTGTCGGCCTTGGTGCTGGGCGGCGTCATCGTGGGCATGGTCTTCCTGGTGCGGGGATGTTCCGGGAACCAGGCGGTGGAGGACGACGACAAATACGTCACTGAAGCCCTGAGGCAGATAGAGAAGGTGGACGAGATAGAGGGCGACCTCATCGCCGAGACCAGGGGCCTCGATTTCTCCGTGGGGGCCGAGCAGTTCCAGGTACAGGTCAAGAGCATCCAGAAGCAGCTAGGGGACGCGACGGTGAAACTGGACGCGGCCGCCGCGAGCCTGGAGAAGATCGACGTAACCGACCTGCCGGACTGGTGGGATACCTATATCTCCCTGCTGGACAAGGCCTACGCGGAGAAGAGGAAGGCCTACCAGGAATGGGACGAGTTCATCACCCGCATGGCCGAGCTGGACGAGTTCAGCCAGACTTATACGGCAATGGTCAACGCCTACAACGCGGCGCTGAACACCTTGTCCTCCGCCATAAGCCAGCACAACGCGGAGCAGTACGCGGCGGCCAGGAGCACCAGTGCTTCGGCCCAGGGCCAGCTGGCCCAGGCGAGCACGCAACTGCAGGCGCTGACCCAACTGGAGCCGGGCGTGGACCTCTCACAGGTCTCCGCCGCCATCTCCCAGGTATGGGGTTTCATCAGCGAGTTCCAGAGGCTCTGCGACCTCGCCCTCGCGGGCTCCTGGGACCAGCACAACGCGCTGGTCGATCAACTGAGGCCGCAGTTCGATTCCCTGCCGCGCACCATCAGCTTCGACATCAACGCCTGGATCGCTTCCATCCGGGACGAGTACGTGGACAGCATCGAGGACCACCTGGCCAGGGAGGCGGACTACCGCGCCCGGGCCGCGGAGGTATGGGAAGAGAACAACGACTGAACGGGAGAAAGTCCGCGGTTCTGAATATCCGCGATCCCGGCAGCGCCAATACGGTGTCCGTCTCGAAGAACATGATGTGGCACACGCGGCCATCCGGATTCAATCAGCCGCCGCGAGAATGAACGATCTCAACTCGTCCTGGTTAACCACCGGGCCATACGGCGTGTGGTTCTCCCATTCGGCATGGCCGAAGAGGACCGCGAACACCTCGGCAAAGTCCTCCTCCACCGAACCGCTATAATTATCAGGGTCGTTCCATAGTACGTCTGGCAATATGCCTCGAAGCTCCTTGTACCGTTCCTTCTCCTCCGCGTCGAGGTATTCGTCATCATACGCATGTCCCCACTCATGGAAGATCACGAGGTCAACCATGTTTGACGGTATATTGGGCGTAAATCCGACAACTTCTGCGGAAGGGTCATAGTCGCCGTACCTGTCCTGGGCTCTGATTGGATCGGTGATCTGCTCGTACCGAAGATCTTCAACACATTCTAGTATCTCTGGTGGGAGTGTGGGCTCTAGCTGATCAACCCTACTTCTAACTGCGTCATAACCTACCCCTTGGGTTGGCGCTATCTCGATTGGGCTGATTGTGATAGTCCAACCAATATATCGAGCATCTGTGAGATCTGTCCCTGCCGTGAAACGTCCACTCCCACCCGTCGGCAAGAATCCTCTGCAATAGATTCCAGGCGGGAGGAAAACAGTGGCTGCTCCGTTCGGCCCTATATCAACATAGAGAGATGATGGTCCGCTGAAGAAGTAACGCCCAGTATAACTAGTGAGATTGCTGATCCGTATCTCTAGTAGTCTACCACTTGAGGTTGTAGCCTTATTGGGAAGCTGATTCGTATAACCAGAGGCAGTCATATCGACGTAATTGACTAATGCATCTTGTGCATGTGTCCCGGCCGGCCACTCCGTGAAACACTTCTCGAACCGTATCGCCGACAGGGCATACAGGTTCTGGCTCTTGAGCTGCATGCCCCAGTTGTAGAGGAGGTCCGCCCTCGTGGCCATGATGGGATTGACGTCATAACCTTGTGGCGCGTAATCAAGAGCCAGTTCGCAACAATCGTAGCCCTCCTCGTACTCGTGGTTCTGGCTGTGAACGGTCGCCCCCGCCAGATATGCTCCCGCACACGCCGTAAGGGCTTCCGATTCGAGGTCATCATCCTCTCCTGCAAGCTGGAAGTAGCGTGCCGCCTCTCCATAGCTGGCGTTCGCATACAGCTCATAGGCATAGCCCAGCGCCGCCTCCGGCTCGAACTCCTCGGCTTCCTCCGTCTGCTCCTTATCGGGATATTTCACGCGCATCTCATCTATATGTTGAAGAGCCGAGGAGTAGCTCCCGGCGGCGACCTCGCCCCTTATCCTGTTCAACATGCGGGAAGGCGCGGTGGCCGAGACATAGAACCAGGTGCCCGCGGTCACCAGGGCTATCACGACGACAACGGCGGCAACCCACCAGTAGGAGATGCGAGGGATGGAAAGCCTTTGCAGGAAGCTCCTACGTGCCGGTCCTTGTCTTGCATACGCGACTCTCGCGGTGACAGCCTGGGGAAGGGGGGCAGATACTTCCAGCCCGAGCATACGCGCGGCTATCTCTTCGACTATCGGGCGGTAATACTGGTTGACTTGCTGTGACCACTCGAGCTTATTGCTGCCCTGCTGCTGTAACCGTTCCAGCAATGCGGCACTTATCCGTTGCTGGCTTGGGCCGATGAAGCGATTGTAGATATCGGCTTCTTCCTGGTTCAGGGATGCCAGGGGTTTAGCGAGCACGGAGAGGACTTCCGGAGGGAGGGTCTTCCCGCCCTCCGCATAGTAATCAACCAACTGTTGGATGAAGAAATTCATATTATTCATAGCCCTCCCATTTACCCAATGGCTATTATACTGCAGTTCCCATATAAAGCTATCCCAGCTCAACGCAGCAGGCCAGAGTATAAGCCCCCTTGACCGCCATAAGAAGCTCTCTCACTCTTTGCGCTTCGTCGATTGTGACCTCCGCGAGATCGCTCAGGACCGCATCCGGATTTGCTTGGATAGATCTCATAACCGCGTAATCATCCAGGTTCAGGTAGCGGCGGGAACTCAATCGGGGATCGGGCAGCAGCATGGTGCTCTTTCCGGCTTGGCGCTTGCCGGTTACCAATACAACCGGCATACCTCGCAGCGCCATTTCGATGCTTCCCGGAAGCTCTCTTTTGTAATACATATCGATCTTCCAATATCGTAATTTACGATATTGCATGTCGTATTTCACGATATTTGATCCAGCCGTTCAAGCAACCACTTTAGCCCCGTGGATCGGGTTCGTATAGGTCATAAGAGGGTGCGGTGAGTTTATAGAGACTGCCATCAAAATGATGTGTTTGTAATGCGAGTATTTGGAACCGTTAATGCTAAGGCGCTCCAGGGTGAAATAGGCTTTTGCAGTAAAAAAGCCCCTCGCCACCTGCAAGAACAAAGGCCAGGATATACCTACCCTGGCCTGCAAATATTCTGGTGAGCCGTCTGGGGATCGAACCCAGGACACCCGGATTAAAAGTCCGGTGCTCTACCGACTGAGCTAACGGCCCACAGACATTATATATCCAGGGGTGGGCAGTAAAAAGCAGGCAATCGCACGTGGCTTCCCGGGTTCGGTCACGCCCGCCAGCAGGTGATATAATCTTGCGGGCGGCAAGGGCTCATGGAGGGAGGCTACAAGCCAGCCCGAGTATATTGATTCGGGAAGCTTACAGGAGGTAGCAGGATGAGGGAAGTAGTGATCGTAGATGCCGTGAGGACGGCGATCGGTAAGAGGAACGGGGCCCTCAGCGGCATCCGGTCGGACGAGCTGCTGGGCAGCCTGCTCAACCATCTCGTCAACGAGCGGGTGGGGATCGATCCCGAACTCATCGAGGACTTCGTCTGCGGATGCGTCACCCAGATCGGCGAGCAGGCCATGGACGTTGGCAGGAACGCGGTGCTCGTAGGCGGCCTGCCCATCTCCATCCCCGGGGTCACCCTCAACCGCCATTGCGGGTCCAGCCAGCAGGCAATCGTCTTTGCGGCCAACACCATCGCCGCCGGCGAGATGGATGTCGTGCTGGCCGGGGGCATCGAGAACATGAGCCGCACCCCCATGGGCTCCGACGGCATGGGCGATCACCTCGCCCACCTGGGGTTCGGCATCGGCCCCAAGCTCTTCGAGCGTTTCGGCGGCATCGTCCCGCAGGGGATGTCGGCGGAGCTCATCGCGGAGAAGTGGGGGCTCAGCCGCACCGAGCTGGACGAGTTCGGCAAGAGGTCCAACGAGCTGGCCATAGCCGCCATGGACGCCGGCCTCTACGACAAGGAGATCATGCCGGTTGAGGTGACCGACGCCGAGGGCAACACCTTCACCTTCGACCGCGACGAGGGGCCGCGCCGGGGAGTGGACCTGGAGAAGATGGCCACCCTGAAGACCCCTTTCAAGCAGGACGGCGTGGTCACGGCTGGGAACTCCAGCCAGATCTCGGACGGCGCCTCCGCGGTGCTGCTCATGAGCATGGATAAATGCAGGGAGTTGGGGCTGACCCCCCGGGCACGCTACGTCTGCACCGCCCTCACCGGCGAGGACCCCATCCTCATGCTCACCGGGCCCATCACCGCCACGCCCAAGGTCCTCGCCAAGGCCGGGCTGACCATGAAGGACATCGACGTCTTCGAGATCAACGAGGCCTTCGCGTCGGTGGTACTGGCATGGGTAAAGGAACTCGATCCGCCGGACCTGGACAAGCTCAACCCCTGGGGCGGCGCCATCGCCAACGGCCATCCCCTGGGGGCCAGCGGCGGCAAGCTCACCTGCACCCTCCTTTCCGAGCTGGAGCACTTCGGCGGGCGCTACGGCCTGCAGTCCATGTGCATGGGGATGGGCATGGGCATCGCCACCATCTACGAAAGGATCTAGGCAGGTTCGAGCCGGGGCCTGGTTGATCTGGGCCCCGGTTCTTTTTCATCTTCCAGATATGCACGCATAGCGTCTCGGGCATGTTGAGATCGCCACGTCGCTACGCTCCTCGCGATGACACGTTTGCGATCACGTCCTCGCGATGACACGATAGATGGGCCGTTACACAGTGTGCGGGTGCTATAATTATCCCGCCATGGAACGCATATTCGAAGCAGGCAGCGTAGCGATAGTCGGAGTCTCCGAGCGACCCGGGAACCTGGGCCTCAACATCCTCCAGAACCTCATCGACTGGGAATACGAGGGCAAGGTATACTGCGTCAACCCCAGGGGAGGGGAGGCGCTGGGATACCCGCTCTACACCTCGGTCTCCGAGCTGCCGGAGGCGGTGGACCTCGCGGTGCTCATCATCCCCGCGCCCGCCGTGCCGGGTGCGGTGGATGAATGTGGCCGCAAAGGCATCACCCGCGTGGCCATCCCCGCCGGGGGGTTCGATGAGTTCGGCGGTGGAGACGGCCTGCGGCTGCGCGACGAACTGGTGCGGGCGGCCCGCCGCCACGGCATACGCTTCGTGGGGCCCAACTGCCTCACGGCCATCAACTCCCACATCGGCCTCTGCCTCCCCTTCGTGCCGGTCCCGGTCGAGATCCCCCGCGGGGGCATCAGCGTCATCGCCCAGAGCGGCGGCATCGGCCTGGATTTCCTCGCGCGCCTCAAGGACGACAACGCCGGCTTCGCCAAGTTCATCAGCGTGGGCAACAAGACCGACCTGGACGAGGTGGACTACCTGGAATACATGGGCCGGGACCCCCGTACCGAGGTCGTATGCATGTACCTGGAGGACGTGGCGCGGGGGAGGGAGCTGCTGCGGGCCGCCCGTGCCGTGGACAAACCCATCCTGGTTTACAAGGCCAACGTGGAGCCGCTCACCCGGGAGAGCGCCCAGTCCCACACCGCCGCCCTCGCCAACGACGACGCGGTGCTGGACGGCGCCTTCCGGCAGGCCGGGATCATCCGCGTACGGCGGCTGGCCCAGCTGGCCGGGTACGCCAAGGCCTTCTCCCTGCCGCCGCTGCGCGGCAACCGTATCGCCCTAGTCTCTCCCACCGGCGGCATCCTGGTGCTGGCCTCCGACCAGTGCGCGCGCCGAGGGTTCGAGTTCCCGCCCCTTCCCCCATCCCTGGTGGAGGACATCAGGTCGCACCTGCGGGCCGGGGTCATCGACATCTCCAACCCCGTGGACCTGGGCGACGTGCACGACGCCGACGCGCGCGCCTATATCATCGACCGCCTCCTGGAACAGGACTTCATCGACGGCGTGATCATGCTTCTCATCTTCCGCATCACCGGGGGGAAGATGATGGCCGGAAACATCCAGGGACTGAACAAGAACATCCTTCCCCAGCTGGGGGAGATGATGAAAAAGCACGACAAACCCATCGTCTTCAGCCTGCTCTCCACCACCGAGGTGCGCACGGAGACGCGCCGCGTCACCGGTTTCCCCATCTTCAACGACGCCGAGGAGGCGGTGGACGCCGCCGCGGTCCTGCGAGACCATACCCTGCGCGCAGGCAAGTGAGGGGGGCTGGCCGGAAGCATGGGAGGCTGGAGTTCATCTGACCGCGGGACCCGCTAGCGGGAAGGGGCAAATTGGACAGGGCGCGCAAGGGCATCTACTACGGCTGGGTGGTGGTGGGCGTAGCCTTCCTGGCCATGTTCGTCAACTACGGCGTGCGTTCCACCCAGACCGTCCTCATCAAGGGCTTCTCGGAGGACCTGGGCATCGGCCGCGCCGCGGCATCCCTGCCCTTCACGGTCAGCGTCCTCGTCTACGCCTTCCTGGCGCCGGTCACCGGCAGGCTGGTGGACCGCTACGGGCCGCGCTGGGTCATGGCGGGAGGGGCGCTCATCTCCGCCTTCGGGCTGTGGATGTGCTCGCGAGCGGGCAGCCTCTGGGTGCTGGCCTTCTTCTTCGGCGTCGTCTTCGGCGTCGGGGGTAACGGTATCGGGCTGGTTCCCTCCAACACCTCGGTGGCGGTGTGGTTCCGCCGCCGCCTGGGGCTGGCCCTCGGCGTGGCCACCATGGGCATAGGCTTCGGGACCATGATCCTGCCGCGCCTCACGGGAGTGGTGCAGTCGTCTTGGGACTGGAGGACCTCCTTCCAGTTCCTGGGATACGTGGCCCTGGCCCTCACCTTCCCCTGCTTATTCCTGCTGCGCGGGGGGAAGGGCGAAGTCGCGGAGGAGGAGGAGCCGGGTGGGGAGGCACACCCCGCTCCGGCCGCTGCCGCGGGCGGGCTCACCATGAGGGAGGCCCTGCGGACACCCTCGTTCTGGCTGCTCTTCACCGGTTTCGTGCTCATCGTCATCGCCCTCTACGGGGTGATGGTGCACCAGGTGCCTTACGCCACCGACCGCGGCGTCAGCAAGAGCTGGGCGGAGTGGTCGATCGTGGTCTACGGCGCCACCTCCATCTGCGGCAGGCTCTTCTTCGGCCGGCTCTCCGACCGCACGCGCGAGAAGAAGAACGCCCTCTATCCCGCCTGCGCCGTCCTCTTCGCCAGCATAACCATGCTCATCTTCGTACGCGAGGCCTGGTCGCTCATGGTCTTCGCGGCGGTGTTCGGCTTCGGCTTCGCGGCATACGGCCCGGTGATCCCCGCGGTGTGCGCGGAGGTCTTCGGGAAGGCCAGCATGGGCGCGATATTCGGGGCGGTCACCACCGGCGGCGCGCTGGGGGGCGCGGCGGGGCCGGTGATCACCGGGTTCATCTTCGACCGTACCGGCAGCTATGTCGGGGCGTGGGTACTGGCCCTCGCCTGCGTCGTGGCTTCCACCGTCCTCTTCGCCCGCGTCCGCATCATCTATCGTTAGATGGGGGTCCGCCCTCCTTCGTCCATGTGATAATATGCGTCAGGATGAAGTAGGTCGAGGAATGGTAGGGTAAGAGCGATGATGCCCGAGATACTGTCCCTGGACATCGGCGATGCCGAGATCCAATATCTCCACTATGCCGGCGATGGTCCGGCGGTCGTCATGCTGCACGCCACCGGTTTCCTGCCCTGGCTCTGGCACCCCATAGCCAGGGAACTGGCGGGGGACTTCCGCGTCGTCGCGCCGTATTTTTGCGACCACAGGGTCTTCGACCCCGAGGAAGGTGGACTCAGCTGGCTCCTCCTGGCCAGCGACCTGACGGCCCTCATCGCGGGTCTGGGGCTCACGGCGCCCGGCATCGTCGGGCACTCCATGGGGGCGACCGTGGCCTCGATGGCGGAGGCGCTCCGGGGGCCGCTGGCATCGCGTATGCTCCTCATCGAGCCCATCCTGCTCCCCTCGGGCTTCTACGAGGTCGACCTGACGGTGGAGCAACATCCCCTGGCCTCGAAATCGGTCCGGCGCCGCAACAGTTGGCGTGATGGGGAAGAGGCCAGGGAGTATCTGCTCGGGAAGGACCTCTTCAAGAACTGGGACCCGGAGATGCTGGACCTCTATCTGCAGCACGGCCTGAGTGAAGCCACGGGTGGAAAGCTCACCCTCGCTTGCAGCCCCGGGAGAGAAGCGGCTCTGTTCATGGGGGGAATGGTTCAGGACCCCTGGCCGCTCCTGGAGAAGATCTCCTGCCCCGTCCTGCTGGTCGAGGGCGAGAGGAGCGAGAACCGGCTGGTGATCGACCTCGGGCGCGCGGCGTCCGTTATGCCCGATGCGGACCTGAAGCAGGTCTCGGGGGCCGGGCACCTCGTGCCCATGGAGAAGCCGGAAGAGACGCTCGCTCTGATCCGCGGCTTCTTCCGGTGATCCGGTTCCGGCAGCACCGCGGGCGCGGGTCAGAGGAAATCCAGGGGGTCGATGCCCAACGCCTCGGGGTGGAGGGCCTCCAGGATGGCCTCGCCCGTCTCCCCGATCTTGTCCTTTAGGTAGACCAGGTCTACGATGCGCGGCTCCACCTCACCACCGTCCGGGTCGCGTATCACCTTCACCCGCGGCCACATGGCGTCGCTCTCACCCGGCTCGTAGATCACCCCCACCTCTCCGGTGGCCAGGCGCACCAGGGTCCCCACCGGGAACATCCCCATCATGTCGATGAACACCTTGACCATGAGGGGGTCGAAGACCGCGTTCATGTCCTTGACCAGCACCCGCATGGCCTGGTCCGGCGTGCGCGCCTTCTGGTACGGCCGGGACGAGGTCATGGCGTCGTACACGTCGCACACCTCCACGATGCGCGAGAAGAGGCCGATGCGCTCCTTGTTGCTGACCTTCGGATACCCCGCGAGGTCGTAGCGGGCGTGGTGCTCGTAGGCCACCATCACCGAGAGGGGATGCACCCCCGGCTGCGCCATGAGGATGTCCGCCCCCCTTACCGGGTGCGCCTGCATCATCTCCCATTCCGGCGTGGTGAGGGGCCCGGACTTGTTGAGCAGGCTCTGCGGGATGGTGATCTTGCCCAGGTCGTGCAGGAGCGCGCCCGTGCCCAGGATCATCAGGGCGCTGCGGTCCAGGGGTAGCATTGAGCCCAGCGCCAGCGAGAGGATTAGCACGTTCACGGAATGGAAGGAGGTGTACTCGTCATAGCTCTTGATGGTCGCCAGACCAAGCACCGCGGAGCGGTTCTCCCCAACGCGGTTGAGCAGCACCCCCACCACGCGGTTGGCCTTGCTCACAGAGAGGCGGCGGTCGCTCATAACCTGGTCCGCCAGCTCGCGGATGACGTCCACTGCGTCGAAGTATTCCTCCCGCGCCGAGTGGCGTTCCTTCACCTCACGCGTCTTCTCCTCCCACGTGCCCGGCTCGTCCAGGATGATGCTGACTATCTCCTTCTCCTCCATGAGTTTCCTAAGCCCGCCCCTAGCCTCCAGCTCGTCACTCCCCAGGTTCAAGAGGTAGAGGAAATCGACGAACTCCCCGGGGGTGAGGCTGCCCAGGATGGTGACGCCGCCGGTGTCCTTGGCGAGCAGTTCCTTGATGAGCTGGTAATAGAGGACGCTCTCGCGGGGCATCAGCTTCTCCTCGAAGAAGAACTCCTCGCCGACTATGCGCAGCGAGAACTCCTCCTGCCATGCCATGTACTCCTTGAATGCGCGCAGAAAATCGGTGAAGGAACCGATGCAGATCTCATGGTTGGGGGGATAGAGGGAGGCGGACTTCTTCGCGGTGGAGAAGAGCTTGAGCACCTCCCGCGCTTTTTCCAACTTTCCCTTGGAATGGAAATAGGCCAGAGCCTCCTGCTTCCTGCCCGGGTCGTAGCTGTCGCCCTGCGTAGCCTGCTCGTTCATCTCTTCCTCTCCAGGTGCGGGAACTTCTCCGTCAACCGGCTCAGCGCCTGCGACGCGGCCTGGTTTACCTCCTGCCATTCGGCGCGGTTGAAACGCTTCTGCTTGACCTGATACTTCCTCAGCACTTCGTAGCTCTCGGGTGCCCTGATCTCGCCCAGGCTCATGACGATCTCCTTCTTCACCTGCAGGCTTTCCGCCCCCGGCTCCTTGTCCTCGAGCATCATCACCAGGCGGGGGGCCGCGCGCGCCTCCTCAAGCCTGCCCAGCCAGCGGATGCACAGGATGCGCGTTCTCTCGTCCTCGTCCCCGAGCCCCTGCATGAGCAGCTCGCACGATCCGTAGCCGCCGGTCAAACCAAGGGCCCGGATGGTCTCGGCCTTCACCTTGGGGTTTGGGTGGTAGAAGGTGCGCCTCAGGTAAGGGATGGTCTCCGGGGAGCGGATCTTGGCCATGATGGATACGATGTTGCGCACGAGGAACCAGCGCTCGTCGTCCACGTACGCGCCGAGCAGGGGGACGCGGTCGCGGCACATGTCGGTGAGGGCGTCGATGATGCACTTACGCACGGACATGTCCTCCTCGGCCCCCAGCGCTTCAACCATGGCGGAGACGCCGTCTTCTCCCAGCTCGCACATGTAGCGCTTGAGGCCTTCCAGCGCCCGGGGATCGTCGCGCCTGCTGCAGGCGATCTGGATGACCCGCCGCATGACCTTCTGGCTGGAGGCCTCTTCGAGCATACGCCTGAGGTCGGAGCGGAAGGGGTCTATTGCCGGGTCGCCGTTGTTCAGTATCCTGCGCGTGACCACCAGCACCGCCGCGGCCATGTTCAGCTCCGCTGACATGGCCAGGCCCCAGAAGTTCTGCTGCAGCTGCTCCACCACCTTCATCAGGTTGTCCATTCTGCCTCCCTGCTCGAGCAGGTCCAGGAGCATCGGCGTGGTGTCGGTGAGCAGGTCCGCGGCTGGATCGAAATGCGAGATCTGCCTGATCTCCTCCAGCTCGTCGGGACTGTATTCCCCCAGGATCGCTCCCACCTCCTCCAGGGTGGGCAACTGGTTGAAGGCCTGGACGTCCTTCTTGCCTCTTTCCGGCCCAATATCCATTTTGGCCAGCAGTTCAGGGGATATCTGTCCCATGTCCACCAGCTTGGCCCGGATCAGCCGCAGGGCGTGCCTGATCTCGCCCTCTCTGAACCCGATGGCCTTGAGTAGGCTTCCGGCCTTAGGGATGATCTCCGGCACCAGGGGGAGGAACGTGCTCAATACATCGGCTATCTCCTGTGCGTTGAACTGGTTGAGCATCCCCGGGCATACCGGCTCCTCGCGCAGCTTGGGCAGCAGGTGCTTGAGCAGGAGCAGGTTGCGCACGTCGATATCCAGGAAGAGCAGGGCTTCGGCCATGGAGCGCAGGCAGTCCTGCAAGCGCTCGCGATACCTGCGCTCTACGATCATGGCGGCGCTCTTAAGAAACGCGAAGGACGCGTCGGCCAACCCGTCCTTGCCCAGGGGCTGGCCCTCCTCGCCGCTGAGCATCATCAGCACCCGGGCAAGCTCCTCGGGGTCGAGCAGCAGCTTGAGGAGGTCCTTGACCTGCTCGGGATCGATGTCTTCGGTAAACTCCACGTCCTCCGGCACCGGCTCTAAGTCCATGCCGGCCTGCCTCTCAGCCTCCTGCTCCTCCTCGTCCACCCGCTGCGCCTCGCTCTCTACCACGGCGATGTTGTGGACCCCTTTTACCAGCAGGAAGGTCTCGGGCCCGCCAGCGGCGTCGATCACCTCGGTGCCGCTGACCAGGAGTTCCACCAGGGCTTCCGCCTCCTGGAAGGAGGCGCCGGCGGTCATTGAAATCTCCTGGATGTTGAGGGAACGTATGCGCGAGGCCAGCGCGCGCAGGCTCTCCATCCTCTGGCCGACCACCCACCTGTCGTAGATGAGGCGGTCCTTGCCCACCTTCACCGCCACGGTCGGCGTTATGCGCAACGAATCCTCCATCACGGCATGCAACAGGACGACCGCGTCGATGGCGGTGGGGTGCTCCGCGGGATAGAGCGAGCGGGATTTACAGGCGATGGAGAGGCGCGAGAAGATGTCGACAATGGACCTCAGTGCCCGCTCGTCATCACCGCTGATCTCCGCTGAGCCCTCCTGCTCCATGCTCTGAAGCTGGCCGTCTTCCATGTGAGCCCGTCCTCCCGCCGGTTCAAGCGCCGTTAAAGTGCGACAACGCTCCCTTTTCGGGGAACGTAAAAACGCTCCCCTCTACTCCGTTATCGGTTAAAAAGGATTGATATTGAACGGCTGAGGTGCTTAAATCTTTATGGCCTGGGTCAGGGAAAGTCCCGGCGGGGATGCTATCATGTATAGAGGCACAGGCCGCGGAAGATGATTTTCCGTGCCCCCATCGTCTAGTGGCCTAGGATATCGCCCTTTCAAGGCGGTGACACGGATTCGAATTCCGTTGGGGGCACCAGACAAGGAGCCGGCAGGTACGGCTTTTATATAGACCACCCCGGTGGTGCGCAAAGGATAGGGTGCCCATGGCCGCCGGATTGTCCGGGGTGAAGACTTAATATAGTATTATGACAGGGGCCATGGGGCCCCCGATGCAGGTTTTACGCGGAGCCGTGGTGTAGCCAGGTTAACACGCCGGCCTGTCAAGCCGGAGATCGCGGGTTCAAATCCCGTCGGTTCCGCCAAATACAGCTCCTTCGGGAGTCTACATATGCGACGGCGAGATAGCTCAGTTGGTAGAGCGCAGGACTGAAAATCCTGGCGTCGGGGGTTCAAATCCCTCTCTCGCCACCATAAAAAAACCAGGTCGGAAGCTTTCGCTCTCGAGCCTGGTTTTTGCGTCTGTATGAAAAATCCAGAAATGCCCTATGGGTGCCCTATGCGTTCTGAGGTTGAACGAGCCGAGAATGGAGGAATAAGAAATCAGGGTCTATTGCAGGGTTTATGACCGAAATGGGCCTAAGCGTAAGAAGGCGTTAGAGCTCCAGGAAGGGCCTTATCCAGCCCACCGTTGGGTGGTGCGCTGGAAAGATAGGCAGGGGAAGTGGTGTGAGCGCTCTGCGGGACCCAGAAAAGGGGATGCCGAGATTCTTAAGGGAGAAATAGTAAAACAGCTTCTTGAGCAGAACAGTACTTATGGCAAGATGAACCGCCCCGACTTTCCTGGAGGCTCCATAGTCTGAGAGGATGGAGCCATGAATACACAAAAGAGATATCCACCGGAGCTGAAAGAACGGGCGGTGCGCATGGTCTTCGACCACGCACCGGAGTA
>JBFLWJ010000029.1 GCA_040757835.1 Actinomycetota bacterium
CAGACGTCCATGTAGTACCCCTCCCCCGACCCTATTCCCTCGATGTTGATGATGCGCACGCTGTCGCGCAGCCCGTTGGCCTCGAAGGCCTCGGCGAGGGCGACGGAACCGTACCCCCCGCATTCCACGGCGCCGAGGAATGCGAAGACCAGGGTCTTTTCGGGGACCTCCTCCAGGGCGGAGAAGATGTAGGCAAGCTCGAGGACGGCGCTGGCCCCGGAGGCGTTGTAGTCCGCGCCAGGATATATGGCACCGCTGGAGGCGTCGACCCCCATGCCGTCATAATTGGCGGTGAGCACGATCATCTCCCCGGAGGACGCACCGGGGATCTTGGCCAGTATGTTCGCGCAGGTGACCGGCGTACCGGGAGGGGGTGGGTCCTCGAGGAAGCAACGGTCGGACGGGACCGGGAACTCCTGCCGGTATCCGTCCAGCTCCAGCTCGTCCACGGGCTGCAGCCCAAGCCTTTCGACCCTCTCCACGAGGAACGCCTCCAGCTCCTGGGAATGCGCCGACCCGGACGGACGCCCGCGCAGCGCTTCGCCGGCCATGTACTCTATGGTCTCCATCATGCGCGCCGTATCCACACTGTCCGCCAGTGCGAACAGGAAAGGGTCGCCCGATGCGGGTGTTGCCGAACCGCAACCTGCCCCCGACGGGAGCAGGGAGATGAGCAGGGCGGCCGCAAGCAACCTGAGAGATTTCATCTCTTGGGCTTTTTCCCGGAGGAGGTCCTGGTGGCCGGCTTGCCGCCCGGGGCTGGCTTGCGCCCCCTGGCGACGAAGAAGGCGATCACACCCAGGGTCACGGCGCCGCCAACGCCGAGCAGTATCCACAGCCAGAGCAACCCGCCGCCGCCTTCGCTCTGTTCCTCGGGAGTGGAGCCCTCGGTGCCCGTCTCGCTCTTGTCCACGCCCAGGGCGTCAAAGGCGTCCTGGGGCTGATCTCCCATGGCTTCGCCGGCCACGGTGATCCCGATGTTCTGGATCCCGGAGACCTCCTGTGCCGTTCTCACGATCTGGGTGAGGGCCTTGGCGGAGGCGTCCTCGTCACCGGAAAGGTCCAGGAGCTCGCGCGAGAGGTTGACGCTGAATTCGCTGCGGTCCTGCTTGACCGTGGTGTACTGCAGTTTCACCCCCTCGGGTATGAAGGTCTCGTACCCCGCCGCCTTCTCCTCTTCCGTGGGTCCCTTGAACAGCTCGATGAGCGCGAACTCCACCATCTGGTTGCCCCCGGTGATGTCCCGCGTCACCAGCGTCAGCTCTCCGTCCTTGTAGAGATAGATGCCGCCCGGCGTCTGGGTGACCTCGCCCTCCGTTGGTTGCGGCGGCGTCTGTTCCTGGGCGAAAGCGGCGCAGCACGGCAGAAGTATGAGTACGGCCGCGAGCGCGGCGGTGATAAGATATCTCTTATTCATGCTCTTTCTCCCTTTCGTTTTAATTGCATTGTATGGACTGGGGGCTTGTTTGGGCAAGACCAGACGCACTCGTACTGTGACGGCGGCGGCCGCCCCCGGGTTCAAGGCGGCAACCCCGGCCGGGTGGACCAGGGAAGGTCGCGCGCTCCAACGCCGGCGAGATCGCGCGGTTTGCGATTAATCCGTCCCGGGGATACCCTAAAGGTATATAATTCCCGGTGACCAGGATGGCCCGGGGGAGCGGCGAGCGCCGGGATCCATCGGGGAGAAGTGGGCGCGGAAGCCGCACGGTTCGCGGCGGTGGGGAGAACGAGTGAGAGTACCATTGATATACCGTGGCGTCATGGCGCAAAACGGAGACCGCGGCGAGAGCTATCTGTCCGGGGTGGCGTCGCCGTGAAGATCGGTATCCCGCGCGCCCTCATGTTCTACCGCTACTACCCCTTCCTCGAGTCCTTTCTCGAGGGATGCGGGTGCGAAGTGAAGCCCTCCCCTCCCACCAACCTGAAGGTGCTGGGCGAGGGCACGGACATCTGCGTGGACGACGTGTGTGTGGCGGTCAAGGTCCTCTTCGGCCACGTGTCGCAGCTGGCGGGGAGGGTCGACGCCGTTCTCATACCACGCCTGGTCAGCGTGGAGAAGAAGGGTTACGACACCTTCACCTGCCCGAAGCTCATCGCGGCGCCGGACATGATCCGCTACTCCTTCCCCGGCTTGCCGGCGCCCCTGGAGTTCGTCGTGGATGTCAGCAGCATGCCCTGGTGGTGGAGCTGCCTGCGCCTGGCGAGGCGGCTGAAGCTGCCGTTGCGCGGCTTCCCCCAGGTCTACGGTAAGGCCATGCGGCAGCAGGAGAGGTTCGACGGGCTTCTCCACCGCGGGCTGCTGCCGTCCGAGGCGCTGGCGAAGATGGCCGGCGGAAACGGGAGCCCCCCTCCCGCCTATCTCTCGCAGCGGGACGTCACCGTGGCCGTGGTCGGGCACCCCTATCTGCTGGGCGACCCCATCGTCAACAAGCGGCTGGTGCACTGGCTGGACATGTCCGGGGCGAGGGTACTGGGCAGCACAATGCTGGGAAAGGAAGAGCTGGACGCCGAGGCGCGCACGCTGCCGCCGCTCTCCTGGAGCTACGAGAAGGAACTAATGGCCGCCGCGTCTCTTTTTCTCAAGCGCGGCGACGTCGACGGGGTGATCTACCTTACCAGTTTCGGGTGCGGTCCCGATTCACTGGTAACCGAGATGGTGCGCCGCGAGCTGAAACCCGCCGGCGGCCAGGTCCTTCTGGATCTGGTGCTGGACGAGCACAGCGCCGAATCCGGGGTGAGGACGCGGGCCGAGGCCTTCGTCGACCTGCTGCGCCACCGCAAGAGAAGGTGCGCCGGGACGGGGAGGGTGCCGTGAAGATAGCCTTTCCCCACATGGGCAACGCCTACATCCCCCTTAAGTCCCTGGTCGAATACATGGGGGTGGAGGCGGTGGTGCCGGAGCGGCCCAACCGCAGGACCCTGGAGCTGGGAGCAAGGCACGCCCCTGAATTCGTCTGCCTCCCCTTCAAGATCACCCTGGGCGACTGCATGAACGCCCTGGAGGGGGGAGCGGACACCATGGCCATGGTCTGCGGCATGTGGGCCTGCCGCTTCGGGTACTACGCCTACGTGCAGCACCTTATCCTGAGGGACCTCGGTTACGAGTTCGACTCCCTGCTCATCGGGAGGGAGGACTGGCGCGCGGTCTTCGACAAGGTGCGCGCCGCCGTGGGCGGGAGGAAGGTGCCCAGGCTGGCGGGGGCCTTCGCCATGCTGCGTGCCAAGGCCCGGGCGGTGGAAGAGCTGGAGGTGCTGGCGCGGAGACTGCGGCCGCGGGAGGAAGTTCCCGGTAGCACCGACACGCTCATGGAGGAATACCTGGAGAAGCTGGACCGTGCCGCCTCCCTGCGCGGCGTGAAGGAGCTGCGCCTGGAGCAGCACGAGGCCATGACCGCCCTGCCCCTGCGGCCGCCCAACGGCACCCTGCGCGTGCGCATCGTGGGCGAGCTGTACGTCCTGCTGGAGCCCTCGCTCAATTTCGAGCTGGTGAAGCGCCTGGGCACGCAGTTCGGGGTCGAAGCGCAGCCGGTGCTCTCCACCTACCGCTGGCTGCTCAGTTCCCTCTGGCTGGACCCGCTTCTGCACGTGTCGTCATCGCGCGCGCGGCGGGCGACACGCGCCTACCTCCCCTACGTCCTGGGCGGCGAGGAGCACATGACCATCGCCGGGACCCTGGGCGCTCCGGACGACGGCTTCGACGGGGTGATCCACGCCTATCCCCTCACCTGCATGCCGGAGAACATCTGCCGCACCATCCTGCCGCATATAACGCGCGAGAACGACATCCCCCTGCTCGACCTCTGTTTCGACGAACACACCTCCACGGTGGGGACGATGACGCGCCTGGAGGCGTTCATCGAGATGCTGCGCTCGCGCCGGGAGAAGGGCAGTCACAGCTGCTAGAAAAAATGGTGGAGATGAGCGGATTCGAACCGCCGACCCCCTGCTTGCAAGATGCTTGCCAAAAGGATATCTGTCACCCCTCAGGTAAATAATGATTGGAGCGATACAAAGATACACATTGAAATATGAGAAGAGCGAGGGGTGGTGATTAGTTGACGGCGGCCGGAGAAATACAATTCGACGAAATCGGATACTGGTCGGAGGTTAAACTCGACATCGTGAGGGAGTATACGCAAGCGTATTCCACTATTCTTACGAAGAAGGGGTTCTCGCATGTTTACATAGATGGCTTCGCGGGGCCAGGAGTCAGCATAGCGAAAAGCACTGGGGAGTTTATTCCAGGAAGCCCGCTTAACGCCCTGAATATTGAACCTGGATTTGATGATTTCTATCTGGTGGACCTTGACGGAGATAGGGTCGAATACTTGAAAAGCCTCATTAGGGAACGACCGGATGTGCATATCTTTGAGGGGGATTGTAACAAGATTCTCATCGAGGAAGTATTTCCCCGAGTGCGCCATGAGGAATGCAGGCGCGGCCTTTGCCTTCTCGACCCATACGGGTTGCATCTCAACTGGCAGGTAATCGAAACCGCTGGCAAGCTTCGCACCATCGACCTCTTCTTGAACTTTCCCATCATGGACATCAACAGGAACGCCCTATGGAGAAATCCCAGAAAATGTCCCTGCTGATGGAATAGCACGCATGAACGCTTTCTGGGGTGATGAATCATGGTGCGATATCGCGTATAAGATTAAGGCACAGCAGTCGTTCTTCGGCGACGAGGAGGAAAAATTGGGCAACGAAGAAGTGACGGAAGCGTTTCGTAGAAGGCTTCATGATGTAGGGGGATTTCTGCATGTGCCTGCCCCAATGCCCATGCGCAATACGAAAGGCTCGGTGGTATATTATTTGTACTTCGCCAGCCAGCGTGAGGTTGGAGAAAAGATAGCGAAAGATATCTTTTCGAAGTATATGAGGCGGGGTAAAGAATAATGGCAAGATCCTCTATAGAGTGGACGGAATCTACTTGGAATCCAGTTACGGGCTGCACGAAAATAAGCCCGGGCTGTCGGAACTGCTATGCGGAGCGCATGTCCGGGCGCCTGAAGGCCATGGGCCACCCCAACTATGCCAACGGTTTCAAACTTACCACGCACGAGCACGTGCTTGAGATGCCTCTACGTTGGAAACGCCCTCAGGTAATCTTCGTCAACTCCATGAGCGACCTCTTCCACGAAGAGGTTCCACTGGAGTTCATAGCCAAGGTCTTTGTGGTGATGGCAGAGGCGTCACATCACCGTTTTCAGGTGCTTACGAAACGCTCACGGCGGCTCCACGAAGTGGCAACGGTGCTGCCTTGGCCATCCAGTGTGTGGATGGGGGTCAGCGTAGAGGACGATGAGCATGTGTATCGTGTAGATTGTCTCAGACAAACGGATGCTCACATCAAATTCGTGTCTTTTGAGCCCCTGCTTGGGCCGATCCGTGACCTCGACCTGGAGGGCATCGACTGGGTTATAGTTGGGGGGGAATCAGGTCCTGGAGCACGACCGATGGACCTCGCCTGGGCCAGGAAGATACGCGACCAGTGCCTGGCGACGAACGTGCCTTTCTTCTTCAAGCAGTGGGGAGGAGTTAACAAGAAGAGGAACGGTCGCCTTCTTGATGGTAAGACATGGGACCAAATGCCTGCGGACAGCTTGCTTGCCGGAATCGCCAGTTGCTGATCGCTATCTTTCTGTAACGGGTAATGTCATCAATCCTATGGAATATCCGGAGCCTCCGCTTAGAAAAATGGTGGAGATGAGCGGATTCGAACCGCCGACCCCCTGCTTGCAAGGCAGGTGCTCTCCCACTGAGCTACATCCCCACCGCAGGTCCTCGCGTGTCTTCCTGCATTATAAACCATCGCCATCGCCGCGCGGTTTGACGCGTGAGCGAGCGGTTATATGGTTATAAGGGGCGCGGACGTCCGCATCGCGGTAGAAACGTCCTGGCCGGAGGGGAGCGGAGGCCCGGCAAAGGGAACCCGGGACCGTGGAAAGAAAGTCTATATAATGGTCGATGGGCGTGATTCCCTTGTGGTCGCGCCGAAGTAGGAATGTTGTTTATCATATGAGGTAAACAGCCTGGATGCTACAGTATATGCTGGTTTTTAACGGCGTGGCTCGAATCGCGGGAGAGGCATCCAGAAGAGAGGTACGATCATGACCGAAAGCGTGCAGAGACCGGTCAGAAGGCGTCCGCGGCAGAGGATAAGGTTCACCCGCCGCTTCTATGTCTTGCTGGGCGGTATCGCCCTGCTGGTACTGGTCATCATCCTCATCTCCGCCCTCGCCTCCGGCGGTGGCGGCGAATCCATCGAGAGTGCCGTATCCATGGTCGGAGGGATGAACGAGGGAGAGCTCTACAACCTCAAGGTGAACGAGCTGGGAGCGGTGATGGTGCTCGAATACCACAAGATAGGCGAGGAGGGACGGTGGTCGCGCACTCCCGAGAACCTCCGGGCCGACCTGGAGTTCCTTTACAACGAGGGCTACCGCTGCGTCAGCATGAAGGACTATGCGACCAACAATATCGCCGTCGAGGCGGGATATACGCCGGTCGTCCTGACCTACGACGATTCCGACCCCTCCCAGTTCAGGTACATCGAGGAGAACGGACAGACGGTCATCGACCCCCGCTGCGCCATGGGCGTCATGGAACAGTTCGACAGGGATTACCCCGACTTCAACATCACCGCCACCTTCTATGTCGAGCCCAGGCTCTTCGGGCAGGACGAATACATCCAGCAGAAACTGGACTACCTGGTGGCCAACGGCTACGACATCGGCAACCACTGCGTCACCCACCCCGAGCTCGCCAAGCTCGACGACACCGCCGTCCAGGAGGAGATAACCGGCAACATCGAGGCGGTGCAGGCGTATCTTCCCGGTTACGAGGAGAAGAGCTTGGCCCTTCCTTACGGGTCGGAACCCGCCAACAAGTCGCTGGCGCTGGGGGGGAGCACGGACGGCATCACCTACAGCTTCGTGGCTTCGCTGCTGGTGGGCGCCAATCCGGCGCCGTCGCCGTGCGATTACTCCTTCGATCCCGTGCGGGTCCCGCGCGTGCAGGCCCTCGACCCCTCGCTGGACACCGGCGATTCCGGTATCTATGCCTGGATACAGTACTTCATGGAGAACCCTGAGCGGCGCTTCCGCAGCGACGGCAACCCGGGCACCGTAACCGTGCCCAAGCACATGATAGACAGGGTCGATCAGAGCAAGCTCGGCGACAGGGAACTGAAGACATACTAGGAAAGGAGGAGCGGGGGACCGCAGGTCGCCCGCGGTTTGCCGCCAGTGGCATACTATCCCAGGAGCGATAAGAGGATATTCACCCGCCGCCGCCTGCGTTCGCGGGTCACTCCGCGCAACAAGATAACCGGCGCGCGCGCTCAGCCACGCATGCGCCGCCGCAGGACGAAGATCACCCCGCGGGCGTTATGGGCCCTGGTGGGAGTAGGCGGCGCCGTCTTCCTCATCGTCATGCTGGTGATCCTCCTCGGTTCCCCCGCGGCCAGCGATATAACGCCCGAGAACGGCTCACAGGTCTCCGGCATGCCGGTCCATATAGAGGCCGCCCTGAAGGGCAACGTGGACCCGGCCGCCGTCAGGATATTGGTGGACGGGGAGGACCACACCGCCCAGGCGGTCATCGCCGAAGCGGTGCTCAGCCTGGACGCAGACCTCGCGGACGGTGAGCACTTGGCGGAGGTGATGGTCGGCGAGGAGCTCGAGGCGACGTCGCGCTTCATCGTGGACAACGCACCGCCGATGGTGCAGATCGACGAGACGGAGTTGCGTGACGACGGCATCACCGTCATCAGGGGCCGCGTGGAGGGCGCGGACATCATGACCGTGGACGAAAAAAGGCTTGCACCGGAGCAGGACGGTTCTTTCCAGGTCGAGGTGGACCGCTACGAGCGGCCGACGGTGACCATCGCCGCGGTGGATGCGGCGGGAAACCGGCGTGAACTGCTGCTGGATACCGCACCGCCCCCTCAGATAAAGGGCATCCATGTATCTATCTGGGTGGCGGCCGACCGCGCCTTCTTCAAGCAGATGGCGGACCTGGTGGAGAGGACCGAGCTCAACGGGATGCAGATCGACGTCAAGGACGAGAGCGGCAGGGTCGCCTATCCCAGCCAGGTGCCGTTGGGGGTCGCGGTCGGCAGCCCCCTGACAGCGGGTGGGGTGGATATAGACCGCATCATGGACAAGTGCTGGTACAACGATGTCTACACCATCGCACGTATCGTCTGTTTCAAGGACCCGGTGGTGGCCTCGAAGCGGCCCGACCTCGCGGTACAGGCCGCTGGAGGAGGAAGATGGGGAGACGGCAAGTGGCTCGACCCCTACAACCGGGAGAACTGGGACTACCTGCTGGGGCTGGCGGTGGAAGCCGCCCGCAAGGGCTTCAAGGAGATACAACTGGACTACGTGCGTTTTCCCTCCGATGGCGACACCACCACCTGCGTGTTCCCCGCCCAGGGAGGCGATACGCGCACCAAGTCGCAGGTGATACAGGATTTCCTCAAGTTCATGCGCGACGGCCTCAAGCCTATGGGCACGGTCCTCTCGGCCGACGTCTTCGGCCTCACCGCCTCCGGCCAGGGGGATATGGGGATCGGCCAGGACATCACCGCCATGGGACAGTACCTGGATTACGTGTGCCCCATGGTCTACCCATCCCACTACAACACGGGCGAGTACAACATCGGCGACCCCGAGGCTAACCCCCACGACACCGTGTACATGAGCCTGGTGGACTTCCAGAAGAAGCTGGAGGGTACCGCCTGCAAGCTGCGGCCCTGGCTGCAGGACTTCTCGCTGCGCCTCACCTACGGCACCACCGAGGTGCAGTCGCAGATGCGGGCCTGCTACGAGCTGGGAATCAACGAGTGGCTGCTCTGGGATCCCAACTGCACCTTCACCGAAGGGGCCCTGCAACCCGCCGAGACCGAGGAAACCACCGGCTAAGAACTGCGTCCAATACCATTAACGGTGGAGGCGACCCGTATAGTGCTGCCGCTATCCTGGAGAGAAGTGAGTAGGCCACGGTGTGATATGACCGGGCATATGGGTGGCTGGAAGAATTGTGATCATACCCGGGTGTCGCCTGAACAACAAACCCTGCTCGAGAACGCTGGGATGGTCTGAAGCGATATCTTCCATGCTGCCACTGGCCCGGCGAGCAAGGTGCTCGGAGGAGCTTGCGACGACGATCAGCCTTGTCGCCGGGCTCGGAGAAGCACCATGAGCGGGGACCGCTACCCCCGGGCTCGGGCCCGCAACATCAACTTCATGCGGTCGATGAGCACCACGGGCAGGACGGTACAGGCCAGGATGAGCCCCCACCCCATGGCGTCGATGTAGGCGGTGCCGAAGACGTCCATGAGCGGCGGAGCCAGGATGACCAGCAGGTGCAAGGCCAGGGAGCCGCCCAGGGCCGCCAGCAAGGCCTTGTTGTCGAAGAGCTTCATCTCCATGAGGGTCAGGCGCTCGGAACGCGAGTTGAAGGCGTGCAGTAATTGCGCCAGTACCAGGGTGGTGAAGGCCACCGTCTGCACCTTGGCGATATTGGCCTCGCCCCCGCCGGGGTAGAGCGCGTAGTAGGAGATGAAGAAGGCGGTGAGCGACCCCAGGGACAGGAGCAGCCCCTGCCACAGCACCATCAGCTGTTTGCGCGCGGAGAGGATGCCCTCGGAGGGGTCCCGGGGCGGGCGCACCATGATGTCCGGCGCCGCGGTGTCCACCCCCAGGGCCATGGCCGGGAAACCGTCGGTCACCAGGTTCATCCACAGCACCTGTACCGCCCGCAAGGGGGTGACCGAGACGAAGAGCATCCCCAGGAACATGGTTGAGACCTCGCTCATGTTGCAGGAGAGCAGGAAGTAGATGAACTTCTTGAGGTTGTCGTAGATAATGCGCCCTTCCTCCACCGCGTTCACGATGGTGGCGAAGTTGTCGTCGGCGAGGACCATGTCCGACGCCTCCTTGCTGACGTCGGTGCCGGCGATGCCCATGGCCACGCCGATGTCGGCGTTCTTCAGCGCGGGAGCGTCGTTCACCCCGTCCCCGGTCATGGCCACGGTCTTGCCCGTCTGCTTCCAGGCGCGCACGATCTTCACCTTGTCCGCCGGCGAAACCCTGGCGTAGACGGCGATGCGCTCCACCCTGCGCTCCAGCTCCTCGTCGCTGATATGGGTGAGTTCGCTGCCCGTTATCATCTCGGAGTCGGGGCCCAGGATGGAGAGCTGCTGCGCGATGGCGCGGGCGGTGGCGGCATGGTCCCCGGTGATCATCACCACCTGGATGTTGGCCCGACGGCACTTCTCCAGGGCCCCGAAGACCTCGGGGCGCGGCGGGTCCATGAGGCCGGCCATGCCCAGGTAGATTAGGTCTCGCTCCAGCTCGTGCGGCGTGAGGTCCGTAGGTACCTCCTCCAGGGGGCGGCAGGCGAAGGCCATGGTGCGCAGAGCGCGCTCCGCCATGCCCTCGGCCTCGGCGGCGTGGTTGACGCGGCTCCCGCTCCCCATGTCCTGTACCCCCGCGGGCGTGAGCACGTGGCTGCAGTGGTTGAGTACGGCCTCCGGGGCTCCCTTGGTCAGCAGCAGGTAGGGGGCGGAGACAAAAGGAAAGAGGTCCGGGCCGGCGCCCCCTCCCGGCACCTCGTTCACGGTGCTCATCATCTTGCGCTCGCTCTCGAAGGGCACCTCCTCGACGCGCGGCATCTCCCGCGCAGCCTGCGCCAGGGGATAACCGAGGTCATGCGCGGCCCGCAGCAGGCCCACCTCGGTCCCCTCGCCCATGAACTCCCCGTCCTGTTCCCGGGCGTCGTTGCAGAGGGACGCAACGGTCAGCAGCGGCCGCAGGGAGTTATCCCAGTCGCCCGCGTCTCTGTCGGTCTCGGAGGGGAGGAAGGCAGGTAGACCGGGGAGCAGTATCTCCTGCACCTCCATGATGTTACGGGTGAGGGTGCCGGTCTTGTCGGTGCAGATGACGTCGGCGCAACCCAGGGTCTCCACCGCGGGCAGGCGGCGCAGCAGGGCATTGCGGTCCGCCATGCGCCGCACCCCCAGGGAGAGGGCTATGGTCACGATGGCCGGCAGTCCCTCGGGGATGGCGGCCACCGCCAGGCTCACCGAGAAGAGGAACATCTCCGCCCACTCCAACTGCCGCAGCACTCCAATGGCGAAGATCACCGCGCAGATGGCCAGGCAGAGCAGGGCTATCCTCTTACCGACCCGCCCCAGCTCCACCTGCAGGGGGGTCTTCTCCTCCACCGCTTCGCCGATCATCTCGGCGATGCGGCCCAGCTCGGTGCGGCCGCCGGTCTCCACCACCAGGGCGCTGCCGCGGCCGTGCACGATGTGGGTGCCGCTGTAGACCATGTTCCTGCGGTCGCCCAGGGGAAGGTCTTTGCCTTCCAGGCGGTCGGGCTTCTTCTCGACCGCCAGGGACTCGCCGGTCAGGGACGATTCCTCGGCCCGCAGGCTGTGTGTCTCCAGCAGGCGGGCGTCGGCCGGTATGCGGTCCCCGGCCTCCAGCAGGATCAGGTCGCCGGGCACGAGGTCCGAGGATGGGACGACCTTCTCCATGCCGTTGCGCCTCACGCGCGCGGTGGGAGCGCTCAGGGTGCGCAGGCTCTCCAGGGCCTTCTCCGCTCGGTATTCCTGCGCGAAACCCAGGACAGCGTTGGCGATGACGATGATCATGATGACGATGGCGTCTACATATTCATTGAGGGGCGGCAGGGCGGAGATGATGGCGGCGGCGAGCAGCACGTAGATCATGAAGTCCCGGAACTGGTCGAGGAAGAGCTTGACGGGATGCTCCCGCTTCTCCTCGCGGATGATGTTGGGCCCGTAGTCCCGCAGCCTGGACGCGGCTTCCACCTCGCTGAGGCCGTTATCACATGACGCGCAGAGCTTGTCCGTTACCTCGTCGCAGCCCAGGGCATACCAGCATTCTCCCTGCGTATCTTGCACCTCGACCGCCAAGTTTCCACCACCCCGCTTTTGGGTACTATTAAGGTTGTCCGGGTTTGGAGGTGGGACCGCCGCTCAGGCTCCGGTCCACATCTTTGAAATGATACTGCATAGCCATTATAATGGCGAATGTCGTGGCTGATAGCCGCCGCGCGCCGGGGCGGCCTGATCATCGGAAGGAAGGCATAGAAAGAGCACTTCAAAGCGGGAATAAGGAGGTAGGAGTATGAAGGTCACGTTCAGCATAATCAAGGCCGATGTGGGGGGCTACGTCGGCCATTCCGACGTGCACCCGGCGATGCTCAGCCGCACGCGTGAGCTGCTCGCCGAGGCCAAGGAAAAAGGGCTGATCATCGATTACTGCCAGGCCAAGTGTGGCGACGATATCGCCCTGATCATGACCCACACAAAAGGCCCGGACAACGAGGACATCCACCACTTCGCCTGGGATACCTTCGAGAAAGTCACCGAGGTGGCCAAGGAACTCGGGCAGTACGGCGCGGGGCAGGACCTGCTCACCGACGCCTTCTCCGGCAACCTGCGCGGCATGGGCCCCGGGTTCGCGGAGATGGAGATAGTGGAGCGCAAGAGCGAGCCCATCATCTGCTTCCTGGCCGACAAGACCGAGCCGGGGTCCTGGAACTATCCCCTCTACAAGATGTTCGCCGACCCCTTCAACACCGCCGGCCTGGTAATCGACCCCTCCATGCACGACGGCTTCCGCTTCGAGGTGCACGACCTCATCGACGAGAAGAAGGTCATCTTCAACACCCCCGAGGAGATCTACGACATGCTGGTGTTCATCGGCGCGCCCTCGCGCTACGTCATCAAGCACGTCTTCCGCAAGGGCGACGACAGCAATGAGCCGGTGGCGGTGACCTCCACCCAGCGCCTCTTCCTCATGGCCGGGCGCTACGTGGGCAAGGACGACCCGGTGATGGCGGTGCGCTGCCAGAGCGGGCTGCCCGCCGTGGGGGAGGTCGTCGAGCCCTTCGCCTTCCCCTACACCGTGGCGGGATGGATGCGGGGCAGCCACCACGGGCCCTTCATGCCCGTGGGAACCGACTGGGACACCCCCACCCGCTTCGATGGACCCCCGAGGGTGGTGGCCCTGGGCTTCCAGCTCATAGAGGGGAAACTGGTGGGCCCCCGGGACATGTTCGCCGACCCGAGCTACAACAACGCCCGCCAGAAGGCGCTGGACATCGCGGATTACCTGCGCGCGCACGGACCCTTCGAGCCGCACCGCCTGCCCCTGGACGAGATGGAGTACACCACCATGCCCGCGGTGCTGGAGAAGCTGGCCGACCGCTTCGTCCCCCTCGAGGGCGACGAACGCGATCACTAAGAGACTGCAAGAAAACAACGGAGGGCGCCCCCGCGTCCTCCGTTTCTTTCTTGCGGTTATTCTACAGAAAACGGAATATACTTACGATTACAAGTGCTGCGCCCATCACCATCGAACCTGTCGAGACCGCAGTCCAACGCCCTCGCCAACCCTTCTCAGTGTCAAGCATATAAAAGAAACTAGAAATCCTTACTAGCTGTTTACGAAAGAGGCGAATCAAGAATCCGAGACCGGTTAGCTATATGCCGATTACCATGGAACCCCAAGCGCTGTTCTCCAACCTGCAACCCACCAGAACCTATAACGTTGATAACTATGATCAACACATGTTGAGATTATCATACCCCCGGGCACAAGAGCAGCTAATAGAAGACCAGGATCATTTAGGTGCTCCCTATACTGACCCCCCGCCCTGGTCTTCCGGACCCGTACAGGATAATGGGCGGATAAAAGGTCTGAGCCCGAACACCTGAAGGCCGAGCCCTTATAGCGCCTCAGGTCCGGATGACCAGGGCTTCCTCGTCCACCCTGAGGATGGCCTCGTAGGGGATGATGTTGGTCTCCCCCTCGCGCTCGTAGCGGCGGCGCAGCTTGCTCACGAGCCTGCCGATACTGCTCCCGGCGGGCAGCCACTCCGTCCCCACCTGCAGCCCCTCCAGGAAGAGCAACACCCCCTCGCGGCGCATGAGCACGTCGTCGACGCGGTGCAGGCGGTGGCCCTCCTCGTCGGTGATCTGCTTGTTGAGGATGTCCCGGCGCGCCAGGACCTTGTTCTCGCAGGACACCACCTCAAAGGAAGGATGGGTTCCGCGAAGGAGCAGCGCCTCGGGCTCCAGCGCCTCCACCTCGGACCAGGGCAGCAGCAGGATGATGTCCTCCACCGCCCGGGGCAGCACCAGGTCCCCGACGCGGTCCGTCCACTGCAGGTGCACCGCGAGCTCGCTGACCACAGGGGGACTGGTCCCCAGCTCCACCGCGAGGTCCTGGACGTGCCCGATGTCCAGGTCCTCGGCGTCCCTCACCTCCCTCTTCAGGAGGGAACTGAGGGAGAAGATACTCTCGTCTTCCTTCAAGCTCTCACCTCCCCGATCAGCCCGACGGAAAAAAAGTCGAAACGATCAAGACCAGGGTCAACGAGGTCAAGAGGGCGGTGACCGTCCACATGACCCCATTGAGCCAGGGCGGGTTGACGTAGGCGCCCATGATATCGCGGTCGTTCACCAGGGTCAGCATGCACAGCAGGATGACCGGCAGCAGTATGCCGTTCATGGTCTGCGAAAGCACCATGAGCAGGACCAGCGGGATGCCGGGGATCATCACCAGCAGAGCGCTCCCGGCGATGAGGAAGGTATAGATGAAATAGAAACGGGGCGCTTCCCGGTAGGGGCGGTCGATGCCCGATTCCCACCCGAACGCCTCGCATACCGTATAGGCGGTGGAGAGGGGCAGGATGGACCCCGCGAAGAGCGATGCCACCAATAGCCCCAGCCCGAAGAGGTAGGAGGCGTTGCTGCCGGCCACCGGGGCCAGTGCCGCCGCCGCCTGTTCCGCGCTGGTGATGGTGGTGGGGCCGATCTCCGGGTTGTTGTAGAAGGCCGCCGCGCAGCAGATGACGATGAACATGGCCACCACGGTCATGAGCACCGAGCCCACCACGGTATCGACGCGCTCGTACCTTATCTTGGAGGAATCGAGCCCCTTGTCCACGATGGCCGCCTGCTGGTAGAACTGCATCCAGGGGGCGATGGTGGTGCCGACGATGGTCACCGTCATGACCAGGTAAGCCGTGTTGAACTGCGGCGAGGGGGTGACCAGCGACCTGGCCACCTCGCCCCATTCGGGCTTGGCCATGAAAGCCGAGATGATATAGGAGATATAGACCAGGGAGGCGATGAGAAAGACCTTCTCCACCCGCTTATAGGTGCCCTTGACCACCAGCCACCAGATGAGCGCCGCCAGGGGCGGCACTGCTATCCAGGGCGGGACGTGAAAGAGCTGCATGCTCGCCGCGAGTCCGGCGAAGTTGGAGATGGTGTTGGCGAAGTTGGTCACCAGGAGTGTGAGCATGATGAAGGCGGTCAGGCGCAGGGAGAACCTCTCACGGATGAGAGCAGCCAGTCCCTTTCCCGTGACCATGCCCATGCGCACGGTCATCTCCTGGACCATGGCCAGCAGGACGGCGGTGAAGGTGAGTACCCACAACAGCTCGTAGCCGAAGCGGGCGCCGGCCACGGAGTAGGTGGCTATGCCGCCGGCGTCGTTGTCCACCATGGCGGTGATCAGGCCGGGGCCGAGTACTGTCAGGAATATCAGTATCTCCCGGCGGCCCGGCCGTCTCTTGGTGCGGCCTCCCCTGCCGAGCATGCTGTTCCTCCAACGCTTGTCTTCTCCTGTTTTCGAAAAGTCCTGCTAAAAGTCCTGGTTGATTATAACACGCATGCGGGCGCACGCCTCGCGCGCGGGTGGCGGGGAGGGGAATTCGCGCCCGGGGCTCAGCTGGGCAGGCGGGAACGCGGAATCCGGTTTCAAGAAGCTGGACAGCCGTCCCGGCAGTCGATGACCCGCGACTCGGTCACCACCTTGTGGATGTGGTGGTCGTGGTCGGCACAGGGCACGTGCTCGATGATCTGGATATCGAAGGCCACGGCGATGAGCGCGCAGCGCGGGTCGCATCTCTCGAGGAAACGGTCGTAATAGCCGCCGCCGTATCCCAGGCGGCCGCCGGAGAGGTCGAAGGCCACCCCGGGCATGAGCACCACGTCGATCTCTTGCGGCGGTATCGGTCGCAGGCACGCCTCCCTCGGTTCGAGGATGTCGTAGTTCCCCACCTCCAGGTCGCCCTCGAGGTCGATGATGCGGGAGGCCACCATGCTCTTTTCCCCGTCGTCGGTGCAGGGCACGCAGACCACCTTGCCCTCGTCCAGGGCGCGGCGGATCATGGGTACGGTGTCCACCTCGCTGCGGAAGGAGATGAAGAAAAGGACGGTACGGGCGGAGGCGAACTCCGGGACAGACCACAGGTTCTCACAGACGCGGGCCGAGAGGAGCTTCCTCTGCTCGGGATCCATGGCGTCGCGCAGTTCCTGGACCTTTTTGCGCAGCTCTTTCTTTTTTTTGTGGATCATCTCGTACTCCCCCGGTCCGGGACCCACTATATAATATATCAGGAAGGGACAAAAGCAAGCAGGGGACGGAGGCAGTCGTGGCGCGGGTCATATTGCTGGCCGATACCCATATACCCAAGGTGGGCACGCCGCTGCCGCGGGAGCTGTTGGAGGCCTGCGAGGGGGCCGACCTCATCGTGCACGCCGGCGACCTCATCGAATTGTCCGTCCTGGACGAACTGGGGAGGCTGGCGCCGACCCGGGCGGTGTACGGGAACATGGACCGGCCGGAGGTGAGGTCGGTGCTGCCCGAGCAGACCGTCGCCAGGGTGGGGGATAAGCGCATCGGGGTCATCCATGGCTGGGGGCCGCCCATGGGCATCGAGAGGCGGGTGCTCTCGCGTTTTTCGGGCGTGGACGTGGTCGTCTTCGGCCACACCCATAAAGCGCTGGTGGAGGAGAGGAAAGGGACCCTGCTGGTGAACCCCGGCAGCCCCAACGACCGCCGCTTCTCCGACCGCCTCTCCTACGCGGTCCTGGATATCGAGGAGGGCGAGGTCAGGCCGCGCATAGTCTGGTTATAGACGTCCTGGGGGGGCTTGGCTTATCGGGAGAGTGTCGGGGGGGGGGTTCGTGCCGGCGTCTTACTGCGGAGCGCCATGGCCCCAGGCGTTCTCCTCGGAGAAGTCCAGGCCGCCGACGACTACCCAGCGTCCCTTGCCCGCGATGTCCTCCATCCCCGGGATGAACTGCAACGGGTCGTTTTCGGTGTCCTCGAAGTAGCGCAGGAAGACCTGGCCCTTCTTGTCCCCGAAGCTGTCCTGGCGGTACTCGGGGCTGTCGAAGAACTGGTCACCGATGTAGCGTATCCCGCCATCGATAAGGTCCACCGTCGCCTCGCCGCCTTCATCGGAGGCCAGCTCCATCTGGACGTCCAGGAACTCCACCTGCCAGGATTCGACGTCCTCCCATATCCCCCGCAGGGCGTCCACCTGCTCCATGCCGATGAACTGCCCGCTGGGGTCGATCAGGGTCTCGGGGTTGACCACCGAGAGCCAGAGCTCGAAGTCCCGGCCGAGTTCCTGGTCGGGCACCATCACGCCCTCTTCGTTCTCGCTGCGCTTGAACTCCATGGACGCGAACCATGCCGCCACCGTGGCCATGGGGTCCTGGTTCTCGGGGGCGCTGTACGCTTCGGGATCGAAATCCGTATAGTCCCCGGAGAAGGCCGGGCCGCTGCTCCAGCCGCAGCCGGCGCAGAGGATGAGAGCGGCGGCCGCGATGATGTAGACAAGGTATCGCTGCTTGATCAAAACACTTCTCTTTCTCGCTCGCATGACCGTACTAGTATAGTTTACGGCGCCGCCCCTGTCAGCTCGGCTCCTCCACCTCGGGGTATTCCGGCTGATCCGGTCCTATCTCGGCGATGGGGTACGGCAGCTTCATCATCTGGTAGTCCTGCACTATCCAGGTGCCCTCGACCCTGACCAGCCTCACCAGACGGGGGTATTGCGAGAAATCAACGCCGCCGCTGTTGCTGCCATCACTGAAAAACCCCTCGAAAAAGCCCCCGGTGATCTCCACCTCGGCGCTGTCTCCATCCTCCGATACCAGCCGCGTGGTCAGCCCGTCGAGGGTATAGGTATCGTATTCCAGGCCATCGCTATAGGGGTCAGGTTGGTATTCACCGCTCTTTACCATTTTATAAAGATCGGGTTCCGTATGTTTTATAAAGACTACGATATCCTTGTTCTTGATGGCGTTGAAGAAGTCATTGACCGCTTTCTCCGGCCCGCTCTCACCTCCGCTGGCCAGGACGATTATGACCACGATGACGGCTATCAAGACGACCGCCAGCAGCAGCACGCCCACCCAGGGCCTGGTACGCCGGCGCGAGGAGCGGCGCCTGCGCCGTTCCGCCTCCTCGGCGTCGAGGCCGTCCTTCTGGGCCTCGCGGCGGTACGCCGCCGCCTCGCGCCCCGAACGCCTGCGGGCGCGAGCTTTCATCGCCTCGAGGTCGAGGAGTTTCTCGCCGCACTCCTCGCAGTAGCGGCGTCCTTCCGGGTTATCGTAGTCGCAATTGGGACAGCGCAAGTGCAACCCCCTTACTCTCTATCTCACGTCCGGGCCGCGCTTTCCAGCCCGAAGATCACGTATAGGTCCAGCGCCTCCAGGAACCACTGCCCGTCTCTTTCCACCACGTAAAGGGGCACGAAGTCCTCGGTGGAGAAATCGATCTCGCCCATGGACACCCATGCACCCTCTTTCAGGTTATACAGCTCGCACCTGCCTCCAGCGAGCCTCACCAGGGCCCGGTCCTTGTCCAGATAAGAGCTGTCCAGGCGCACGTTCTCGAAGACCATGCGCCAGTTCGTCGGCTCCGCCAAGTACCTGCGGTAGAGCTCCTCCCACTGACGGGCTATCTCTCCGCTCCCCTCGGCCACCTTTTCCAGCGCCTCCGGGTTGATGCAGGAGCGCATGGCCTCGCGGTCGTGCGACTGCACCGCGCCCAGGAACTTGTATACCGTCTCCTCCGGCGTCGCCTGCCCGCATCCCGCCGCGGCGAGGCATAGAACGGTCGCCGGCAGGATGAACAGTAGTGGCAACAACCTGCGTGCCGTCATCTCCTGCCTCCATGCCGCTCCCCGGGCTATACCCCCGCTGGGTTCAGACTCTCGTCCCGCAGTTGGGGCAGAAAGCCGACCCGGCCGGGACCTCGTTCCCGCAGGAAGGGCAGGTTACCGCTCCCGCCTCAGCCGGAGCCTGGGGCGGAGCCGGGGCAGCCGCAGGAGGCGCGGGCGGCGCGGGCGGAGCGGGCGGAGCGGCCGGGGCCTGGGGTGGAGCCGGGGGCGCGGCTGCTGCCTGCCTCTGGGCCTCCGCGGCGGCCTCGGCATCGATGATCTGCCGCTCCACCTCGAAGATCTGCTCCACCTGCGGACGCAGTTGCTCGGCGTCCACCTGCTGCTGCCGGAACTGCTCCAGCAGGGCTTCGCCCAGCTGGGCGATCATGTCCCCGCGCTGCTTGCGCAGCGTGCCCACCTGGCCCTTCTGCTTGGTGCTGTCCAGCGCCTGGTCGATCTGCGCGCCCAGGCTCGATGCCTGCTGCTTCAGCTTATCGACGAATCCCATTTCCTCACCTCTCTGGTCGCACAACGCTTTTTCATATTATAGAACACCGCTTACGGGCCAGGTAGCGGGAAGCGTGGAGGTCGTGCCCTCGGCCCGCGGACGTATCACACGGCTTCGCCACAGCGCTCCCCGGGTTTCATCCCGGACACATGGTAATGACGGCGTGCCGCGGGCAGGGGTTCCAGCGGGCGGCGCGGCCGCGGGCGGACTAGAAGGGGGCTTCCTCCCCCGTGAGCAGCTTGTGGATGGCCCGGGCCGAGGTCTTGCCCGCTCCCATGGCCTCGATGACCGTGGCCGAGCCGGTGACGATGTCTCCGCCCGCGAAGATATTGGGCACGGAGGTCTGGCCTGTCTCTGGGTCCACCTCGATGTATCCCCACTTGTTACGCTTCAGCTCCGGCAGGGTCGCCGGCAGGAGCGGGTTGGCCCTGGTGCCGATGGCCATGACCACCAGGTCCACGTCCAGCTCGAACTCGGAGCCCTTGATGGGGACGGGCCGGCGCCTCCCGCTGTCGTCGGGCTCGCCCAGCTCCATCTCCAGGCACTCCATGCCCCGCACCCAGTCCTCGCCCAGTATGCGGACGGGCAGGGTTAGGAACTTGAAGACCACGCCCTCCTCGGCGGCGTGCCCGACCTCCTCTGCGCGGGCCGGCATCTCCGTGCGGGAGCGGCGATAGACGATACTCACCTCCTCGGCACCCAGGCGGAGGGCGGTGCGTGCGCTGTCTAGGGCCACGTTGCCTCCGCCGATGACCGCCACCTTTCTGGCCTTCTTGATCGGGGTGTCGTAGGCGGGGAACAGGTAGGCTTTCATCAGGTTCGACCTGGTCAGGTACTCGTTGGCGGAATACACGCCGTTGAGGTTCTCGCCGGGGATGTCCATGAACATGGGGAGGCCGGCGCCGATGGCGATGAAGGCGGCCTCGTAGCCGCTCTCGAAGAGTTCCTGCAGGGTGTTGCTGCAGCCGATGACCTGGTCCAGCTTGATCTCCACCCCCAGCCGTCGCACGTATTCGACCTCGCGCATGACGATGGCCTTGGGGAGACGGAACTCGGGGATACCGTAGGTGAGGACACCGCCGGGGGCGTTGAGGGCCTCGAAGACGGTGACGTCGTGTCCCATGCGCGCCAGGTCTCCGGCGCAGGTGAGGCCGCCCGGACCAGCGCCGATGACCGCCACCTTCCTTCCCGTGCGCGCCCGGGGCGGAGGGACGATCAACTCGCCGTGGGAAGCCTCGTAGTCCGAGGCGAAGCGCTCCAGCCTCCCGATGGCCACGGGGTCGCCCTTCTTGCCAAGGGTGCAGACCTCCTCGCACTGTGTCTCCTGTGGGCACACCCGGCCGCATACCGCCGGCAGGTTGTTCTGGTCCTTGAGCCTGGCCGCTGCCTCCAGGAAGTCGCCCCCCTCGATGGATTTGATGAAGGCGGGGATATCTATCTCGACCGGGCACCCGGCCACGCAGGGTTTCTTCTTGCACTGCAGGCAGCGCGAGGCCTCGATCATGGCCTCCCTTTCTCCCAGCCCCAGCGCGACCTCCTCGAAGTTGCCCTTGCGCGCCTCTGCGTCCTGTTCGGGCATGGCGACGCGAGGTATCCTGGTCTTGCCCTTCTTGTCCTCTGTGCTCATCTCGCTTGTCCACCTCGGAGACATAGTGGCGGCGCATTACGGTTGTAGAAAATATACCCGTCTCCCGTTCTCTCACGCAACCCATGTAAGCCGGCATCCATGCCGGCGAAAGCGGCCAGTCATGCGAAGCGCTGGGAGCCAGCGCATGTTGGAAAAGAGTGGAACCAGCTTGATTTCCGGCTGCGTCCTAAGACCGTGGGCTTTGCAGATGCTGATCGGAGGTAGGGAGATGACACAAAAACGATGGATAGGCCTGGGGACCGCCTGCGTGCTGCTGCTTATCTTCACCGTCGCGATGGTGCTGGGATGCGGCGGGGAGATCGAGCAGGGTCCGCGCCCCACGAGCGACGAGACCCTGTGGTATGAAGCGGATGCGGGCAGGGCGGGAGCGGAGGAATCGGTCGCGGCGGAGACGAAAGACGCGGTGAACGAACTCGCCGCGGGGGAGGGCGAGGCCATCGTTTCTCCCGGCTCGTCCACGTTGCCCCAGATGCAGCTCAAGGTGATCAAGACCGCCCTCATGGAGATGGATACGGAGAAGGGCGGATACGCAAGGATAAGGGAGGACGCCCTGGCCATCGCCGCGGCGGCCGGCGGCTACGTGGAGGGGGAGAGCGCGAGCCGTGACGACGAAGGCTTCACCTATGCCACCCTCACCCTGCGCATCCCGGCCGACAGGTTCGACGAGGTCGCGGCGGAAGTCGCGGACCTGGGAGAGGTGGTCTCCACCCAGGTCTCCACGAACGACGTCACCGCGGAGTATGTGGACATGGAGAGCCGGCTGAAGCACCTGCAGGCCGAGGAGTCCTTCTACATGTCCCTTATCGCCAAAGCCCAGACCATCCAGGAGATGATCACCATACGGGAACACCTCGATTCCATCCAGCTAGAGAAGGAGCAGGTACAAGGGAGGATGAACTTCCTCGACCAGCAGGTCGGGTACTCCACCATTACCCTTTCGGTGGACGAGACCGGCCCCGAGGACGATGGAGAGGGGTTCTGGGCCTCCGTGGGCGATGCCTTCAGGAGCTTTGGCCGGGGCATGGGTAAGCTGGCGGTGGGTTTCTTCTACGCGCTTCCCTACCTGTTGATAGTGGCAGCGGCAGCGGTCGTCGCCTGGCTGTTGGTGCGCCGCGCGAGGAAGAACAAGCCGGGGGAGTCGACGCCGCCCGACGTGTAGGGGTAGTGCCGGGTCAGGCTTCTTGTTTGTTGCATTCCACCAGAGACGGCTACTTCGACCTTGGCCGCACGAATGCAAGAAACAAGACCTGACCCACAGACGGTAAACCCGGTTATCCATGGATCCGACGCTGGCCCTGGCACCACGTATCGCTGGCCGCTCTTGTTGTTACTCCGTCAGCATTGACATTCCTCGCCTGCGGCTCGGAACGAAACACTGACCGTACCCAGCGTGGAATAGGTCGCGCGTCGGATTAACGTTTACAGGGGGCGGAGGAGGACCTTGTGGTCGAGCAGGGTGATGGCCGCCACCTCTGCCTCCAGCGCGCTCTCCTCACCGATGATGTTGGAGAGGATGACCTTGCCGCCCTCTTCCCTGACGTCGATCACGTCTTCCATGATGAGTTTTTCCTCGTCGCCCTCGAGCAGGTAGGCGTGGGATTCGCACATCCTCAGTTACCTCCCGTGTTCTCAAAACGGATGCTGCGCACGAGGTGGTTCCAGCTGCACCCGGTGCATACTTCCACCACGTAGCAGGTGTACTCGCGATATTTTTCCCGCAGGCCGTCGAAGATGGCATGGGTGGGAAACACGCGGCCGTTGTCGCGGTCCAGTTCGCTGCCGTATACGAAGTTGAGCAGGCGCAGCCTCTCGCGTCTGCACACCGGGCACATATTGCTCGTGTCCTCCCCGACGTTGACGGCGATCCTGCGCATCTCCGGGTGGGCGTCGCAGACGTCGTACACGGAGAGGCGGCCGCAGCGGTAATCACGCAGTACGGACCGCTTGCGCAGGGTGTAGTCCACGCTGGTGGCCGTGCTCTTCATGCTCACTCCCTTTCGCGTGTCGCGTTCATTATACCCCACCGCATCAGGTCTGCTGCTCGTTGCTCTCGATCCCACGCAGGTGGCCGGTGTCGTTCAGGCGCTTCAGCACCCAGCCCCGCTCCCCGTGGGAGATGAAATTGATGGCCGCGTTGGTCTGTTCCACTCTCCAGATCCCCACGGTGGGCAGCCCCAGAACGATGCAGACCGTGATGCGGTTGATGAGCTTGTGCCCGACCAGGAGCACCGTTCCCTCGTGCTCGCCCGCCAGCGACTCCAATCCCTCGCAGAGGCGCTCCCGCACCTCGCGCACCGCTTCCCCGCCCGGAAAGACGGCCCTGTCGGGGTCGTCGGCCCAGATGGCGAACTCCCGCGGCCATTCCTTACGGATCTCGTCGGCGCTCTTTCCGCTCCAGTGCCCGTAGTCGACATCAATGAAATGCTCCAGGGGAAGGACCTCTCCGCCGTGGGGCTCCGCGATGACTTCCGCGGTCCGCATCGCGCGCTGCAGGGGACTGGAGCGGAAGGCCTCGAAGTCCAGGCCAGAGAGGTATACAGCCGCCGCCCTGGCCTGCTCCTCGCCGCGATCGTTCAAGGGCAGGTCCACGCGCCCCCGAAAGAGGTCCGCGCGGTTGTACTCGGTCTCCCCGTGTCTTACCAGCACCAGCTCCATCTTGGGCTCCCTCGTCCGCTCATCGTGGTCATGCGATACGTGTGACCGGGGCCGGTGTCTCTGCCCGGCCCGTCCCAGAACGAGAATAGAGTAGAAGCCGGCATCATGGCAATGACTGCCGTGCGCATGGCGGCTCGGCCGTCCATGCAACATGCAACAGGGTATGCCACGGCGGACAACCGGAATTGAAGTGCTGGATCGCGTTGGGAAGATGAACCTGATGCCCAGAGGATGGTCAATACTGGCCGATGGCGCGGGCCGATTCCATGGCCTCCATGTATCCCATGGTGGAATAGTAGATGGCGCGGTCGAAATAGAGAACGACCTGGTTATTAAGCTCCAGTGCCTGGTAGATTTCCAGGTTGGTCTGGGTCAGGCCTTCGGATATGACCTCGAGCCACAGGTAGCGCTTGAGCAGGATGAGGGCCATGATAACCTCTTCCAGCTTGAAGCCCTCCTGGAAGCGGCGCTGGCCCAGGTTCATGTAGAAATGCCGGATCTCCTCCTGCTTGGTCTCCGGGCTCAACCAGTAACCGAGTCTCTCGTAGACGGCCATGGCCCGCTCGAAAAGGAGTTCCTCTGGGAAATGGTGATAGGTGGGGGTGTATCTCGATTGCTTTACTTCCTTCAGCCAGAGCTTTGCTACCTTGTCCGCCCTGGTCTCGATCATCTTTATGAATCTTCTGGTCAGCACTATAACCTCCGGCGATGCGATGTTTCGGTCATGCTACGTCAAGGGCGAAAGACAGAGTTATTATACCTTTTTCAATACCCTTTTCAAATCGACTCGGGCCGCCCTTTCCGGCCGCTATCCGACTCCGTGGGGCCGGTCAACCGGGGCCGGGCGTACATATTAAAACGGCGGGTTGGGCGCGGCGCCATGAGCTCACGGCGTGGCACATTCTCCCTCGTCTCCACGCAGCTTCTCGAGGCCGTGCGGGAGGGCGGGGAGGATGGCCTCCAGGTTCTCTCTGGCGCCGCGGGGGCTCCCCGGCAGGTTGACGATGAGCGTACGGCCGCGGATGCCGCTGGCAGCGCGCGAGAGCATGGCGTGGGGGGTCGCGCGGAGCGAAGCGGCTCGCATGGCCTCCGCGAAACCCGGCGCCTCGCGGTGGATGACGCGGCGTGTGGCCTCGGGGGTGATGTCGCGGGGGCTCAAGCCGGTGCCGCCCGTGGTCAGCACAAGGTCCACCCCGATCTCGTCGCAGTAATACCTGAGTTTCGCCTCTATATCGCCGAACTCGTCGGGCACGACATCCCGTGCCTCCACGAGCATGCCCGCTCCCAGGACCGTCTCCTCGACCGCCTGGCCGGAGAGGTCTTCCCTTTCGCCGCGGGAGCCTTTGTCGCTCACCGTGAGGATGGCGACCCTGAACCCACTCACGCTTCCACCGTCACGATCTCATCGCCCGGCTGCACCTTTCCGCCCTCGACCACCCGCGTGAAGATACCCTCGCGCGGCATGATACAGTCTCCAGCGGCGTAGTATATGGCGCAACGGTCCACACATTCCTTGCCGATCTGGGTCACCTCGAGCAGGACCCCATCTCCCACCCTCAGCCGGTCGCCGATGGCGAAGGACAGCAGGTCGATGCCCCTGGTGACCAGGTTCTCGCCGAAGGCCCCCGGCTGCAGGTCGCTGAGGCCCCTGGCGCGCATCTTGTCCACGCTCTCGTCGGCCAGCAGGCTGACCTGGCGGTGGCCGAAGCCGTAGTGGGCATCGCCCTCGATGCCCATCTCGGGTGTGAGGAACACTTCATCCACCGCCTCCTTCTGGACGTGCTTCTCCGCGCTGGTGCAGACGGCGACTATCTCACCCCGGGCCGTTCTCATCCCTCACTCCTTCTCGCGCAGGAAAGTCCCGGACCTGCCCCCGGACTTCTTCACGAGCTGCACCGCGGTGATGGTCATGCCGCGGTCCACGGCTTTGCACATGTCGTAGATGGTGAGGGCGGCGACCGCGGCCGCGGTCAAGGCCTCCATCTCGATACCGGTGCGGTCCCGGGTCCTGGCGGTGGCCACGGCGGTGATGCTCGACTTCTTCCTGTCCACCTCGAAATCCATCTCCACCGCCGTGATGGCGATGGGGTGGCACATGGGTATCAGCTCGCTGGTCTTCTTGGCGGCCATGATGCCGGCGATGCGCGCCGTGCCCAGCACGTCGCCCTTTTCGATCCCCGAGGACAGGACGAGGTCCAGGGTGGCCTTCTGCATGACCACGCTGGCCCGCGCCACCGCCGTGCGGGCCGTGACGCGCTTGGACGAGACGTCCACCATCCTCGCCCGCCCCCTCTCGTCCAGGTGGGTGAGTCCTTCGCCCTGTCTCTCGCTCCTCTCGGCCGTCACGTCAACCTCCTATCTGGGACATGCTCCTGCCGGGGGACTCCGGAAAGCCTCCGTGGTCGCGAGGCTTCTTCGCCAGGGAGCGGCGGATGGCCTCGAGCACCGGCGCGTCGTCCGTGCTGTTTCGCAGTATATCGCGCACGTCGTCCTCCTCGCGCGAGAAGAGGCACGGCTTCATCTTTCCATCCGCCGTGAGGCGGAGGCGGTTGCATTCCGGGCAGAAGTGCGAACTCACCGGGGAGATAAAGCCGATGGTGCCGCGGGCGCCGCGCAGGCTGTAGTAGCGTGCCGGGCCGGAGCCCACTGGAGGCAGGTCCGAGCGGGTCAACTCACCGCTCTCACCCAGGCGCTTCCTGATCTCCTCGGCCGGGACGTAGTATGAGCCGTCGAACATCCCGCAGGGGCTCATGTATTCTATGAACCTCACGTGCACCGGCAGCCGCCGGACCAGTTCCACGAAGCCGTCCAGTTCGTCCAGGAGGTGCTCGAGCACCACCACGTTTATCTTCACGGGTGTCAGGCCCGCTTCCACGGCGGCTTCTACCCCCGCGAGCGCATCGGAGAGGTCGCCCAAGCGGGTGATGCGGCGGTAGGTGTCGGGGTCCAGGGAGTCGATGCTCACGTTCACCCGCTTCAGCCCAGCCGCGGCCAGCTTCTCCGCCTGCCGCGACAGCAGGATCCCGTTGGTGGTGAGGGAGATATCCACCTCCTCGCGCAGGGCGGCTATCTCGCGCACGAGGAAATCAAGGTCCTTGCGGACCAGGGGCTCTCCCCCGGTGAGGCGCACCTTGCTGATGCCCGCCCGCACGGAGACGCGCAGGAAGCGCACCATCTCCTCGTAGGTGAGGACGTCCTCGTGGCGCAGTTGCGGCACTCCCTCGGGGGGCATGCAGTACACGCACCTCAGGTTGCAGCGGTCGGTGACCGCGAGGCGCAGGTAGTCGATGGGACGCGAATAGGGGTCCAGCAGGGAGGTCATCGCGCCGTTTCCAGTACCGAAAAAAAATCAGCGAACCGAACTCGCCACATATTAAAATCACCGCCTATGCAGGTCTTTCGCTCACAGTGAGATTATATCATAAGCCCTGATGACAGTTGATGACCTCACCGTGCCGTGGCGAGCTGGGGGACCTTCTGAGTCGAGAAAGGAACAATATCCGTAGATGTGCCGATTATTCCGTTTGGATAGCTGTAACAGGCCGCAATCCCTGCAAGGGTTACGATTGAAGACAGGTCCCTGCGCACCCCCGTGCTTTTTTGAACGGGAAGAAAACAAATGTAGCGGAGGTGCTCGAAGCTACGGAATACCGGTAAGAAGCTATTTCCATGCACTCGGTGGGGTGTGTTTGTCTTGGGCTTCGCTTGGTGGCATATGTTCAGAGTAATGTATTCCTGTTTCTGGGTCGACGAAGGTTATCTCTGAACCTGATCTGGACGCGACATGCTCCTCTCGTGCCACCCGATAGAGCAATAATAACCAGAGAATCGGCCCTATAATAGGCAGGATAAACGCGATAAGAAACATTCCGAGTATCCAGAAACTTGGATTGAGATCATGCTTTACGCAGATTACATATACTATGGCAAGCAACCATCCAACCGCCGGAGCAAGACATAAAAAACCAACAAACACGACTCCGGTTCTTGGCAATCCAGAACGATAGGCCCACAGACAGAGAATTACAGCTGTGATTGCTGAAATCGCAATCCAAATTAAAATTATGTAAACCATAAAGAAGCAGAGCCTACCCTCGTCACTAAAGGCGAGATCGGTTCTGCAATTCAAATCTAGTAGAATTGACCTTAGAATACAATGATTTGTTAGCTCATTGCAGACCGCGAAGTAATGAGGCGAGCTCGCGGGAGGTGTCTTCGAGGAGCTCCCTCGTCCGGCGGATACTCTCCTCCAGGCTCATGGGGCCGCGGGCGATGCCCAGAAGCGCGGTGACGCCCAGCTCGTGCAGCTGTTCCGCCCCCCCCGCCACCTCGCCGGCCAGGGCGAGGACGGGTATGCCGTGGTTCCCGGCGGCGCGGGCCACGCCGGTGACCGTCTTGCCGTAGGCGGTCTGGGCGTCCAGCCTTCCCTCCCCGGTCAATACCAGGCCGCAGCCTACCAGCTTCCTCTCGAAGCCCACCGCCTTCATGACCACGTCGATGCCCGGGAGCACCGCCGCCCCAGTGAAGGCCATGAGCCCGAAACCGAGGCCTCCGGCGGCTCCTGCCCCTGGCTTTGATTCATGACCCGGGGCGACCTGCCTGGAGGTCACCTCCGCCAGCCTGGCCAGTGCCGTTTCCAGCAGCCGCACGTCGTACTCGCTGGTGCCCTTCTGGGGGCCGTAGACTTGGGATGCACCAGTTTCTCCCAGCAGCGGATTGGTAACGTCCGAGGCCACCACCACCGCGGCCTCGCGGAGTCGGGGATCGAGGCCGGAGAGGTCCAGGCTCTCGAGGTTGTTGAGGTAGATGGCACCGTGGGGCAGGTCCTCCCCGTTCTCGTCGAGGAAACGTGCCCCCAGGGCCGCGGCCATGCCCGCGCCGCCGTCGTTGGTGGCGCTCCCCCCTATGCCCACGATGATGCGGCGCAACCCCTGGTCCAGGGCGTTGCGGATGAGGTCGCCGGTGCCGGCCGAGGTGGCGTAGCGGGGGTCGCGCTTCTCGGGGGGGACCAGCGCCAGTCCGGAGGCGGCGGCCATCTCCACCATGGCGGTCCTGCCGTCCCCGAGGACGCCCAGGAGTGCCCGGCGCCGCTCGCCCAGGGGGCCCGTCACCTCGCACGGGATGGTCTTCCCGCCGGTGGCCGCGACCAGCAGCTCCATGGTCCCCTCGCCGCCGTCGGCGAGGGGGCAGGTGAGCACCTCCGCTTCGGGCCATCCCCGCGCGAAGCCGCGCGCCATGGCCCGGGCCGCCTCGTTCGCGCCGAGGGAGCCCTTGAACTTATCGGGAGCGATGAGGACGCGCATGTTGTGGTGGGTCCTATATCGGGAGGCTGCGGGCTATCTCCTCTTCCTCCTTGTACTGATCCAGGCGCGAGAGGAGCAGGTTCCAGTCCACGGCGTGGCCGTCGAACTCCGGCCCGTCCACGCAGGCGAACCTGGTCTTGCCCTCCACCTCGCAGCGGCAGGTCCCGCACATGCCCGTGCCGTCGAGCATGATGGAATTGAGGCTGACCCTGGTGGGGACCTCGAACTCGCGCGTGACCGCGCAGGAGAACTTCATCATGATCGCCGGCCCGATGGCTATCACCATGTCCACCCGCTCCTGCTTGAGCAGTTCCTCCAGGGCCCAGGTGACTCGCCCCTCCAGGCCCCTTGAACCGTCGTCGGTGGTGATGACGAGCGAGTCAGAGACCGCGGCCATCTCATCCTCCAGGATGAGCAGGTCCGCGGTGCGGGCCCCGATGATGGAGGTGACGCGGTTGCCGGCCTCGCGAAGGGAGCGGCAGATGGGGTGGATGGCCGCGATGCCCACGCCTCCGCCCACGCAGGCCACGTGCCCGCCCTCGCAGATCTCGGCCGGCCTTCCCAGGGGGCCGACGAGGTCGAGGATGGCGTCGCCCTCCCGCATAAGGCTGAGCTTGCGGGTGGAGCGGCCGACTACCTGCAGCACCAGGCGTATCCAACCCTCTCCAGGCGACCAGTCGCAGAGGGTGAGGGGGAAGCGCTCTCCCGTCTCGTCCAGGCGCAGGATGACGAACTGTCCCGCGAGGGCCCTGCGGGCTATATCCGGGGCCTCGACGCCCATGGAGAACACCGTCTCGGCCAGTTGCTCTCGCTTCAGTATGGTGAACATCAGCCCTCCCTTCCCAGTTCCCGGAAGAGCTTTTCCTTGATGGCGCGTACCTCGTCCACGAAGGCCGGGTCGGCGTCGTAGGGGCTGGTCCCTTCCAGGTCGGAGCGGCGTATGTTCTGGTTGTAGGAGATGGAACCGAGGTAGGGCAGTCCGTCCAGACGGCTCCTCACCAGATCTTCCTCCTCCGCGCTCTGCACCTTGTTGAGCACCACGTAGATGCGCTGGACCTTGAGGTCCGAAGCGAGCTTGCGGATGGTCTCGGCCGTCTGCACGCTGCGCATTCCCGGCTCGATGACCACGACCATGGCGTCCACCGCGCCGGCGGTCCCCCGGCCCAGGTGCTCCAGGCCGGCCTCCATGTCCAGGATGACCACGTCGTCGCGGGCGAGGAGGAGGTGCTGCAGCAGCGCCTTTAGCATCACCGACTCCGGGCACACGCAACCCCCGCCGCCTTCCTTCACCGTGCCCATGACCAGCAGGCGCACCCCGGCGTGTTTCCTGGAGAGGGCCTCGGGAAGGTCGTCCACCTTGGGGTTCATCTTGAAATAAGTGCCGAAGGTGCCGGGCTGGGACCCGGTGCGCTCGGCCACGAGTTCCTTCATGTCGGCGATGGGCACGACGTCGGCCATCTCCCCGGATGGGATGCCCAAGCTGGAGGCCAGGTTGGCGTCGGGGTCGGCGTCAACGGCCACGACGTTGTAGCCCTCATCGGCGAGCAGGCGCGCCAGCCCTCCCGCGAGGGTGGTCTTGCCCACCCCGCCTTTTCCGGTCACGGCGATCTTCAACTGCGGTCCCTCCTTAACGCTGCCATGCCGGGCGTGAGGCATGACGATCCTTCTGAGCGGATTATATTATAGGTTCTTTTCAGGCCAGTGTGGGCGACCTTGTGCCGGCATCAAGGCTGGGGGCCCTTCTTTCTGCCGCCCTTCCTCCGTTCCTGCGGCGGCTGCAGCATGGCGGGGGAGACCTGGTCGCGCCACATCAGGGAGCGGGCCACGTCCACCGTGGACAGGCTCCCGACCAGCGCCCCCCCGCTCACCACCGGCAGGGTCTTGCCCCCGCCCTCGAGCAGCTGCCCGAAAGCGCTCTCCAGGCTCTGCTCCGGGTCAAGCAGGACTTCCACCCTGCGCATAGCCTCTTTCACCTTGAGGTGCGGCAGGAGGTCACTGGAACGGCGGTGCGGGTGCAGGTGGGAGGGTGAGCCCCCCCGGGCCAGCAGTTCGTCGTATTCCGGGATGAGGCAGCGCAGGATCTCCTCGGCCCCCAGCATCCCCAGCACGTGGTCGCCCGCCTCCACCACCACCAGGTCTCCGGCCTGGGTCAGCGCCATCCGCTCGGCGGCCTCCTTGATGGTGGCGTTGTCGCGGATCCTGGGCGCATTGCGGTTCATCGCTTCTCTTACTTGCATCACGCCTCCTTTGCCTGCTCTGTCCCTATTGTTCCCATCCCGGCCCCTGGGTACACACCGCAAACGTTGATGGACCCGTGGCTGCACGGATAACCGCGCTCCATATGCGGCACCCCTGCTACTGCGGTGGCAGGATGGTGAACTCCCGCACCCCCGCTTTCATCTTCTCGTCGACGGCTCCCGGCAGGGCGTTGATGGTCTCGTCGATGACCGGTGCAAAGAACTTGATAACTACCCTGTTCTCCGGCATGGTTCACCCTCTTTCCAGATATCGATAGCCTTCCGCGCCTCTGCGAGGCACCCCTCCGGGTACCCTCTATCTTAACCAAGTCGCCCGCGCATATATAGCGGCGTGCTTTCGCCGTCCCGGCGGCGCCGCTCCCCTGGGTATTGCATACATAACGATGGATTATGTTTACTTCACATTTTGCGCCGTGATAATATTATCTACCGGCGTTTCCGTTCTGGGGGTATGAGGATGCAAAGGACAGGAGAAGACAGAAGATACCTGGTCATAGTGAACCCCGTTTCCCGTGGCGGCAAGGCGCAGGAAGAGGGCATCTGGCTGCTCAACCGCCTGAAGAAGGCGGGGGTGGACTACGAGTTCCTGTTCACGGAGAGGGCGGGACATGCCGAGGAGATGGTGGTGAAATGGGCCGAGGATTTCGACGTGGTGGTCTCCGTCTCGGGTGACGGCACCACCAATGAGATCATCAACGGCATCATGAAGGTCCCCTGGGCGGAGCTGAAGCTGGCCATGTTCCCCGCGGGAACGGCCGACGATTTCGCCTGCAACATGGGTTACAACCGCAAAGACAAGGAACAGGCCTTGCGGACCATCCTGGGCGACTCCTGCCGCACCATCGACCTCATCCGCTACGACGACCGCTATGCCGCGGTGACCTGGGGGTTAGGGGTGGATTCCGAGATCGCCGACGGCGCGTACAAGTGGAAGAGGTTCCGCATCCCCGCCTATTTCTACAGTGGGCTGCGCAAGTGCTTCTTCGAGGAGCGCAAGAAATACCATGTCCGCTTCGATTACGAGGGGCAGACCTTCGAAGGCAACGTGCTCATCTCCATCCTCTGCAACGCGCCGGTCTTCGGCCGCTATATCAGGATAAACCCCAACGCCAGGATGAACGACGGCCTGCTGGACCTCACCGTGGGCAGGGAGATGCCCAACCTCTACGGGCTCGTCCTCTTCGGCTTCGCCTGCATGGGCGGAAGGCACGGCTTCTCCAGTCTGGTCTCATATCACCAGGTGCGCGAGATGCGCGTCGAGTGCAAGTCCGACACCTACGCCCAGATCGACGGGGAGGTCTTCAAGTTCGAGGCGGGCAAGATCATCAACCTGTCGATGGTACCCCAGGCCCTCAAGGTCCTTGTGCCGGCGGAGTCCCTGAACGACAAGCGGCTGCCCTTCGTGCAACGCGAGGAACCGCCGGAACCGGTGCAACTGCGCCTCATACCGCGGCGGGAGGGAGTGGCGGAGGAGCTGGAGGAACTCTCCCGCAGGATCAAGGCCAGGGTGGAACAGGCGCTGGAGGTGAGGCATAGAAAGCCCGGCTTGGGGGTGGTCAGGAACGGAGGGGAGTCGGGCCGGCAGATAGCCCTCTTCGGCCCTGAACACGAGGAAGAGCGCAGTGCACGCCGCGCCGCCAAGCGCATGAAAAAAGAGATGCAGAAGATGGCAAAAAGAGGCAACGCGGCATAAATATGGATATGATTTATATCAGCCTTTAATTAAACGCGGGTGTACGTTTTGCTTGACACTGTCAAAATAGTCTGTTAGTTTCAAGACAACGGGTGGGACGAATAGCTAGTAGAAAATCTATCGGCCCATCCGGGGCTGAATTTTTTTGGACATTGAAAAAAGCCCTACGCTATAAGCTGCCGGCCAACCCCATATGCCCTATAGCATGAGATGGAATCAGCACATTCCACCCCCTGAAATAGCCCTATCCGCCGGTGGCTTATAGCTCCCCTTTAAGGAGGCGCTGCGGCGCCTCCTTCCTTTGTGTCAGGCCTCGTTTTTTGGATACCGCGGTATGTAAATATGAAAACCAAGATAGAAACGGCCTCTATGCAGGTCTTTTACTGCATACTCCTTGCGCCTTGCATCTAAAAAACAAGACCCCTATACATCCATGGTGGCGGCTGTTAGTCAACCTCTGGGGCTGACGTCGAGGGCCCTTTCGACCAGCTCGGGGAGCATGAGCACCTCGGTGCCGCCGCCGGGCGGCAGGCTCGCTATTGCCTGTCCGTAGCAGCCGCTGCAGATCGTGACCAGGGTTCCGGTGGTGATGCTCCGCGCGATATGGGCGGCACCTTCCGGCTTATAACAGCACTGGGGGGCGTCGATGCGGTTTATCTCCAGGCCATCCAGGCGGGAGAAGACCTCCTCGGTCGAGTCCAGGTCCATGGGCACCGGGGAGAACCTGCGGTGCAGCCGGTAGCAACCGGCATAATAGTCGATATCTTCCCTGCAGCTCAAGTCGCCCATGGCCTCGGCGATGGCCTGGGGATAGAAGACGATGTCCTCTTTGGGGAAGGCGTGCTTGTATATGGGGTAGCAGGGAGAGCAGACGATGACCAGGCGCCTCGCTCCTAGCTCCTTGGCGGCGAGCATGTTGAGGGACACGAACTCCTTGGAGAGCTCGCGGCAGCCCGCGATAGCTTCGTCATCACGTGCCTTGATGGCCGGGCGGTAGAGGTAATTACCGCAACAGTACTCGCGCGAAAGAAAGGTGAAAGAGAAGCCCCCCCGCTCGAGCACGCGGGATAGTGACGATAGGATATGGGGCAGGAGATAGATGATCTGGCACCCCGAGATGATGACGTTCTCCGCCTCGCGATCACAGGGCAGCCCGTGCTTCTCCAAGACCTCGCTGCGGGGGGGAAGGCCCGCGGCGGTATTCCCGGTCTCGCGGATCGTCGCCACCATGCCCTCGTCGATAAGCGGATACATTTGCCACCCCCATGTCAGGCTGTTTCTTCCCGGCACCTACGATTATAGGACCTTTTGCCACTCGCTAGGGCGCGAAGGTCGCTCCGTGGCCGTCACCGGCGTCCATGCCCGGCGCGAGCGGCGGAGCCTGGACCCCATACAGGCCATGCGCTCCCGGCGAGTTTAAGCGGGACGGTGGCGCGTGCGCGGCTGTTTGAGCGAGGAAGGCCGGTAGGGCTGGGGAGAGGCGAGTTCCGGCCTCCCGCAGGGAGGGTCCGATAAGTCCGCACAGCTTACGTGGCAATTTGCGGTGCAGCCGGGCACGGGCTCTAACCGCCGCGGTCCCACGCGTCGGGAGAAGGGCATGGGGAAGGCCTCGCAATGTGGCAGCCCCGGGGTATCCGCTTCTTCCGCCTCCAGTTCCTGGCATACCGTGTAGGTCATACCGTGTTTGGCCGCCGCCGCGCGCATGCGGCGGTGGAACCCCAGGCGCGCCCCATGTGCCAGCATGTAGCCGCTGGAGGTGCAGGAGCGGTCGAAGGCGTAGTCGTTTTCGAGCGCGGGGCCTCGCACTCCAGGGAGCCCCTTGGCCAGCTCCATTAGGGACCTGAGGGTGGCTGCCGTGAAGCGCCCCGTGGAGCTGACCACGTGCTTCGCTCCGGCGGCGGCACAGTCCGCCAGCACGTCCGCCGCCCTGCCCGTCCAACCTTCTCCGTAGAGGCCTTGCCACAGCGGCGGGATGACCGGGTCGAAGCGCACCTGGGCAGGCAGGCCCAGGGAGGACGCCCAGCGCAGCGCGTCCAGCCTTCTCTCGTAGGGGGGCGCGCCGGGTGACAGCAGGCCCAGGACCTCCGGCGGCCCCTCGATGGTCACGGCCAGGAAGAACCTGCCCCCACCAGGGAAGCCCGCAATGCCGGAGAGGAAGGAGGGGTCGCCCTTGGTGATGACGTGGAAGCTCACCCCCCACTCGACCAGGATGCTCACGAGTTCCTTCACCACATCCCGCAGCTCGGGGACGTCCTGGCAGGGGTCGGTGATGTTGGATATGGATATGGGCGGACAGAGCCACAGCCCCTCAAGCTCCTTCTCGACCATCCGTGCCAGGTTGGAATATACCACCATCCCACCTTCCTGGCCGCGCGAATATACGGCGTCCCTGGCGTAGCAGTATAGGCAGTCGTGCCGGCAGTTGCCTATGCCCGGAGGGGTCACGTTGATGATCCACTTGTGGTAGCATTTGCGCCTCTCCCCCCGGTACGGGAAGTCATGCAGGGTGGGCGAATGGCGGTCGCGCAAGGTAATCTCCATACCTCCATGATAATCCAAGGGGTCAGGTCTTGTTTCTTGGATATGGAGGGCTCACGTCCTTGCAGGTAAAAGGGGATAAAAAAAGCCATACATACCAGAGTATCCAAGATCCAAGACCTGGAATGATAAAGAACGGACGCCTCCGAACAATTAGGTGACAAACCAAACATGCCGGTTGAAAGGGCCGGCACGACCGAAAGGAGGCGTCCCATGAGTAGAGTGTACA
>JBFLWJ010000030.1 GCA_040757835.1 Actinomycetota bacterium
GTCGATACCGATGTACACTCTACTCATGGGACGCCTCCTTTCGGTCGTGCCGGCCCTTTCAACCGGCATGTTTGGTTTGTCACCTAATTGTTCGGAGGCGTCCGTTCTTTATCATTCCAGGTCTTGGGTTTTGGATGCCATTATATGGTAATGATAGCAAACATGCTGCTTAGTGGCTGTAAATATCGTGAGAAATATTCTAGATACCGGAGTATCCAAAATCCAAGACCTGACCCCTAGGATCTAGGCGCCGAACTTGTCGAGTCGCTGGGCATTGGCAAGCATCAGCGCCATGAGGTCGGTGGCCGAGAAGATGCCCAGGCAACCGGCGGTGCAGGCTGTTTCCCCGAAGGTCTCGACCGCGTCCCTGCGTTCACAACGCGAGCGCAGCAGCAGGGGAGAGGGGTGCCAGCTGTGCCCCTTGAGCAGGGCGGGGGTGGAGTGGTCGCCTGTCACCACAAGCACGTCCGGCTCAAGCGCCGTCAGGCGCGGGATCATCCCGTCCACCTCCTCGATGCATGCCACCTTGGCGTCGAAATCCCCGTCCTCGCCTCGGCTGTCGGTGTACTTGTAGTGGACGAAGAAGTAATCGTAGGCGTCCCATGCGCCCTGCAGGGCGTCGATCTGGTCCGAGAACGAGGGGCCGGTCTCCAGTACGTCCATGCCCACCAGGCCGGCCACGGCACGGTACATCGGATAGGTGGCTAAGGCGCCGGCACGTATGGAATAGAGGTCCGTGATCTTCGGTATCTGCGGCAGTTTGGCGAAACCGCGGGTGACGATCATATTGGCCGGGTGCTCGTCAGCCAGCACGTCGGCCGCCCTCTCCAGGTAGGCGTTGATGAGGTCGGCGGTGCGCCCGGCGGCTTCTCCTCCCACAGGCAGGGCCTCGCAGCGCAGCGGCGGGACCCCGGTATGCTGGGGGTCGGTATCGCTCACCAGCTCCGACAGGCCCGCTCCGCGAAAGACCAGGGCCGCGCGGTGTTCCTTCTCGGGACGGATCTCGACTTCCACTCCCTCCAGGCGGATACCGCTCAGCTTCTCGCACAGGCGGGCGTTGGTCTCCGTCGATATCCTGCCGGCGCGGCGGTCAGTGATCAAGCCGCCCTCCACGGTGCAGAAGTTGACCCGCGCGGCCAGGTCGTCGGGTCCCAGCTCTATCTCCACGCCCAGGGCCGAGAGGACTCCCCTGCCCACCTCGAAGCATACGGGGTCGTATCCGAAGAGGGCCATGTGGGCTGGGCCGCTGCCCGGGGTTATCCCGGGGGCGATGGCGTGGATGAGCCCGCAGGCGGATGTGCGGGCCAGGGCATCCAGGTTGGGGGTGCGGGCCGTCTCCAGCTCGGTGAGGCCGGATTCCGGGTGAGGCAGGCCGCCCAAACCATCCATGACCAGCAGCACCATCTTCGAGGATGCATCGGCTGCGAGCCTGGACAGAAACGCCGTATCGCTCAAGGTCGTCCTCCTTGATCCAGTCGAGTCAAAGCCGCCCATGCGCGTATGGTCATCTATTTGAAGGTACCTGCGCGTATCGCCGATGGCAAGCCCCAGACGGGTCATTCAGGGTGCGACCAGCCTCTCCAGGCCGGCAAGGTCCTCTTCCATGCCCAGGGCTACGATGAGGTCCCCTGCCCCGAGGCGGGTCTCCTTGTCGGGATTGGTGTTGAAGGTGGCGCTGTCGGCCTGGCGCACCGCGAGCACGAGGGCACCTGTGCGGGCCTTGATGTCCAGCTCCCCGATGGTCTTGCCGTCCAGGCTCGAACCCCTCTCCACTACCAGCTCCTCCAGGCGGTACTCCAGCGACGGGCCATGGGCGACCAGGTCCAGGTAGTCGTAGACCCCCGGCTTGAGGAGGAAGGCGGCCATGCGGCGCCCGCTGATCTCGTACGGGGAGATAACGCGGTCTGCCCCGGCATAATGAAGCTTCTCTACGGAGTCCGCGCTGACACACCTGGTGACGATGGTTATATCCTTGTTGAGGGTACGCGCGGACAGGGAGGTGAACAGGTTATCAGCGTCGTTTTCCAGGGCGCACACGATCCCTTGGGCGCGCTCCACCCCGGCCATCTGCAGCGTCTCGGTCTCGATGGCGTTCCCCTCAATGCTGAGGTAGCCGTGGTCGACGGCGTCGGCTATCCTCATGGGGTCCTTCTCCACCACCACGAAGTCGGCCCCCGCCTCCCGCATGGCCTCGGCCACCACTTCGCCGACGCGCCCGTAACCGCAGACGATATAGTGGCCTTCCAGCTTCCTTATTCTCAAGTCCATTCTTCTCCTCCCGAAAGTCTCCCTTAAGGCCTCCCCCAAGGTGTACCTGATAAAGCCGGATATGAGGAAAAAGAGGTTGAACACTCCTACGAAGATGATGAATATGGTGAAGTACCTGCCCGCGGTGGTCAGTGGTTCCACCTCCGCGAAGCCCACCGTGAACACGGTGATCACGGTCATGTAGAAGGCCTCGTTGTAGTCCATGCCCTCGATGACCATGTAGCCCACGGGCGCCAGGATCAGGAGGACCAGAAGCAGGATAAGGGATATGACGATACGGCGCTGCACTTCCACCGGATATCTCCCCTTGCTGTTCCATGACGGCGGATAGAGCAGCCGCCGTAGTGGACCAAGACCTTCGCAGGATTCTTAAACACTGTTGGGCCATTGTCCTTGTTGACGGGCCCAAGTGATCCCGGCGCAGTGAAGGGTAGCGGTCAGCAGCAAAGCCCATGGGATCTGTGAACATGTGGGGTCATGTCTTGGGTTTTGGATAGTGAGTACATCCGCGAAGAAATATAATACCTGCTAAGAGGATGGTAATCTGTAATATATTACCTATACATACCGGGGTATCCAAAAAACAAGACCTGACCCCTTAGACTTAGAGGCCTATGAGGAAGGGGTTGGTCTTCTTCTCCCAGCCCACCACCGTGGCGTCCATGTGGCCGGGGAGGATGCGGGTGTCGCTGGGAAGGGTGAAGACCTTCTCCTTTACCGATTGCAGCAGGGTGTCCATGGATCCCCCCGGGAAGTCGGTGCGTCCGATGGAGCCCCGGAAGACCAGGTCACCGGCGAAGAGCACGCCGTCGGTTAGGAAGCAGACGCTCCCCCCTGAATGCCCCGGGGTATGGAAGACCGTGAACTTCATCCCCGCCAACTCCAGCTCCTGGCCGTCCTCAAGGGGGAGGAACTCGGTGGGGAGTTCCAGCTTGTCCAGGCCCATCATGTTCAGGAGCATGGGGGGAATGTACTCGAGCAGTTGTGCGTCCTCCGCGTGCATATACGAGGGGGCCCCGGTGGCCTCGGCGACCTCGAAAAGGCTCAGGAGATGATCGGGGTGGCCGTGGGTCAGCAGGATGGCCTTGAGGGTGATGCCGTTCTGCTCGAGGTGGTCGAGTATCTGTGAGGACGCGGCCCCCGCATCCACGAGTACCGCTTCCTTTGTCTTCTCGTTGACCGCGAGATATGTATTGCTGCCGAATCCGTAATCCGTAAAGGCCACGATCTCCAAGTTAAACACCTCTCTCCGCTTGTCGCTTCTGGGGTGAATTATAATGCAACGCACACCGGCGGCAAAATGAAACATATCAGCGCGGCTAATGCTCGCGCCTGTGGATACCGATTATTCAGCTAACGGAGAGAGGAAACGCCGATGGCCCACGAAAAAACCATGACCACAGTTCTCTATATCGACGACAGTGCCGTGGAGCGCGAAATCGTCCGCCACCTCCTGGAGGCGGACGGCTGTGAGGTGGTGGCAACCGGCAGCCCCCAGGCGGGGGTCGAGGTGGCCCGGAGGATGATTCCCGACCTCGTGCTCCTCGATCTGCACATGCCCGGCATGGACGGCTGGGCGGTGGCGCGGCGCCTGCACGCCTTGCCGGAATTGCAGGCGGTGCCCATCATCGCCCTGAGCTCCACCGTAAGCGAGGAGGAGAGGGCGGAGGTATACACGGTCTTTGACGGGTTCGTAAAGAAACCCGTCGACGTGGACGCGTTCCCCCGGGAAGTGCGCGGGTATATCGCCAGGGGCAGGGAGGATGCCGCGGAACAAGCTCCCGTCCGTGTGGCAGGGGTGGCGGACGCGGTGGAACCACCCGATGGCGCGGGCGATGCATTACAGACGCTGGAGAGGATACGGTCCACCCTCTCCCATGACCTGCGCTCTCCCCTCACGGTGATGATCTCCTACGCCAGCACGGTAGGGAAGGGCAAGGCGGGCAACCTCAGTGAGCGCCAGAAGGAGATGCTCGACCTCGTGGTCGAGCAGGGTTTCAAGATGGACGCCGATATCGTTGAACTGGCGCGTATCGCCCGAGAGACCCTGGACCGTTACGGTTACAAGCCCTAGATCGAAAGGCCAACCTCGTAGCCCTCCTGGACGGCCTCGATGGCCTTGCGGGCCTGCTTGGCGTCTCCCACCAGGTAGACCTCCATCCCCCGTTCCTTAAGTCTGTCGTATAGCTCTCCCGCGGGACAGGAACCGGCGGCGATGATCACCGTGTCGGCGGGGATCACTTCCTCCACACCGCCCACCTCGATCACCACGCGTCCCGCTTCGATGCGCTTGGCCACGGCGTTGCGGCGCACCTCGATACCCAGATGGCGCATGTCCTGCAGGATGGTCCAGCGGGTGGAAACGCCCACGTCGCGGCAGACCTTCTCCAGCATCTCCACCACGGTGACCTTCTTGGTGCCGCGGCTGCACAGCTCCTTCAGGGTCTCCGTATCCTCGCCGTTGTTCATGAAGAGGTAGAAGAGAGTGTCAGCGGAGATGGTGCCGATGCTGGCCACGTACATTGCCGTCTCCGAACCCACGGCGCCGCCGCCTATGATGACGATGTTCTCTCCCTCGGGGTCTTCCTTGCCTTCCAGTATATCCCAGGCCATGACCACGTTGGAGCCATCGATGCCCGGGATGGGCGGCACCGACTGGCGTGCCCCCGTGGCCACCACCACTGCGTCGAAGCCCTCGCTGATCAGCAGCTCCGGCGTGGCCTCCGTCTCCAGGAACAGCTCCACCCCGGCGTCGTCCAGCTGCACGTCCAGGTCCTCCACGGCGGTCCAGAACTCCTCGCGGCCGGGGGGGATGGCAGCCAGGTTTAGCTGCCCGCCCAGCACGTCGCTGCGCTCGAAGAGGGCCACCGCGTGTCCGCGCTCCGCCGCGGTGATGGCGGCCTTCATGCCGGCGGGACCGCCGCCGACGACTGCCACACGCTTGACCTTCGCGGGTGCCTCGGTCTTGTATTCCAGCTCGCGGCCGGCCCGGGGATTGAGGGTGCAGGTAACGGGCTGCAGGTAGAAGACGTGGTCGAAGCAGCCCTGGTTGCAGCCGATGCAATGGGTGATGGTCTCGTATCGCCCCTCGTAAGCCTTCTCGGCTAGGTACGGGTCGGCGATGAGGGCGCGGGCCATGGTCACCAGGTCCGCCAGGCCCATGCGCAGTATCTCGTCGGCCACGAAGACGTCGTTGATGCGGTTGGAGGCGATGACCGGCACTCCCACCTGCGACTTCACCCCGGCCGCGAGGTAAACCAGGCCGGCACGCGGCACCGACATGGGTAGTTGCGGCACCCGGGTCTCGTGCCATCCTCCGGTGACGTTTATCACATCCACGCCGTGTTTCTCCAGCTCCGCGGCGAAGAGAGCCCACTCACGGTTAGTGTTGCCCCCCTCCATGTAGTCGTGGCCGTCGATGCGGAAGCTGAGGGGGAAGTCCGGTCCCACCGCACCACGGATGGCGTCGGCCACCTCCAGCCCGAAGCGCATGCGGTTCTCCAGGGTGCCTCCGTACTCGTCCGTGCGCAGGTTTACGGTGGGGGAGAGGAATTGCGGGATGAGGTAGCCGGTGCATGCCAGAACCTCCACCAGGTCGTAACCCGCCTCCTTGACACGGCGCGCCGCCGCGGCGTAATCATGCTTGGTCTGCTCGATGTCGTCCGCGGTCATCTCCCTGGGCTCCTCCCCTCCGGTAAAGCGTGAAGGCACCGCCGAGGGGGCCAGCGCCCGCCTACCCCCCATGGCGATGGAATGGGAGTAGCGGCCGGCGTGGTAGAGCTGGCAGGCAGCCGCCGCGCCATGCCTCTTGATGGTGTCCGCGAGGATGGCGTGGCCCTCCACGGCCGAGTCGTCGCGCATGTTCAGGAGCCAGTCGGCGCCGGAGATATCGTTGATGGTGCAGCCGCCGACGATGATCATGCCGGTGCCGCCACGCGCCCTCTCCTCGTAGAAGGCGCAGATGCGGTCGTTCACCATGCCGTCCGGGGTATAGTTCAAGTGCATGGCGGTCATAACGATGCGGTTGCGCAGTTCGAGCTGGCCGATCTTCTGTGGTGTGAGCAGTCTCTTCAACAAGTACCTCATCCCCTCTCCACTATCGCGTCCGGTCTTATATCGGGGCGGGCGATGGCCGTCAAGAACAGGCTGTTTCGTCTCCTCAAGGGCCGGCGCGCGACATGTGCCGGAACGCGCTCCGCGTCCCCGGGAGCGCCCCTCCGGCCTCTCCCGCCTGCGGTTTTATGCTGCGGACAGTGTGATATAGTATAGCAGAAAATCCGCCCTGGGCATTGAACGTAAGTCGAGGTGAAGGCCATGTTCGACGTGTTTTCAGGCAGGGTCGCGGACAAACTGGAGCTGGCCGCGAAGGAGGGGCCCGGCAGTAAGGTCATGGACCTACAGGAGGCCGTCGCCGCCTTCATCAGGCCGGGGATGCATTTCCATGTCGCCCACGCCTACATGCGCCCCAACGCCGCCGTCTACGAGATCTGCCGCCGGTTCTGGGGTTCGGATCCCGGCTTCACCATCTCCGCCCTGGGCTTCATCGCCAACATGGTCCTCTTCGTCTATGGAGGCCTCACCCACAGGATCATCACCTCCTTCGCCGGGGATTCCTACCCCTTCCCGGGGCCCAACCGCATCTACCAGGACGCCATACGGGAGGGGAGGCTCCAGGTAGAGAACTGGACCGTGCTCACCCTGCCCCAGCGCCTGCTGGCGGGGGCCCTGGGGGTGGAGTGGATGCCCACGCATTCCATCGTCGGCAGCTCGATGCAGGAGGAAAACGCGAGGGATTTCTGCGTCGTGGATGTACCCGACGGCGGTCGGGTGGGCATGGTGCGGGCCCTGCGCCCCGACCTCACCCTTGTCCACGCCTGGGCCGCCGACACCGCCGGCAACTTGCTGCTCGTGCCCCCGTACGCGGAGAGCGTGCACGCCGCCTTCGCCGCCAGGGAGGGGGTCCTGGCCACGGTGGAGAGGATCGTGGACACGGGATTTCTGCGCCGGTATCCCCATTTCGTGAGGATCCCGGGTTACCTGGTGAGAGCGGTATGCCCGGCTCCCATGGGCGTACACCCTTCCGGCGCTTCCAACCACGGCATCGACGAGTTCGACCCCTACGCCGAGGACGAGGAGTTCATGCTGGCGCTGCGCGAGGCGTGCAAGAACGAAGAGACCATGGACGCCTGGGTGCGGGAATGGCTCACCGGTGTCGCGGACCATGACGAGTACATGCGCAAGGTCGGCTTCGAGAAGATCTGGTTCCTGAAGGGGCGTTCCGCCGCGGATTCCTGGGTGTCTGAAATGGCCACCCGGGCGCCCGCCCTGCGCAAGGACCTGGAATACGATGACACGGAGATGATGGTCATCGAGGCGGCGCGATTGCTCAAGCTGCGCATCCAGGCCGGCGGTTACCGCACCATCCTCGCCGGCATAGGGGCCTCCAACCTGGCGGCCTGGAAAGCATGGTATGACCTGAGGCGGGACGACCACAGCGTCGACCTAATGGCCGAAGTGGGCTTCTTCGGCTATACCCCGCGCCCAGCCGACCCCTTCATCTTCAACTTCCGCAATATGCACACCTGCACCATGCTCACTGACGTCTTCACCGTGCTGGGGTCCATGGTGGGCGCGGAGAGCAACCTCGCCATCGGCGTGCTGGGCGCCGGGCAGGTGGACAGGCTCGGCAACATCAACTCCACCAAGATCCCGGAACTGGACCTGTTTCTGGTGGGCTCGGGCGGAGCCTGCGACGTGGCCCTGGGCGCGCGGGAGATGCTGCTCACGGTGCCGCAGGACCGTATGCGCACGCCGGAGGCGGTGTCCTATGTGACCGCTCCGGGGAAGAGGGTCCGTACCCTGGTGACCACCATGGGAGTGTTCGAGAAACCACCGGGTGAGGACGATTTCGTGCTCACGGCCTATTTCCCGCTCGTGGGCTCAGATGGTAGGGAGGCGGCCGAGAAGATAGGTTCCCGGTGTGGGTGGGAGCTGCGAACGGCCAGGGAGCTGCGCCGGGTAGAGCCTCCAGAGCAGGACGACCTCTACGACATCAGGATATTCGATCCAAGAAGGTACTTCCTGGGTTGAGGGGTCAGGTCTTGTTTTTTGGATTTGGATGCCTCCCGTTCTTGCTGCTCAAGGGCTATAAGTCAGGCATCGGGTACCACGGTATCCAAGATCCAAGACCTGACCCCTTAGACGTTAGCCTCCGCCGATGGGCGTGAGGTTGAGATTGATGCTGGAGATCAACTCCGCCACCGTCGTTTTCTCTATGTCGATCGAATTGTTCTTCACATAGCAGGTGATCAGGTAAAGAAGGAACTCCATCTCCGGTGTTTCCATACGCCCCCTCCTTTCAATGACGCGGCTATCTCCGTTCAAGCACCATTCCTGTTACGGACCGGGACGGCGTCCCCGCCGCGCGGCCGTTACTAATTTCATCGTTCCCCGAAACGGCATCCTTAACACCTTATTGAGGTAGTGGTCGGGGAGGGGTCCAGCCGCCGGAAAGCCCTGTCCGGTCGCTCAATCCGTGCCGGAGCCAATGGCCAGGCGAAAGATGCGGGCCGCCAGGTCCAGGATCTCGTCCCCAGCTTCGACCCCGTCGCGCCAACGCGCGGGAATGGCGTCGAGGCCGTTGTAGGCGCCGCTGATGGCGCCGGCGATCGCCCCGGTGGTGTCGGCGTCAAGGCCGCCCCCCACCGCGCGCGAGACCGTCTCCTCAAAATCCTCAGGGGTGCGCAGGAAACTGAAGAAGGCGCTGGCTACGGTCTCTACCACGTAACCGCCGGTCCCCAGCCGCGCCAGGGCTTCGTCTATCTCCATACCGGCGTCCAGAAAACGCGCGGCCATGGATAGGCGGTCTGCGACCGCCCCCGGTCCGACGAAAGCGACCGTGTCGGGGACGAGCTCCCCCGGGGTCAGGTCGCCCCGTGCTCCCCGCGCCACGGCATAGGCGACGGCGAGGGCGCCGGCCACGGCCTCGGGGTTGTCGTGGGTCATGACCGCGGCGATGCGGCAGTCCTCGCGTAGCCTGTCGAGGTCGCCGCAGTCGAGGATGGCGACGGGCGCGATGCGCATAGCGGCGCCGTTCCCCGCCGCCATCTCTCCCTTCATCCCGCTCTGCAGCGGGGAGACCCCGTCTGCCAGCCGCTGGATGGACTCGTAGGTGGCCCCGCCGATGCCCCGCCAGTCACGGGACTCCAGCCAGGCTATGAACTCTCGGGCGGTGTCCTCCGGATCGAACCGGCCGCAGTTGGTTATGCTGCGGGCGTGACAGAGCATCATCTTGGTATCGTCGGTCCACTGCCCCGCCTTCAACAGCCGCCATGGGGCGTCCAGGAAATCCCGCACCCTCCCCAGCTGTCCCCTGATGTAGGAAGCGCGCGCGCCCTCCACCGGCATGCCAAGGGCGTCTCCGACGGCCAGGCCCAACAGCGCGCCCTGGAATCTCACCAGCCGCGGACCGCCCTCCTCTCCCATCTTCTTCACCCTCTCCTCTCTCGCCGATATATCGATTATAGGTTAATATATTCAGGTGTTTTATGACATGACGACCCGCAAGAGGGAAGAATGCTTGATCCGCTTGAGCTCGGGACCACTTTCGGGGAGGGTTTGACGCCGGGTAAACGGCAGGTCCGCCTCTTCGACCTTCGGGGAGAGCATTACGAGATGGGCTTTCAACAAGGCCTGCAGGCCCGGGAGGCCATCCACCACCTCTTCGACAACCTGGACCAGGTAGAGGCGTTCCAACTGGAAAAGCCCGCCCTCGTCCCCTTCAAGGTCTTCATGGGCATGACCACGCGCCGGGCGGTGGGGGAGATGTGGGGAGATATCTCCGAACACTGCCCCAACCAGAGGACCCGCATGGAGGGCATCGCCAAGGGCGCGGACATCGACGGGTCCTTGCTCTACCTGGCCCTGGCGGGGGAACTCATCCTGGCGCGGACCAACTATCGCCTGGGCGCGTGCACCGCCGCCGCCGTGGAGGAGGGCCGGAGCGCCCTGGGCGAGCCCATGGTCATCAAGAACTTCGATTACCCGCCGTTCTTCCAGCCCCATTACATCACCCGCCTCTCCCAGCCGGCGGACACCGCCTCCACCCTGGACGTGACCGTAGCCCCCCTGGCCGGGTGCCATGACGGCATCAACGAGCACGGCCTGTGCATCAGCTATAACTACGGCTATGGCACCGATATGCCCAACGTAAACGTCCCCATATCCCTGCTGGTCCAGGAGGCGCTGGAGAAATGCGCCAGCACAAGGGAGGCCATCGAGTTCCTGGGAGCTGGAAAGCGGTCCGGCGGGGCCATCCTGCTGGTGGCGGACGCCTCGGGAGACATCTCGACCATCGAGATGTCCTCCAACTTCAGCGGCGTGCGGCAACCCCAGGAAGGCATCATCATCAACACCAACCACTACAAGTGCCGCGAGATGGTCTCATACGACATCCCGCGCAACGCCTATTACACCAGCAAGAACGCGAAAGCGCTGCGGGGGGTGCGGGTGCACGAGTCGAGCGAACTCCGCTATGGCCGCGCCGAGCAGCTCTTCGCCGAGCTGGAGACCGTGGGCATGCGGGACCTCCTGCGCGTCTTCTGCGACCACGGTGAGAGCGGCCGCGGCGACGATAATACCATCTGCCGCCACGGGCCGTATTTCTCCACCACGTGCTCCATCATCATGCTGCCGCGCAGCCGGCGGCTGCTGGTCACCTACGGCCACCCCTGCGATTCCGTCTTCAGCGATTTCCTCGATCCCTTCCGGCGGGAAGAGGGAGAAGCGGTGCCGGACGGGGTGGATCCGGAAAACGGTCCAGACGCCAGGTCCGGCGGCGTCTAGGTCTCGGGCGCGCCTCCGTCCTTGCCCGGGGCCGCCGCGAATCCCGCGGCATCCAGCTCATCCGCCGTGAGGAAATCACTGACCACGGTATTGAAGAGTCCCGGGCGCTCGTACATCGGGCAATGGCCGCAGGAAGTGAGAACGGCCAGGTAGGGGCGGGGGAGGAGGTCGCGCTGGCGCAGGGCCTCCCTGGTGTTGACATTGCGGTCTTTGTCCCCGAAGACGACGAGGGTCGGCCTGTTGATCGACTGCAGGTCCCCGGTGAGGTTCATGTGGCGCACCAGCCGGGTGGAGCGGCTCAAGGCGTGCCGGGTCGCCATGGCGTTGGCCTTGAGGTTGGCGTGCAGGAAGTCCAGGTCCAGGTATTCGGGTTCGTAGATGTTGCGGCAGAACATCCATTTCAGCATATTCTCGCCGCGCAGGCGGTACGTGGCCGAGACGAAGAAAGAGGCCCCGGGCATGAGCGCCCACGGCCCCAGGCTGACGGTGCGCGTTGGGGTGGACACCAGCACCAGCCTGTTCACGTGTTGTGAAAAGAGGGTTGCGTAACGGATGGCGATGCACCCCCCCATGGAATGGCCGACGAGATGGAAAGAGGGCAGGCGCAACGCCTGGCGAAATCCGTCCAGCAGAGAGGCCATGCCGTCCAGGGTGTACGGGAAACCGCCCTCCTCGGACTGCCCGTATCCCGGCAGGTCGAGCGCAATGGCGCGCAGGCGGGGTGACAGCGCCTTCAGGTTGAGGAGCCACTGCTTGCGCGAGCTGTTCCAGCCGTGCAGCAGCACCACCGGCGCTCCCTTTCCCCGCTCCTCGTAGGCGATCTCCGCGCCCTCCACGGTCACCACGGGCATCTTATGCCTCCCTTCCGTCCTCCACATGATAATGCATGGAGGTATCGCCCGGCGCATCCCTCTGGCCTTCTCCGGATCGCCGGTCCCTCATGAGGCAGCAGCGGGACCGGCGTATTCGAGCATGTCTGGCTTCAAGAGCAGGACCATGCCCCAGAAGAGGCAGACCAGGGCTCCGATGGACATGGCACGGGACATACCCGCCAGGTCAGCGGCGAGGCCGAGCAGCGCCCCTCCCAGCGGAAACGCTCCTACCAGCATGAAGACGTAGAGGCTCATGACCCTGCCGCGGAAGGCCGGATCCGTCTTCAGCTGCAGGGTTGTGTTGATGGAGGTCATGGTGACCAGGAAGGAGAGTCCCGCGCAAAAGACGAGGACGAGGCTCAGCCAGAATGTGGTCGACCAGCTGAAGAAGAGCAGGCTCATGGAGATGCCCGCGAGGCCTCCCCTGACGAGGGTGACCTCGCTGAAGCGGCGGTGCAGCCGGGTGACCAGGGGAGAGCCGCAGACGGCGCCCAGGCCGGAGGCCGCGAAGAGGGCGGATACCCCGAGATTGCCCATCCCCAGGATGTCCTTGCCGAACACGGGAACGAAGACGATATATGGCAGTCCGAAGGCATTGATGGTGCCGAAGGTGAAGAGGAGATTGCGGATAAGGCGCCGCCGGTAGGCATAGGATATCCCCCCGGTCATGGCCCGGAAGGAGAAGGCCGAGGCGCCACGCGTACCCGCTGTCCGGGGGAGGGAGATGGCCAGCAGGGCGAAGATGAAGGGGAAGAAGCTGATGCTGTTGACGAGAAAGCAGGCGGAGTAGGAGGCCGCAGCGATGACCGCACCCGCCAGCATGGGCCCCAGGAAACGCGCCAGGTTCCAGGAAGCAGCATTGAGGGAGACGGCGTTGAGAAGGTCCTCGCGCGGCACCAGCTCCGGCACGATGGCCAGCCAGGCCGGGAAGTTGAAGGCGATCCCCACTCCCATCAGGAAGACAGACATGGATATGCCCGTGATGCCGCCGATTCCGAACTGCACCAAGGCGGCGAGGGCCAGCGCCCCTGCCCCCATCACCGCCTGGGATAGGATGAGGACACGCTTGCGGTTGCCGCTGTCCGCCAGGGAGCCCGCGGGCAGGAAGAGCAGGATGGTGGGGGCGTAGCTGAAGAAGTTGATCAGGCCCAGCCAACCGGGTGAGCGATAGAGGTCGTGCACGTAAAGGCCCAGGGCCACGTTGTGTATCCAGGTGCCTATATTGGAGACGAAAGCCCATATCCACAACAGGCGGAAGTCGCGATGGGTGAGGGAAGGGAGATAACCCCTGACGATGCCCTTGCTCAACTGCTGCTCCCTCCAACACACCAGGCAGAATCAGCGGGGTTTTTCCTCGTGGACCGGCCTGGTCCCTGGCCGTCGCATGTCGCTGATGGCCGTTTCGGTCTGACTATGCATGTAAATTATCAGAAAAGTTCTGCGGGCGCACATGGAAGCAGCAGAGAGGGGGCTACAGGAGGATCCGGGCCTGATCTGACAGGCCTGATCTGCCCGCCCGTTGCGTCAATAGAAAATCTACTTGAAAGCCTATTCGGTTGACAATCACCGACCACACGATTAATATCGTCTTACGATATCGTATAACGATATATTAGGAAGATGTATAGAGATCTCTTTCTTGGCTTCATTAAAGTGCATATCCTGTATCACGCCTCGCACGAGGAAGTAAGCGGGGTCTGGCTGTCGCGGGAGCTTGCGCGGCATGGGTACGGGATAAGTCCCGGAACGCTCTACCCGACCCTGCGTAAGCTGGAGAAAGACGGGCTACTCGTGAGTGAGAGCCGGGTCGAAAACGGCCGCAGGCGCATCTGCTACACCACGACGCCCAGGGGCAGGGAGGCGCTCGAGAAGGCGAGGAAGCAGGCCCTGGAACTGGTCGACGAGATAATGGAGGACAGGTAGGGTATGGGGGGAGATGGCAGTTGCGGCACGGACAGGGGCGGCCCCTTCGGGCTTTCCCGCAACGTGTTCGTCCTGGGTATGGTCAGCTTCTTCAACGACCTCTCCAGCGAGATGGTCTATCCGCTCTTCCCCACTTTCATCACCGAGTTCCTGGGGGCGGGGGCGTGGTTCCTGGGGCTGGTTGAGGGGGTGGCCGATTCCATCGCCAGCCTGCTCAACCTCTTCTCGGGCTGGTTCTCGGACCATATCCGGCGAAGAAAGACCCTGGTGGTGGGGGGATATACCTTCTCGGGGGCGTCCCGCGGATGCCTGGCCCTGGTGAACGCGCCCTGGCAGGCCGCCGTGGCATGGTTCTGCAACCGGGTGGGGAAAGGCGTACGCACGGCCCCCCGCGATGCGCTTATCGCGGATTCCTGCGATCCCGCCGGGAGGGGACGGGCTTACGGGTATCACCGCTCCATGGACCACACCGGCGCGCTCTTCGGCGCGGCGGCGGCATCCATACTCATCAGCGCCTTCTCCCTCACCTACCGGCCCCTCTTCGCCATCGCCTTCATCCCCATCGCCATCGGGATCATCCTGCTCCTGGTGGGGGTCAGGGAGAGGCCCCTGCCGCCATGCGAAGGCGGGGCTTCGGCGGAGCGTATCAGCCTGTCCCTGCGGCCCTTCGACCGACGCTTCAAGTGGCTGCTGCTGGCGGTGTTCATCTTCACCATGGGCAACTCCAGCGACGCCTTCCTGCTGCTGCGCGCGCGCCAGGGCGGGGGGTTTTCCCTCGCCCTGCTACCGGCCCTGTGGGGGGTGCTGCACGTGGTCAAGGCGGCGGTATCCATCCAGGGCGGCACCCTATCCGACCGCCTGGGCCGCAAGAAGGTGATCCTGGGCGGGTGGGCCATCTACGTCCTGGCCTATGCGGGCTTCGCGTTCATGACCGGTTACACCGCCATCTGGCTGCTCTTCGTGGTCTACGGCTTCTACTATGCGTGCGAGTCGGTGCTGAAGGCCTTCGTGGCCGACCTGGTGCCGGCGAATCTGCGGGGCCGGGCCTTCGGGATATACAACTTCACCATCAGCGTCACCGTGCTGCCTGCCAGCCTGCTCATGGGCCTGCTCTGGGACACGGCCGGGCCGGCTTACGCCTTTCTGGTCGGTGCCGCCCTGGCCCTGGCCGCCATGGTGGTCCTCGCGGTGGCGGTCAGGGAGGGCTGAGGGACCACCGGGACTTTTAAGGTTTTTCCGCTATAAGGCGATAATCTAGCAGGAAAAGTGTCGCGCGGCCTCGGCGGTGTGGCACAGGAGATCGGGGCTCATTGCCTGGTCGAGGGGAGTGCGGATGATGAGCGGTGAACCTCCGCGGCAGGGCGGCCCGGAGGGCGGACCGGAGCTGGCGGCGCAGTCCATGTCTATCCTCAGCTCGCTGCATGCCGCCATGGTAAACTTCCACCTCTATCCACCCACCTCCGATATCGTGGAGGAATCGGTGCGGAGGGCGCGGGAGGACCTGGAACAGGCCCTGGCCGCGTGGGGCAGCGTGACCTTCTGCGAGCTGGAGGGGAAGCTGCTCATCAACGATCTATCGTTGGACGAGAGAGACCAGGCGCGCCCGAACACCGCCGCTTTCCTCAAGGACCTTGCCATGTGGGAGGTCCGCAGCATCACCTTCGACCGCGGGCTTACCGATGAGGAGCTGCGCCAGTTCATGGAGATCTTCAGCCGCAAGCGTGCCGAACGCACCCTGGAGGGCAGTCTCGGCACCCTGCTCGAGGAGCGCGATATCAGGAACATCAAGGTGGACGAGAAGATATACGTCTCCCTGAGCAAGGGAGAGGGCATCGCCACTGCTTCGGCAGGCCCGGGGGGCGAGGCCATGGACCTGTTGCGGGACGAGGTCTTCGTGCGCTACCTTCTGGGCGCATCGCCTGCCAGGGACGTGTCGCGGGAAGAGGTATCGGAGCTGATGTCCGACCCCGAGCGCATCAACGCCGCTTTCACCTCGGTGATACGCGGATTTGAGAGCTCCGGGGGGGCGGTGGGCCCGGAGAAAGCGGCCGTCATCCGGGATACGATGGACCGCATGTACCAGATGGTGGAACACCTCGCCGACGGCGACCTCAAGAACGCCCTTGGCGAGCAGATGGTGGTCATCCTCTCGGCCCTCGAGCCCGAGACCCTGGTTGAGGTACTGGCGGAAAAGGCGCCGCTGGCGGTCAGGGATGCGCAGGTGCGCAGGGAGATCATATCCTCGGTGGAGGGAGAGAACGTGCTCGCCCTTACCGACCAGATAATAGAGAAGTACAAGCGCCTCCTGGCGAGCCGCGATGGCATGGACCCGCAGGATTACGAGGACATTTCCAGCGTGCTCAACGAGATCGTGGCCGACCTCTACGCCGAGGGCGACCCCGCCTACCACGCGGAGATAACGAGGCGCCTGCGCGAGACTGGCTTGCTGGCCGAGCTGACCGCGAGCCACCCCCAGGCGGGGAGGGAGATACGGGCGTACTCCGTGGTGACGGAGGTCCGCGCCTCCGGGTCCCTGCGCGCGCTGGAGGGGCTGGACGAGGATGAGGTCATCGCGGTGGCCGGCAAACTGCTGGATATGGGGGAGGGGGCGGTGACCAGCCGGATCGTCGACGTGTCCTCCCGCAATCTCGTAAGCGAGAGGCCCGATTTCCGGCTGCGTGCATGCTCCTTCCTGAAACGCCTGCACCTCGATTTCAAGGAACGGGGGCACCGTGAGGAGATACTGGACAGGATGAGCGAACTGTCCTCCCTCCTGGCGGCGGAGTACAACCCGGAGGTGAAAGCGGGCCTCCTGGACCTGCTCGGGTGCATCGCCGGCGATTTCTTCGCGGAGGGCAGGGTTGCCGATTTCTCGCGCGCCTGCGAAGCCCTGGTGGACTGCGCGGAAGCGAGCGGGGACGAGAGGGTGAGGCGGGCGGCGGCCGCGGCGCTGGCCTCCCTGAACCCCTGGGACGTGGGCAGGCCGCTGATCGAGTACTTCTATGGCGAGGACGACGATCTGCGACGGCTGGCCGCCAGGGTGCTGCCGTATATGGAGGTCTCCCTCACCGCCGCCGAGATCGCGGAGCGTGTGAGGGGAGAGGACGAGATCAAGATCACCCCCGAACTGGCGGCGGCGTGCTCCGCCATCGGGGAGCCGGTGTTCGGCGAGCTCAAGGAGATCCTGGAGAGCAACGCGCGGGAGGAGGTCTACCTGCGGGCCCTGAGCCTGCTCGAAGCCATGGGCGGAAACTCCGCACTGGCCTTGGTAAGGTCCGTGGAGGGCAACCCGATCCCCGCGGTGAGGGCCCAGGCGGTGCGCTCCATGGCCAGGATGTCGCCCGGCGATCCCAGCCTGCTCACGCATTTCATGCGGGCATTGAGCGATGAAGATGTCGAGGTGAGGCGCGAGGCGGTGAGGGGGCTTGGGACCATCGACGACCCCCGCTCGGTGGACACCTTCCTGGCCATCCTGCAGGGGAAGGCCCCGAGCGGCGGCGAGGAGCACCCCCGGGTGGAGGAGGCCGCCTGCCTGGCCCTGGCCAGGCTGGGCCCCGAGAGGGCCGTCGCCCCCCTCTCCGACATCCTGCGTAAAAAGGTCTTTTCGCTGCGCCGCCGCGATGCCCACCCCCGCACCAAGGCGGCGGCATGCTACGCCCTGGGCGAGATAGGCGGGCCGGAAGTGGTGGAACTCATCCGCGGCTACCTCGACGACCCCGACCCCGTACTGCGCAACGAGGCCCGCAAGGCCGTCGCCGCCCTCCGCAAGAAAGGCTACACCGACTGACAGTTTAGGGGGTCAGGTCTTGGATCTAGGATACTCCGGTATCTTTAAGGTTTTTGACGATATTTAGCGCCATTGAGCAGCATGTTTGCCAGTATTACCATATAATGGTATCTAAAATCCAAGACCTGACCCCTTATAATAGGCGGTAGAAGGATGGGAGCTTATCGGTACCGGAAGGAGTGGTGAACTTGTCCGAGGTATTTTTCGCGAACACGCGTTGTAAACCCCACCGCGGCATGGTGCAGAAGCTTGGGGAGCTGGCGGAAAAGGTCGGCCTCTCAGAGGTGGTTAAGCGCAGGGACATGGTCGCCATCAAGACCCACTTCGGCGAGGCAGGGGGCACGGCCTTCGTCCCAGTGATGTACCTGCGGCGCCTGGTGGAGGTGGTGAAGGAAGCCGGTGGCAAGCCCTTCGTCACCGATGCGGGAACGCTTTACGTAGGCAGCAGGTCAAACGCCATCAACCACCTCCTGAGTGCTGCGGGCCACGGTTTCACGCAGGAGACGTTGGGGGCCCCCATCATCATCGCCGACGGACTCAAGGGACACGATTTCGTGGAGATCGAGGTCGATGGCGAGATGTTCTCCCGGGTGAAGATAGCCTCGGCGGCGGTCCATGCCGATGCCCTGGTTGTGGTGTCCCACATGACCGGCCACGAGCTCACCGGATTCGGTTGCGCCATCAAGAACGTGGGCATGGGGCTGGGCAGCCGGGGCGGCAAGCAGCAGATGCATTCTGACCTCAAGCCCGAGGTCAACGCGGAGAGGTGCACCGCTTGCGCCAAGTGTTTACGCTGGTGTCCCGCCGGTGCCATCTCGCTCAAGGGCAAGGGTAAGGAGAAGAAGGCCTCAATAGACCATGATCTGTGCATAGGCTGCGGCGAGTGCACGGTGATGTGTTTCGAGGGGGCCATCGCCATGCGTTTAAACACCGCGCTGGACGTGGCCCAGCGCAAGATCGTCGATTATACGATGGGCGTGCTGAAGGATAAGGAGGGGAAGTGCGCGTTCTTCAACTTCCTGCTGCGCATCACCCCCGCCTGCGACTGCTGGGACTTCAGCGACGCCCCCGTGGTGGAGGACATCGGCATCCTCGCCAGCCGGGACATCGTGGCTGTCGAACAGGCGAGCCTGGACCTCATGAACGAAAGAGCGGGCAGGGACGTCATCGGCGGGATATATGACGCCATGGACTGGACCGAGCAGCTGGAGTACGCCGCGAAGATGGGGCTGGGCAGCCGGGACTACGAACTCGTCTCCATAGACGAGGGGTAAGCTTACCAGCTGGTCCAGCCGCCGTCCACGATAAGCGACGATCCGGTCATGTACGAGGCCCCGTCCGAGGCCATGAAGACGGCCGCGGGGGCCATCTCCTCCGGCTCGGCCACCCTTCCCATGGGGATATGCGAGAGGATGCGCTCGCCCTCCCGGGGGCTTTGCAGCAGCTCGTCGGTCATGTCCGTGGTCGCGAAACCGGGGCAGAGGGCGTTGACCCTAATATTGAAGGGCGCCAGTTCCACGGCCATGGTCTTGGTGAGCTGCACCACCGCGCCCTTGCTGGCGGAATAAGGGCCGCATTTGTACAGCGCCACGTGCCCCGCAGCGGAAGCGACGTTGATGATGCATCCCTTGCCCTGTTCCTTCATGACCGGGACGACGAACTTGGAGCAGAGGAAGACCCCCTTGACGTTGACGTCCATGACCATGTCGTAGTCATCCTCGTCGACCTGCTCCACGCGGCAGTACATGGGGTTGAGGCCCGCGTTGTTGACCAGGATGTCGATGCGCCCGAAAGCCTCCATCACCGCATCCACCATGGCCTTGACGTCGTCGGCCTTGCTCACGTCCACCCGCATTCCCAGGGAACGTCGACCCAGCTCCTCGATGTCCGCGGCGGTGGCGCGGAACTGTTCCTCGGTGCGCGAGAACACCGCCACATCCGCCCCGGCACGCGCCAGCGCCAGGGCGATGGCCTTGCCAATACCGCGGCCCGCCCCGCTGACCACGGCCACCCTGCCAGTGAGATCGAACATGTTCCCCCCCTTTTTTTACCTCGCGTTCATTCCAATCGCAGCATCCTCTTGAGCCACGCTTTGAACCTCCTGTCTACCGCCAGGAGGGACTTGCTCGGCCTGCCCTTGAAGGTCATGCCCAGAACGCGCTCCTCGCACCTCGCGATGAGCACCGTCAGGGGCAATAACGCCATACGCATCCTGTATCCCCCCTCGGAGATCAGTTTATATTCCCTTCTCACCGCGTACAATTCCCGGTACCGGAGGCGGTGGTCGAAGCTCTTGCCGCCCGTGCGGTAGCAGGCCAGGGGTCTGGCGACGTGGTGGAAGGTGGCCCCGGCCCGGCGCAGCCTGAGCATGAGCTCGTAGTCTGAGGCCAGGCGCAGGTCGGTGCGGAAGACCTCTCCGTCCAGGCCCGCCCTTTTCATGAAGCAGGTGGGGTGGTTGAGGGTCATGTCCCGGCGCAACCCCGCCAGGGAGCCCGCGATGGTCTCCATATAGCGGCCATCCCGATAAAAGACCAGCAGGTCGCCGAAGAAGACGTCCACGTCCGGATGCTCCAGCGAGGCCTTCACTACCTCCTCCACCGACGTCGGCAGGTACCAGTCGTCGCTGTTGATCATGCCGATCAACTCCCCCCGGCAGAGGGCGAGCCCCTTGTTCATGGCGTCGTAGATACCCTCGTCCGGCTCGCTTATCCAGCGGGAGATGCCGCCCTCGTTCCTTCTCAGGATGTCCAGGGTGGCGTCCTCGGAGCCCCCGTCCACGACGATGTATTCGATGTTGTCGTAAGTCTGGCCCCTTACGCTCGCGATGGTCTGCTCAAGGTGCTCTTCGCTGTTGAGGCAGACGGTGACTATGCTTACCAGCGGTCGGGCCGTGCCGTGGGACATCTCAACGCCCCGCCGTCCCGCCGCGGCCGTCGGCCAGGTACCAGGAGACAGTCCTGGCGAGGCCCTCTCTTAGTGCGGTCTTCGCCCTGAACCCGAACTCCCGCTCTGCCCTTTGCACGTCCAACATGCGGCGCGGCTGGCCGTCCGGCTTGGTGGTGTCCCAGACGATCCTTCCCTCGAACCCGGTCAACTCCGCTATGAGCGCCGCCAGCTCCCGGATGGTGATCTCGAACCCGGCCCCGATGTTAACCGGCTCGCTCTTCTCGTACGCCTCGGTGGCCAGCGCCACGGCCTCGGCACAGTCGTCCACGTAGAGGAACTCCCGAGAGGCCTCGCCCGATCCCCAAACCACCACTTCGTCGCGGCCGAGCTCCCTGGCCTCCACGAACCTCCTGATCAGCGCGGGTATGACGTGCGACGTCGCGGGGTCGAAGTTGTCGCCGGGGCCGTAGAGGTTCACCGGCATCAGGAATATGGCGTTGAAACCGTACTGCTGGCGGTAGGCCTGCGCCTGCACCAGCAGCATCTTCTTGGCCAGGCCGTAGGGGGCGTTGGTCTCCTCGGGGTAACCGTTCCACAGGTCCTCTTCCCGGAAAGGGACGGGTGTGTGTTTGGGGTAGCTGCAGATGGTGCCCATGGCCACGAACTTCTCGATGCCCCTTCTGCGGCCCACCTCCATCATCTGCACCCCCATCATGAGGTTTTCGTAGAAGAAGGGGCCGGGGTTGTCGCGGTTGGCGCCTATCCCGCCCACCCGGGCCGCCAGGTGGATGACGATCTCGGGGTCCGCCGCCTCATACGCACGCTCCACGTCCTCCATCCTCACCAGGTCGAAGTCCTCGGCGCGGGGCACGAATAAACGCGAGCAGCCTCTCTGCCGGAGCCTCTCCAGAAGGGACCTGCCGAGGAATCCCGCCCCGCCACTGACCATGATCCGCTTGTCTCTCAGCTCGGTCATGTTTAAACCCCCTACACGATCATCTATTGATTATAGACGGGAGCACGCGCCATCACACGCGCGGAGGCGGTGTTCCGGGAGCACTTAAAGGCATGCCTTTCTCGCGGTCGAGGTTGTCCTCCTTCCTTGATTTAGCGGCGTGCCTGTTATAATTTTAGATTAGGCTAATATGAAGGTTAATATGACCCAAAGAAAGGGAAGAAAATGCTCACCGAGAAGATGGAGGAATACCTGGAGGCCCTGTTCAAGCTGGGCTGCGAGGAAGGCACCCTCACGCCCACGCGCCTGTCGGAGTACCTGGGGGTGACCCCCCCCACGGTGCTGGACATGTTGCGCCGCATGGAAGCAGAGGGCTTCGTCCGCTACGCAGGTACCGGCAAGCCGGGCAAGGGCAAAGGGGAAGGGCGCGCCAGGCGAGCCATCAGCCTCACCCCCAAGGGGCAGAGGGCGGCGAAGACTCTGGTACGGCGCCACCGCCTCTCGGAGCGATTCCTCACCGACGTGCTGGGGCTGGACTGGGAGTCCGCGCACCGCGAGGCCTGCAGGCTGGAGCACGTCCTCTCGCCCGAAGTGGAGGAGAAGCTGGCCGAGATACTGGGCAACCCCGAGACCTGCCCACACGGTTACCCCATCCCCGACGAGAACGGCCGCATCAGGGACGACGAGAAGGTGAAGCCGCTCTGTGACTTCAGCGCCGACGAGAAGGGGTGCATCGCGAGGGTAGAGGAGGAAGAGCCCCAACTGCTGCAGTACCTGGCCTCGCTTGGCCTGCTGCCGGACGTGGATATCGAGGTGAAGGAGGTGGCCCCCTTCGGCGGGCCGCTACTGGTGAAGATAGGCGATACCCAGTATGCCCTGGGGCGTGAGGTAGCCTCTAAGATATACACCAGGAAAGGTCCGGGCCGGGGCAGGCACGGGCAGAGGCGCATGGGAGACGGCCGCAAGAGATGAAGTACGAGCCCCTGGAGCAGCTGGATAAGGTCCGTGCCAGGTCCGAGTATATATTCGCACTGGCCGGCAATCCCAACGTGGGCAAGTCCACCATCTTCAACCGCATCACCGGCATGGGTGTGATGACCGCGAACTATCCCGGCATGACCGTCGAGCTAAACCTGGGCACCACCGAGATGGACGGCCTCAGCATCGGTATCGTGGACCTTCCCGGCACCTACGCCCTCGGGGCCGTTTCGGAGGACCAGCTGGCCGCCCGGCGAGGCGTGCTGCAAGGACGCCCCGACGTGGTCATCGTCATCCTCGACGCCAGCAACCTGGCGCGCAACCTCTACCTGCTGCTGCAGTTCCTCGACCTGGGAGTCTCGGTGGTGGCGGCCCTCAACCTGGTGGACCAGGCCGAAAAGGCGGGGCTGCATGTGGATATAGACCTGCTGGCCGAGTTCCTCGGAGTCCCCGTCGTTCCCACCGTGGGGCTCAGGGGGGACGGCCTGGACGAGCTCATGCACCAGGCCCTGGACCTCGCCCGGCGACGGGAGGAGTACCTGATCATACCCTTCTCGTACGCGGCGGATATAGAATCGCGCGTGCGCAAGCTGGCGCGGCGCATTGAGCGCAAGCTCGGCGAGAACACCTTCGGCATCTCGTGGCGCGCGCTGGCCATCCTGTTGCTCGAGGAAGACGAGGAGTTCATGCAGGCCCTGGAGGAGGAGGGCGAGGCCGGTGCCGAGCTGGTCGCCTATTCCTCCCAGATCGCGGAGGAGATCGAGAGGGAGCACGGAGAGAAGGCCGCGCTGATCATCGCCCGCGAGCGCCACGGCATCGCGGGCAGCATCGCTTCCAGCGTGCAGGAACGCAGGGAATACGGCCGGCCACGTCTCAGCGAGAGGATGTGGGAGTATACCACTTCCTTCAAGACGGGCATCCCCATCCTGGTGGTGGTGATGGGGCTGTTTTTCCTGGCCATCTTCTGGGGCGGTGGCGCCCTGGCCGACCTCTTCTCGCGGTTCTGGGAAAGCGTCATCGGGGGGCCGATCGGCCGAGGTATCGAGTCCATGCTCGGGGAAGGCGTCTTCGCGCAGTCCCTGGGTTGGGCTGTGGACGGCGTGGGGGCGGTGCTGGAGATCGCCCTGCCGTACCTGGTGGTCTTCTACCTCATCCTCGGCTTCATGGAGGACAGCGGTTATCTCAATTCCGTGGCCTTCCTCTCCGACCGCTCCATGCACCGCCTGGGCCTGCACGGCAGGGCGATCATCCCCCTCATCTCCGCCGTAGGATGCAACGTGCCCGCGGTCATGGGAACCAGGGTGCTCTCGACGCGGAGGGAGCGGGTGATCGCCTGTGTGCTCATCGTCCTGGTGCCCTGCAGCGCCAGGGTGGCGGTGATCATGGGAGGGGTGTCCCGCTACGTGGGGTGGGAGTACGCCCTGCTCCTCTACGCCGTTCTCTTCGTGATGGTCATCGCTGCCGGCCTCTTCCTGAACAGGATCATGCCGGGCGAATCCACCGGCCTGGTCATGGAGATGTTTCCCTTCCGCAGTCCGTCCCTGCTCAACGTGCTCAAGAAGACGTGGCTGCGCCTGAAGGACTTCCTGTATATCGCCGCCCCCCTTATCGTGGTGGGGAGCTTCCTGCTAGGACTGCTCTACGAGAGTGGCTGGATAATGAAGCTGACCGAGCCCCTGGAGCCCCTGGCGGAGTGGTGGCTGGGCATCCCCGCCGTGGCCCTGCTCGCGCTCGTCTTCGCCTTCCTGCGCAAGGAACTGGCACTGGCCCTGCTGCTGGTGCTGGCGGCTCAGGCCATCCCCGGGGTGACCGAGAGCTCGAGTCTGCTGGATTTTATGAGTGGGGGACAGATCTTCACCTTCGCCCTGGTGTGCGCCGTATACATACCGTGCGTCGCCACATTCGCCGTGCTGTGGAGGGAAGTGGGCGGGCGGGACACCTTGGCCATCACCGGCTCCACAGTGGTCCTGGCCTTGCTCCTCGGCGGCGCCTGCCACCTCATCCTCGTCCTCCTCTGATGGGGTCAGCCCCTGACATGTGGCATTTTCTTAACGGCGTAATCTTTTCAGGTCTTTCTTTGCTGAAAATGTCACATGTCAGGGGCTGACCCCGTTTAGGGTAGAATGGTTAGGGTGATGGGAGGCTTAAGATGAAAGAGGCGCTGTTCTACGAGAAGGTCGAAGGCGGAAAGGTACACTGCCTGCTCTGCCCCCAGGACTGCACCGTCGCGGAGGGAAAGAGCGGGTTCTGCAAGGTAAGGCGCAATATCGACGGCACCCTTTACTCCGAGATCTATGGCCGCGTCATGGCCAGGGGTATGGACCCCATTGAGAAGAAGCCGCTCTACCATTTCCACCCCGGAGCCATGGTCTATTCCCTGGGCACGCGGGGGTGTAACCAGAATTGCGACTTCTGTCAGAACTGGCACATGCTCCAGCCCGACGCAGCCACCAGCGAGTTCACCGCGCGGGAGGCGGTGGAGGAGGCCCGCTCCAGGGGCTCGGTGGGCATAGCCTACACCTACAACGAGCCCACCATCTGGTACGAGTTCGTGCTGGAGTGCTCGCAGCTGGCGCGAGAGGAAGGGCTGGTGAACGTGCTGGTCACCAACGGCTCGGTGAATCCCCAACCCTTCGCACAGCTGGCGCCTTTCGTGGATGCCATGAACATCGACGTGAAATCCATGGACCCCGAGTTTTACCGCAGGATATGCAAGTCGAAACTGGACCCGGTGCTGGCGACCTGCCGGGCCGCGAAGGCCGCCGGCATCCATGTGGAGATAACCAACCTGGTGATACCGACCCTCAACGATTCCGACGAGCTCATCGCCGCGCTCGTGGACTTCGTGGCCGGCTTGGGAGAAGAGGTGCCGCTGCATTTCTCCGCCTATTTTCCCACTTACAGGATGACCATAGAGCCGACCCCGCTGGCCTCGCTATTGCGCGCACGCGAGCTGGCCAGCGAGAAGTTGCTCTACGTTTACCTGGGGAACGTCGCGACCTCCGACGGCTCCAACACCGATTGCCCGCAGTGCGGCAACCGGCTAATAACCCGCCGCGGTTACGGGACGACCATCGCGGGCATCGCGGACGGTGCCTGTGCCAGGTGCGGCAGAAAGGCGGACGTCGTCCTATGAAGCCAAAGCCGCACCTCCATACGACAGGTGCCGGACCGATGGCGCCGCGTCCGCCCTCCCAGCCCGAGGGCACCGGCAGCACCCTAGCCAAGCTCCTCATCCTCCTCCTCGTCCCCACGGCCTTTGTCATGGCCATCATGCCCACCGGATACCTCACGGAAAGCCCGGGGCCCAGCTTCGACCTGCAGGAGGACCTCACCGTGAAGGGGGCCGAGACTTACAGCTCGCGCGGGGAGTTGATGCTCACCTCGGTGTCGCTGCAGGAATCGAGCCTCTTATATCACCTGCTGGCAACCCTCGGAGACAGCTTCGAGATGATCAAGGTCCGGGACTACCTTGGCGATGAGCTGAACATGGAGGAACAGGACGTCGTGGACATCGTCATCACCTTCCTCAGCCAGGACACCGCCACGGTGGTGGGGCTGCAGGAAGCGGGCATCGCCGCCTCGATAGAGATGATGGGGGAGTTCGTGGTCGCGGTGGGATCGGACTACCCCGCGCACGGGCTGATAGAACCCGGCGAGGTGATAGTGGCGGTGAACGGTGAGCCCCTGGACACGCCGGAGCGTTTCACAGAAGTGGTCGGGTCCACTCCCGAAGGAGAGACGGTCACCCTGCAACTCCAGGGCATGGACGACGAACTCGTCTACGACGCCAACGAGGAAGAGCTTCAGGGTACGGCCAGGCACTCCGACCTCTCCGACCTCCTCGAGGACGAGGTGAGGGAGGTGGAGGTACAGCCCGTCTATGAGCCGGAGCTGGGAAGGGCGATAATCGGCGTCTCGACCCGTGACTTCTTCACCTACGATTCCGACGTGAAAGTCGAATGGGACCTGGATACGGTGAAGGGGCCGTCCGCCGGCCTGATGATGACGCTCTCGCTGGTCAATGCGCTTACCCCCGAAGACCTCACCCATGGCGACATGATCGCGGGCACAGGAGAGATCACCCTCGCGGGCGATGTGGGCCCCATCGGGGGCCTGCCCTTCAAAATCCGGGCCGCGGAGGAAGCGGGGGCGGAGTTCTTCATCTACCCGGAAGAGAACCAGGAGGACCTGGAGGGCTTCTCCACCGACCTGCGGCTTTTCCCGGTGGAGGACCTCGACCAAGCCCTGGAGATACTGAAGAGCCTGACGTGATCTGAGAACCCGCTGCAGCAGGTTCATCTGCGACCGCCAATAATACCCTTATTAGACAGACGTACCTGTTCAAAAGAGTGTTGTGCGGCGCGGAATAAAGCTTTTGGAGCGCAACTTACCGAAAAAAGGGGAAAAATCGCACCGGCCAAAGGAGAACGAGGCATGCCCAGCGAACAATTAGACGACCGTTGAGGGCATAAATGGCGGAACAAAATAGCCGCAAGAAGCGTCATCATTTTAGAGTAAGGGTGGATATGCAGGAAAAATAGTGGTAGAATCAACCTTCCTGTATATCGGAGCAAAGATCGAGGTGATGGAGAGGATGAAACCGACCGGGATCGAAAACGCGAGCATCTCAGATATAATGGAAACCATGCGTAACCTGGTGGGTCAGGTGGTGCGTATTTCCGTCAAAGAGTCCAAGCCAAAGACTCACTGGGAGGAGAAGGAGGGTATCGTCGAGGGAGTATACCCCACCGTCTTCCTCTTCCGCTTCAAGAACCGGCGCAACGTGGACGAAAGGGTGGCCTACAGTTACGTGGACATCGCCATCGACGACGTGAAGATACTCGAGAACTGAATAAAGAGCGAGGCATCAAAACCCCCGCTGCGGCCACGAGCGGCGGGGGTTTTGCTATTGGGATATGATAGACGTGAGAGCAAGGGAGGTGCGGTGATCTTCATCGGCACGGCGGGGTTCAGCTACCAGGACTGGAAGGGCGCCTTCTACCCCGCGAGGCAGGACAAGAAGTACATGCTGGAGTACTATTCCTCGCGCTTTCCAGTGGTCGAGGTGAACAGCACCTGGCACACCCTCCCTTCGCCCAACAGCATCCTCTCCATGGCCAGGCGCACCACCCCCGATTTCCAGTTCATCATCAAGGCCTACAAGGGGTTGACTCACTCCTATACGGACAACGCCGAGGATTTCGAGCTCTTCCGCGAGGTGCTGCGCCCCATGGAGGACCACGGCAAGCTGGCGTGCGTGCTGGCCCAGTTCCCCTGGGGCTTCAAATGCAGCGAGAACAACCGCGATTACCTGCGCCTGTTCCGCCAGCGTATGCCCTCCCAGGACATCGTGGTTGAGTTCCGCAACGAGGAATGGATATGTGGCGAGACCTTGGAGCTGCTGAGCGAGCTGCGCATGGGGTTCTGCTGCGTGGACGAGCCCCGCCTCAAGGGGCTGGTCAAACCGCATGTCATCCTCAGTGGCGACATAGGCTACGTGCGCTTCCACGGGCGCAATTACGAGACCTGGTGGGACCGCGGCCGCCAGTCCTGGGAGAGGTACGATTACCTCTACAGCGAGGAGGAACTCGCGGAATGGGTACCCGGCCTGCTGCGCCTGGACGGCCAGGCCGCACGCACCTACGCCATCTTCAACAACCACTACCGTGGCAAGGCCCCCCGCAACGCGGTGATGATGGCCGGAATGCTCCCCTCCGAAAGGGTGGTGCCCTTACAGGGAGGGGAGCAACCGCTGGGACTGTGGCCGGAGGAGTGAACGGGGATAAGGGCGGGGGACTCAGTATTCCTCCAGCTCTATCTCGCCCCGCAGCTTCTCGAGGATCTTGCGCAACAACCGCGAGACGTGCATCTGCGATATGTCGAGTTTGTTGGCGATCTCTATCTGGGTCATGCCGCGGAAGAAGCGCATGTAGATCACCTTCTGCTCCCGTTCCGTGAGCAAGGAGAGGAGTTTGGCCAGGGTATCCCGGTCCTCGGCCAGGGAGAAATCGTCGTCCTCGCCGCCAAGGTAGTCCAGGAGACAGAAGCCGTGGTCCTCGGAGCTGTTCATGTAGATATTGTCCAGGCTGAGGTAGTTAGCGGCGTACGAGGACTCGAGGATCTCCACCACCTCCTCCAGGCTCAACCGCATCTCGCCGGCTACCTCCTGCAGGGTGGGTGAGCGGTGCAGCTCCTGGGTGAGGAAGTCGATGGCCTGGTTCAGCTCGTGGTCGCGCATCTGCAGTCGGCGGGGGATGCGGATAGCCCACCCCTTGTCCCGGAAGTAGCGCTTCAGCTCCCCCACGATGGTCGGCGTCGCGTAGGTGCTGAACTCCACCCCGCGCTCCAGGTCGTAGCGGTCGATGGCCTTGATGAGCCCGATGTATCCCACCTGGAGGAGGTCCTCCAATGGCTCGCCGCGGTTGGAGAACTTACGTGCGAGGTATTCCACGAGGTGGATATTGAGGGAGATGAGTTCGTCCCTTACTTTGGGATCGCCGGTTGCCCTCAGCTTCTGAAAGAGCTCCCGGATGTACCGCCTGCGTTCCAGCCGCCGTTCATCGTCTCCACTCACGTATCATCTCCTTGTGGGGAGTGTGCGGACGAATGAGCCCGTCAGCTGGGACGCTGCTTTCGCAGGGAGATGCGGCAGGTCGCCTGCTCCCGCTTTAAGTCCACCACGTCGACCACGGATTCCATGATCATCCTGCTGAAGGATTCGGGCATCACCGTACGCGACTCGTCATCCTCAGCCAACTGCGAAGTGAGAATGATTTCAAGGTACTCCTTCAAGGGCGCTATTTCAACCTGCAGGACGGTGCCCTCGGAGGAATGGATGACGGCATAGTTGCTCGCTTCGTCGACGGCGATGCGCAGGTCCTCGAGCTGGGAGAGGTCGTAATCCATGCGGCTGGCCACCAGGTAGACCGCGAGCCTGATGAGCTGGCGCGAGAACTGCTCGGCCGGAAGGCGCATCCGCACCACTTCGTTATTGTCGCTCAAGCGCCTCACCTCCCGGCCATCTCGGCGTCCGCAGATTATTTCAGACGATATAGATGTTCCCCATGGGCTCACTTTTAAACCGGCGGAGGAGGGCGGGGGCTGAGGGAACGGCGGGACGCATGGTATCTCCACTTGATAAGTTGATGGAACATGGTGCCCGGCGTGATAAACTTGTAGGGGAGGATGGCAGAGCAAGATACTCGGCGGAAGGAGATACCTTGAGCGATATGGGAGGAGTCTTCCTGCATACCCAGGTGAGAGACGTGGGCGGCGTGAAGGTAGTGGTGCTCGAAGGCGAGATAGACCTCTCCACGGCAGCGGTCTTCAAGGAGACCGTCTACGAGGTCATCGAGGCCGGCAATACCGACCTGGTCATCGACCTGACCGAGCTGGAGTTCATGGACTCGACCGGGCTGGGCGTGCTGGTTGCGGCCCTCAAGAAGACCACGACCGAGGGCGGAAGCATCCGGCTCATCTGCGACAAGCGCAATATCCTCAAGGTGTTCACAATCACCGGTCTGGACAAAGTCTTCGCCATTTACGATAATTTGCAGCGGTGCCTCGACGCCTAACCGGGGCGCCTTATACGCGGGGGAGTACCCGAGTGGCCAAAGGGGACGGACTGTAAATCCGTTGGCACAGCCTACGGAGGTTCAAATCCTCCCTCCCCCACCATAAATAAAGAAGCAGGTCAGATGCGGTGTACTCGGGCCTGCTTTGTGTTTTTCCAGACCATACAAGCCCCGTGAGTCTGCCACGGTCAACAAATAGTCAATACGCTTATATCCGTTATTCATGGATTTAGGCAAAAGGAAGCCAGAAATAACTATCTTGACCCATTTCCACTCGATAAATATGGGCTTCGCTTATGCGAGTGATTAGAGTTAGGTGGAGCACATTAACTTAATTTCCCCAAGTAAAGTATCCTTCAGGGCTTGCCGAGCATCCATTTAGGGACATCTATATATTACCAGTGACTATGCCTATATAGTCAGCGATTTGTAAAGAGAAAGCCTAGGGGATTGGAGCGATAGGGCACATAAATGACCTCATATTCGCTGTTCACTGTATAGGTCTTAGTTCTGGCAGAGAGTGCTAGATGGAGGGAGTGGAATGCTGATGGAACCCCACGCCAAGAATAGCAAACGCAAAGAATGGTTAAGGAAGACTGTGCACATATTTCTTATTTGTCTCCTTGTTGCTTCGTTTTGTCCTATATTTTTGTTAACAGCACCTTACGCCATTGCTGCTACCAGTTCTTCACCAAATCCAGACACATGGAGTGTGGATGGTGAGGTTTACAAGATTATTACCACTCCCACCACAAGTTAGAGTCCCCGGTAGTGGTGTATAAACCGAAAACCCTCTAGCAAAGCAAGGACCACCGTGCCATCCTTTTCTCAAAGGAGTAACTGAGAGACAAAGGAGAGGCACGATGGTCAACACTACTAT
>JBFLWJ010000031.1:0-4013 GCA_040757835.1 Actinomycetota bacterium
ACTACAAGGAGGTCTACCACACCCGAGACGAGAGGATCTACGAGCTCCAGGCAGCAGTCAGGGCCTACGACCGCATAGTGGGAAGGATCACGGCGGTAAAGAACCAGATCAAGGCGGAGCTCAGGGGAGAGGGCGTGATCACAGAAGGGGCCAAGGTCTTCGGCAAGAGGGGACGCGAGGAAGCCCTGGACCTTCCTAAAAGCCCGACCCTGCGGGAGATCATCGCCGCCGACTATGAACAGCTGGACTTCCTGCTGCGCGCCCAGGCCCAGGCCAAGCGGCGTTTTGTGCGCCTGGGTGCTGAGCTCGGCATCGTGCGGGCGTGGCAGGCCATCCCCGGGATAGGACCGGTTACGGCCGCCCGCTACTGCGCCTGCATAAAGTGCCCCCACCGCTTCGCGAACAAGGGCCAGATCACCCGCTACTCCCGCCTGGGGGTGACCCAGTCAGAGACCGGGGGCAAGAGCCTGCGCCGGCAGCACCTGGACCCGTCCGGTTGCGGTGCGCTCAAGGACGTCTCGCACAAGGCCTTCCGGGCCGCTATGCGCACGCGCGAAGACAACCTCATCAAGCGGGCTACGCGAGTTCCCTCGCAAGCACCGGCCTGGAGACCCACGCCCGCCTCACCACCCAGAGAAAGATACTTGCCATCATGTGGGCCATGTGGAGGGATGGCACGGCTTACGACGACAATTATGATCTGAAAAACGGGGCCTGCGGGGCCCGCTTGTAGGGGAGCCGCGGATGGGCATGCCCCTTGCGCGGCGGTTCGCCTCTATCCTTGCGAGCGGACCGGGTTGCCGGGAAGTCTCACTTGGGGTCATATCCTGGCCTCCCCGGAGGTCGAGGATCCATGGGTTGGATAGGCCCCGGCACGCAGGCCCCACCATTCCATAGCACACCCGCAAGGCGGGAGATGCTCATAAAGGTGACTGGCTGAGCGAAGCCTCGAAACGGCGAACCAGAGGTTTGGAAGGGTCCGCGAGGTGCTGACCGAAAAGAGAGGCGTAGCCGCAGGAAGGCGGAAGAGGCAAGGTGCCCGTTCGGAGACGTCCTCCCAAGCCAATAGGAAAGCAACCAGCCCCTCCCGGGAGGGGACAGGGGAGGATTACCCTTGACTTGGGTCTTTAAAGGTGACCCCAAGTGTGCCATCAGGGCTGGGCGCCGAATATCTTGTGGATGAACCCCCTCTTCCACAGGAAGCGAAAGAGGCTGTAGTAAAAGGAGGGCGATATGCGGAAGAGGATGAACTGGGGCAGGGAATGGGAAGGAGGTGCCAGGACGATACCCTTGTCCTTCTCCAGCCCGCGCAAGGCCGCCCTGGCCACGATGGAGGGGTCCACCCCCTGCTTCTTATAGAACGCCACTATCTCTTCCTTGGAGCTCTTCCCGGTGCTGTTGTAGAGATAGACCCTTCCGTCGGCGATGATCCTGGTGTCGATGAAACCCGGGCAGAGGATGCTCACCTTGATGTTGTGGGCGATCAATTCCATGCGCAGCGTCTCGCCCAGGCCCAGGACAGCGTGCTTGCTGGTGTTGTAAGGAGACATGCAGGGGATGGAGTAAAGGCCGGCGTCGCTGGCGGTGAGCAGGACGGAGCCTCGCCCGCGCTCTATCATCCTGGGGACGAAGTTGTAGAGAGTGTAGATGGCGCCGAAGAGGTTTACCCCTAACACCCAGTCCCAGTCCTCGAGGGGCGTCTCCTCGAACCTGCCCCCGTGGCCGACCCCGGCGTTGCTGCACAGGATATCCACATGGCCCCACTCCGAGAAGAAAGCGTCGGCGAAGCGCTCGACGTCCTCGCGCTTGGAGTGATCAACCAGATAGCCTCTGGCATCTACGCCTTTTCCCGTGAGTTCATCCACCACGCCGTCGATGCGCTCCTTGACGATGTCCGTTATCGCTACCCTGCAACCGGCATCTCCCAAAGCCAGCGCCAGGGCCCTGCCGATGCCCGAGCCGGCACCGGTGACGACCGCCGTCTTTCCCTCGAAAAAATCCATGGTATGCACCTCCGGATGACCGAACCTTTATCCAAAGCTCCAGCACAATTATGCGCCTTGGGCACTCCCGCCGTCACGTGGATACATGGATGGCCTTCCATGGACAAGAGGGCATCCTGTTAGCGCGTGGACAGGCAGATTTAGGTCCTTGCCGCGGTTTAAAGCCGCCTGAAAAAGGATAGAATGACAGGAACACCGAAATAGGCGTATCCGCAGGTATCGTAGCCTGCAGCTTCTAGGTGGCGAGAAAGGATGCACCGCATTTTCAACGTTCAGGCCTTATAAACCGTTCCAGGACAGACGCAAGAAAGCGATCTTATAACGGCCTTCAGAATAGAGGAGTGGGGGTTATCAGAAAAAAAGGAGTGGTGTGTATGAGAAAGAGATTGCTCATCGCGGTGGCGGCCACGCTCATGGTGGTCGCGCTGCAGCTGCCGGTGTTCATCTTCCCCGGCGCGGCCCTTGCACAGCCGCTGGACTGGGAGCGGGTGAACCAGGACGGGTTCGGCTTCGCGCCGCCGGGCGAGATGGGGAGCGCCCTGTCCATGGCCGAGTACGACGGCCATCTCTATGCCGGCACCATGAACTGGGAGAACGCCAACGGATGCGCCGTGTGGCGCTACGACGGCGGCACCGACTGGACCCAGGTGGCTTCCGGGGGCTTTGGAGACACCGGCAACCAGGGCATCTTCTGCCTCGAGGTCTACGCCGGCATGCTCTTCGCGGGCACCTACAACGAGACCACCGGCGCAGAGGTCTGGGCCTACGACGGCGTCGACTGGACACAGTATGTGGGCCAGGGAGCAGCGGGCGACCCCACTGGCCCCGGTTTCGGCGACGGCCTTGCCTGTGAAGCCGCCGGCGATATGGCCGTCTTAGGCGGCATGCTTTACGTCGGCACGGGGTGGGGCACAGGAAGCGTGGCCAAGATCTGGGCTTTCGACGGCAGCACCTGGACCCAGGCCAATGACGATGGTTTCGGTGACCCCACTAATAGAGGGAGCCGTGCCCTGGCCATATATGATGGGCAACTCTACGCGGGCACTAATGGCGGCAGCGGCGGCGGGCAGCTGTGGCGCTACGACGGGCCCGACCCGGCCGACTGGACCCAGCTCACCGGAGACGCCTTCGGGACCGGCGACTACGAAGTGCGCGTGATAGAGTCATGGAACGGGCAGCTATACGCGGGCACAGCCGGGACGGACTACCCCACGGTCTGGGCCTACAACGGCACGGTCTGGGATGACGTGACCCCGACCTACCCGGATGACAAGAACGACTCCGTGCGCAGCATGGCCGTGTACAAGGACGCCCTCTACGTCGGGGTCGGTAACTACTCCGGTGCCATACCCCTGGAGAACGTCGGCACGCAGGTCTGGCGCTACGACGGGGGAGCCCCGGAGCAGGTGAACCTGAACGGCTTCGACGGCGACCCCAAGAACATGGGCTGCCACAGCCTGTGCGAGTTCCAGGGCGACCTCTACGCCGGGGTCATGAACGTCGACTGGGGCCCCTCTCCTGAGGTATACGGCGGCGCCCAGGTATGGCGCACCAACGTGCCCTCCACCTGGTACCTGGCCGAGGGTTCCACCGCCGGGGGAATGCAGACCTACATCCTGGTGCAGAACCCCAACCCCGACCCGGTCACCGTGGACCTCACCCTCATGACCGACCAGGGGGAGAAGAAACCGACGGAGCTGCAGAACCAGACCATCCCCAAGAACTCCCGCCGCACCTTCCCCCTCCACGCCTACATAACCACCTACGACGTCTCGACCAAGGTGGAGGCCACCGGCGGTGAGGTCATCTGCGAGCGGGCCATGTACAGCGGCGACTGGAGCTGGGGGCACGACTCCATCGGGGTGACCATGCCCGCCCCGGTATGGTACCTGGCCGAGGGTTCCACCGCCGGGGGCATGCAGACCTACATCCTGGTGCAGAACCCCAACCCCGACCCGGTCACCGTGGACCTCACCCTCATGACCGACCAGGGGGAGAAGAAGCCGGCAG
>JBFLWJ010000031.1:4113-23336 GCA_040757835.1 Actinomycetota bacterium
GACCTCACCCTCATGACCGACCAGGGGGAGAAGAAGCCGGCAGAGCTGCAGAACCAGACCATCCCCAAGAACTCCCGCCGCACCTTCCCCCTCCACGCCTACATAACCACCTACGACGTCTCGACCATGGTCACCTCGACGGGCGGGGACGTCATCTGCGAGCGGGCCATGTACAGCGGCGACTGGAGCTGGGGACATGACTCCATCGGGGTGACCATGCCCGCCTCCACCTGGTACCTGGCCGAGGGTTCCACCGCCGGGGGCATGCAGACCTACATCCTGGTGCAGAACCCCAACCCCGACCCGGTCACCGTGGACCTCACCCTCATGACCGACCAGGGGGAGAAGAAGCCGGCAGAGCTGCAGAACCAGACCATCCCCAAGAACTCCCGCCGCACCTTCCCCCTCCACGCCTACATAACCACCTACGACGTCTCGACCATGGTCACCTCGACGGGCGGGGACGTCATCTGCGAGCGGGCCATGTACAGCGGCGACTGGAGCTGGGGACATGACTCCATCGGGGTGACCATGCCCGCCTCCACCTGGTACCTGGCCGAGGGTTCCACCGCCGGGGGCATGCAGACCTACATCCTGGTGCAGAACCCCAACCCCGACCCGGTCACCGTGGACCTCACCCTCATGACCGACCAGGGGGAGAAGAAGCCGGCAGAGCTGCAGAACCAGACCATCCCCAAGAACTCCCGCCGCACCTTCCCCCTCCACGCCTACATAACCACCTACGACGTCTCGACCAAGGTGGATGCAACGGGTGGCCCAGTCATCTGCGAGCGGGCCATGTACAGCGGAGACTGGATCTGGGGCCACGACTCGGTGGGCTTCACGCCATAAGGTCACGGGTCCGGAGCGGGCATACCCGATGCCCGTATTGTAGGAGAAACGATGGAGGCCCCGGGACGACCCGGGGCCTCTCTCCGCTTGGGGTCAACCCCGCCACGTGACAGAACACCGCCTGTCACACCTGGGGTCAACCCCAGCCCGTGACAGAACTTCCCTCGTCCGTATTTAATCGCCTGCACCCATTACTCCGCGCTTTAAGAGTCCCCTTTCCCCGGTCAAGCGGCCTGCACTCACGACCGACAACAAGTAGAGACCATTCAACCCTTGCGAGGAGGCGATCATGGCGGAAGACAAAAAACCCAGGCAGTTCTTCATGCAGCACGAGCAGATGGACTTCGAGGTCCAGATCGTCCTGGGAAGCTGCTTCTACGGCAGTGCCGACGCGGGGGAGGTGCTCTCGACCGTCGAGCGCATAGAGGACGGCGATTTCGAGGGCTGGTTCTCTCTATGGTGCGCCACCGCGGCGCGCCTGGAGGCCATGGCCCGCGCTTGCGCCGCCGCCGGCAACGACGTGAGCGCCCGCCAGGCATGGCTGCGCGCTGCCGGCTACTACGGGGTCTCGCTCTCCGCCATCGATGGCACTGAGGACCCCTCCCGGCGCGTGCCCACCTGGCAGAAGCACATAGCCTGTTTCGACGAGTTCTGCGCCCGCCTCGCGCCTCCCGCCGAAAAGGTGGAGATACCTTACGAGAACACCCCCATGCCCGGCTATCTCTTCAAGCCCGACAGCTCCGGCGGCCCCTTCGCCACCGTCATCTTCAACAACGGCAGCGACGGCCCCACCGTTGCCATGTGGTCATCGGGGGTGGCGGCCGCGCTGGAGAGGGGGTATGCCGCCCTCATCTTCGACGGCCCCGGCCAGAACGCCATGCTGTGGCTGCACGACGTCCCCTTCCGGTTCGACTGGGAGAAAGTCATCACCCCGGTGGTGGACTTCCTGGCGGCCCGCCCCGACGTAGACCCCACGCGCATCGCCCTCTCCGGCATCAGCCAGGGCGGGTACTGGGTCCTGCGCGCCCTGGCCTTCGAGCACCGCATCGCCGCCGGCATCGCCGACCCGGGGGTGATGGACGTCTCCACGGCTGTCGCGGGCAGGTATCCCCCCGAGATGCTGCAAATGGTGGACGACGGCCGCAAAGAGGAATTCGACGCCATGATGACCGAAGGTCTCAAGTACATGGAACCCGCCACGCGTCAGATGGTGCAGTGGCGCATGAAGCCTTACGGCACGGAGAGCTTCTACGAGTGGATCACCATGTCCCGCCAGTTCCAGGCGCGGGATGTCATCGGACAGATAGAGTGCCCCATGTTCATCGCCGATCCCGATGACGAGCAGTTCTGGCCGGGGCAGCCCCAAGAGGTGTACGACGCCCTCACCTGCCCCAAGACCATCGTGCGCTTCACGCGCGAGGAGGGAGCCAACTGGCACTGCGAGCCCAAGGCGCGCAGCCTCTACGACCAGCGCTTGTTCGACTGGCTGGCGACGGTCATGCCCGCCTAGGCGTCACGCGGCCTCCTCGTCCGACCCGGCCCTGTCCGGCGGCTGCGAGAGCACCATGAGGGACCAGAAAGCGGAGCCCACCATGACCACCGCCCGCAGCGAGGTCACATATAGGGCGTAGGTGAAGGCCTCGAAGGTGAGTTGTTCCATCCGGCCCAGTGACGAGCTGGCCAGCGCCGTCCAGGCCAGTCCCGCGAAGACCAGGAAGGCCACCAGCGACAGCAGCAGGTTCATGATGAAGACGACCTTGAGGTCACCCCAGTCCTCCCGCGCCATCTCCAGCAGCCATTTTATCTCCAGAGTATGAAAGATCAGCAGGGCCAGGGTGGTGAAGGCCGTGATGATGATGAGAGCGGTACGCGAGGTCTCGTCGTCGCTGAGGCGGAAGCCCACCAGCAGGCAGCAGCCGTAGTAGAGGAAACAGGTGAAACCAGCCGCGAAGACCCACTTGGCGAAGTGGCGGAACTCGCCGATGTTCTCCAGGCGGCTTAGGGCGCTGCGGTAGGAGAAGACCAGGGCCACCAGCACCAGCCCGAGCAGGGTCGCGGAAGCATGGGCCAGCGAGTCGAACGCGGATTCCATCACGCTATCCTTTCCGTCCACATACGTTCCTCGCGCCGCCCGCTTTTCTTCCGTGCGGGCGGCCACAAGTCCACGTTCTATATCTTCGGTCTCCCGCCCTCTCTCCTGAACCTGAGCGGGTTCCTGCGTGTGGATTTCCAGACCGACCAGAGGCGCGTATGGGCCGAACGGACCTCGCCACCAGTGGGGCAGTGGCGTTTTGGCCGGGTCACGGCGGGTTTCAGGGCGGGCGTTTTGGGCATATATCAATGGACGGAGTAGAGCAGGCCCAGATGTCGAGGGAGGGCGAGATGGGCTCACGCAGATGGAAGTGGCTGGCCCTGGAGAACCTAGCGGTCGCGGCGGCGGCGAGGAGACTGGGCAAACGCGGCCTTACCTATCAGATAATACCGGTGGGGATGTTCGGCAGCAGGCCGGTGGACGAGCTCAACCGCGGCCTCGCACCGGAGGACGACGCCGCGCACCCCTACGAAGGCCGCTTCTACTGGGAGTGGTGGTATTTCGACGCCCAGTTCGACGACGGACACCGCTGCGTGCTCGAGTTGCAGTATCCCAACCTCACGAACATATTCGCCAGGGAATGCACCATGCTCTTCAACGTCTATACGCCTGACGGCCGGGACTTCAACAACATCATCCCCTTCCCGCTCTCCATGTGGAGGGCCTCGCAGGAGACATGCGACGTGGCCATAGGCGACAACATCATCCAGGGCTATGATCCGGAGTACCGCGTGAAGTTCTCCCACTCAGGCCTCGCCTGCGACCTCGTCTTCGAGAACCTTCTCCCTGGGTGGACGCGCGGCAGCGGCGAGATCATGTTCGGCATGCCGGAGAAGCAACAGGTGTTCGGGTGGGTGGTGGCGCAACCCCGGGCGCGGGTAAGCGGCACCCTCAGCGTCGACGGGGTCGAGCACCAGGTCACGGGACTCGGGTACCACGACCACAACTGGGGGAACGGCATCATCCCACGCTACCTGTCGCACTGGGTATGGGGGCGCCTCACCACCGACCGCCTGACCATGATCTTCGCCGACGTGGTGACCGCACGCTGGTGCGGGGACGTGCACATACCCATCGTCTTCCTGGCTCTGGACGACCGCATCGTCCTGGAGTCGTCGCAAGCCGAGTTCCAGGTGGGCGATTACGTGCCGGACAGCGCCGGGTTCCAGGTCTACCCGAGCCGGGTCGACTTGGAGTTCAGCGAGCGCGACGTGGCGGGGGAGTTCCACTTCAAGATCATCAAGGAACTTGAGATGGTCAACACCCTGGCCGAGAAGCTGCCCCCCCGGATCGTCAGCATGATCGGCAAGACCCTCGCCGGCCCCGCCTACTACCGCTTCCTCTCCGACTATGAAGGCTGGGTCGAGGTGGGAGGGGAGCGGCTGGAGCTGGCGGGTGAGACACACTGGGAGTATATGATCATCACCCTGCGCTGCGGCCAGATCCCCCGCCCCGGGCGCCGCCTGCCCAACTGAGCTGGCCGCGATGGCCGCTATTCGCCGCCGAACATGCGGGTGCGCGGGTAGACGTCCTCCCCCGACCTCACCTCGGTGACTCCCGTCTCCAGGCGGTCGACGCTGTGCCCGGGTGCCTCGTTCGCCTTCCCCCGGAACTGCGGCAGCCACTGCATCTGCGCCGCGAACATCTCGCCCACCAGGTTGCGGATCTCGTGGGGGGCCAGCACCGCGGCGGTGAGCGGGTCCATGAGGCAGGCGTGGTAGGCCGCCTCGTAGTCCCCGTTGATCGCGGCCTCAACCGCCAGCTCCTGTACCGAGACGTTGGAGCGGCAGAGGGCGGCACACACCGCGGGGAGGTCCCCCACCGCGATGGGGTAGAAGCCTCCGCCGTCAACGGTCACGGGCACCTCCACGCAGCAGCCTTCCGGCAGGTTGGCGATGAGCCCCCGGTTGAGCACGTTGCCGGCGAAACGGAAGGGGACCCCGGTGAGGCTGGCGTCCATGATCCCCGCGGTGAACTCCTCCGACCTCTCTCCCGCCAGGAAGGGCACGGTGACCTCACCCCGGGCCATGCCGGCCATCTCCTCCTGGTAGAACTCCTGCATGCCTACCTGGGCTTTGAGGTCGCCGGCCGTCTCTCCCATGAGCCAGGGTCCGCCGAAGAGGCGCTTGAGGTCCTCGCGGTGGCGGAAGTAAGGGACGTACTCGGAGGTGTGCCCCGGCAGCTCGGTGCAGAAATAACCCGTGGCCTTCATCATCTCGAAACGGTAGCGCTCGTGCATGATGGGGCCCTCCTTATCCAGCTTCTCCCACATGCGCGGGTAGAGGTCCTCTCCCGAGCGCTCGAAGCGCAGCAGCCAGGCCATGTGGTTGATGCCGGCCCATTTCAGCTCGCATTCCTCTTCCGGCACGCGCAGCCATTTGCACAGCAGGTCAGCAGTGTGTTGGGTGCCGTGACAGAGCCCCACGGAGCGCAGGCTGGGGAAGGCCTTCTGCAGCGCCCAGGTGCAGATGGCCATGGGGTTGGCGTGGTTGAGCAGGAGGGCATCCGGGCACAGCTCCTCCATGTCCCGGGCTATCTCCAGCAGCACGGGCACGTGGCGCAGGCCCCGGAAGACCCCGCCGGGGTTGAGGGTGTCCCCCACGCATACGTCCACCCCGTACTTGAGGGGTATCTCCACGTCCGCCCGGTAAGCGTCCAGTCCGCCGACCATGATGGTGCACACCACGAAATCGGCCCCGGTGAGGGCCTCACGCCGCGAGGTGGTGGCCGAGAAGGTGCAGCCCAGGCCGTTCTGCTCCTTCATATTGTCCATCACCTGCTTGACCAGGGCCAGGCGCTCGGCGTCCACGTCCATGAGCGCGATATGCGCAGCGGCAAGGGAGGGGTGGTTGACGATATCCTGGGTCAGGCGGCGGGCGAACTGCAGGCTACCCGCCCCCATCATGGCGATCTTGGCCATCGTGACCTCCTCGCAGTTCTGTCGCCTCTTCGGCGACGCTGTTCCACGCGGTATGTTCCTGCCTACTTGCGGGCCAGGAAGAAGGACCTTCCCTCGCCCATGGGCGGGCCCAGTTCCTTCAAGCCCGCATGGACAGAGACGTCGGCGAACCCGCCTTCCAACAATGCCCGCGTCACTTCCTCCTCTGAGTAAGCGGTCTGCAGCAGGGAGAGATCGCTGCGGCGCCAGGTACCCTCCTCGCGCTGGAACAGGGTCGTCTCCGCCCGCGCGATCTTGCTCGCTCTGTCGTAGGAAAACCTCATGATAAAGGCGTTGTCCTCTCCCACCTGGGCGTTGGAGCCCTTCCACCGCTTCAGCAGCCCCTCCTCCATGTTCAGGTCGAATAGGAACTGACTGCCAGGCTTGCAGGCATTGCAAGTGCTGCGGAAGCACCGCCACAAGCCCTCGAGGGTCATGATATGGTTCAGACTGTCGTAAACGGAGATGGCAGCGTCGTATTCCCGCGGCAACTCGAAGTCACGCGCATCGGCATGGATGAACTCACAACCCGGCGCGTTGCGCCGCGCGTATGCGAGCTGGCGCGCCGAGCCGTCGATGCCGGTGACCGCGAAACCTCTTTCCGCCAGCATCGCGGCCAGCTGGCCGGTGCCGCAGCATATATCGAGTATCCTGGCGCCGCTCGGCAGGTGCGAGAACAGCAAGCGGTCCAGGGCGTCCGACATGGGGGGGTTCGCGGTGATGGTGCCCCAGTAGTGGTTGTAGAACCAGGCGAAATCGTCGTAATCGGACGCGTGGTCTTCCCCGGCTGTCATATCATCCTCCCGTGCGCCGGCTGCAGGGTCTTTTCCATATGCAAGCCCGCTACGGAGCCTTCGCTCCGCCCTCCTCGGGGTCTATCCTATGTCATGGCTGCTGTGGCCAGCCCTAACCTCTCCCGTCCCAGCAGCCAGCCGTCGCGGGCATTGAAGTAAAGATAAAGGCGGTCCTCGAACTCCCTCACATCAAGCGCGTACACGAACCCCTTCTTCCAGCCCGGCTCGGGCCCGAGGATAGGCATGCGCTCCGGCACGTTCCACTCCAGGCCGTCGCGCGAGGTGGCCAGGCGGATGGCCGAGCGGGTATGGGAGGCGGCGGGGTCCCAGTAGATGCCGTTCTGGAATCCCACGTAGCCGTCCCCGGTCGCGACTACCTTCATGGCCCCCGCGCCCATGTTGGCGTAGGTGTCGAGGGCGTGGGGCTGCAGGGCAGGCTGCGCCTCCGCCCGGTATTCCCCGAGCAGGTCTCCGCAGCGGGCCACCCCGATATACTTGGGCTCCGAGAAACGGCAGTCCCGCAGGTAGACCAGCCCGGCGCTGTAGTAAAGGCGGAAACCCTGCTCATCGGCGATGACGCAGGGATTGCTCACCGCCCCCCCGCAGCCCTCCCGGTGCCACGCCAGGGAAGGCTCCAGGATAATGGAGGGTTCGCTCCACGCGCGGAGGTCGTGGGAGGTCCTGGCCTCGATGTGGGAGCTGTAGGGGAAGGGGAAGAGCCTGATGAACCTCTCATAGAAAAGGTAGTAGGTGGAGTCCGTGACGAAGAGGAACGCCCTCAGGCTGTTGCGGCTCACCACCCCCTTGAGTCGTTCCCAGGCCAGCCCGTCCCGGGAGGTGAAATGGTGGATGCCCAGGATGGAGTGGGCGAAGAGGTGCCAGAGGCCCTCATGGGTAGCGGCGGGCGGCAGGAAGGTCGGGTCGGCCAGGATGGGGGAAGGAAATGGCGGTTGGATCAGGGGATTGCCCTCGTATTCCCTCCATGTCAGGTCCAGTACAGCCTCCGTATTCATTTCCAGCATGCCCACCCTCCTCGGTTCAACCCGGCGACCTTCGCGCAATGCGTAGCTATTATTTTCCCCCGCGGCCTTTGTTCGAATCATGCCGGTGACTTTTTATGCTCAAACCGTATCCGCCCTGCTGCCGCATCCGGTTCCTGGCGGGGCTTAGCCCGCGACCGGTGGTTAAGTTATAATTAATCGGAGCTTGGAGCGGGGTACCGCGCCCGGAGCTCGCTCCGCATCGGGATCTGGTCTGAAAAACGAGGAGGATTTAGAAGATGAAGCACTCCAGGCTGGTAGTAATAGTGATCGCTTTCGTCCTCGCGACCCTGACCCTCGCTGTTGGCGGCTGTGAACTGGACGGCGAGGTCAAGGAGCACCGGGACCCCGCGCAACTCATCGAGGTCGAGAAGGGGGAGGAGTTCGCCATCGTGCTCGAGTCCAACCCCACCACCGGGTACCAATGGAAGCTGGCGGAGGAACTGGATACGGAGATAGTCGTCCTGGTGAAGACCGAATACGAAGCGCCCGACACCGAGCTCCTGGGAGCGGCTGGTGAGGAGAAATGGACCTTCAAGGCGGAAAACGTCGGCGATACCACCATCACCCTGGCCTACGTAAGGCCTTGGGAGGAAGAAGGAGCGGAAGAGACCGCGGGCGAGGAGCAAGAGGGCGAGACGGGCACGGAGGGAGAAACGGCCGGGGGTGAAGAGGCGGCGGCCGGCGAGGAGGAAACGGCCGAGCAGGAAGGACCCACCACCGTTACCTACAGTGTCAGGGTAAAGAAGGCCGGCAGCATGGACTCGGAGCCCAAGGTCTACAAGGCCGAAGATACGGAAGAGATAGAGGTGGAGGCGGGGCTCGATTTCGCTATCGCCCTGGTGTCCAACCCTTCCACCGGTTACTCGTGGCGGCTCGCCGAGCCCCTGGATGAGGACGTGGTCGAGCTGGTGAGCAGCGAGTTCGAGAAGAAGAGCGTGGAGAGCGAGGGCGAAGGGGAGGGCGAAGAAGGCGAGATGGTCGGCGCTCCCGGCGAGGAACTGTGGACCTTCACGGCCGTGGCCGAGGGAGAGACGGAGATCGTGCTCGAATACGTGCGCCCCTGGGAGACCGACGAGGAACCCGAGGAGACGGTGACCATCAAGGTAAACGTAACCGGCCACGAGGAAGGCGAAGAGGAAGAGCATTAGTTCCAATACAGGGTCAGCCCCTGACATGTGACATTAAGTAACGGATGGGGTCAGCCCCTGACATGTGATATTGAGTTGCGTAGCAGCAACCAGAGCTTCGAGCCTCCTCAGCATGTCACATGTCAGGGGCTGACCCCCGTCAGCTCATCGAGCATACCTAGCATGTCACATGTCAGGGGCTGACCCCATCCGTTACGTTGAGGATGGAGAGGGCTTCCAGGGCGCTGCGCTCCTTGTTCTTCACCTCGAGCATGACGTCGCGGTCGAGGCCGCGCGCGGCGCGCAGGAAGCGGTGGAAGTCGTCCGCGTCCAAGGCGTAGGCGTGGGCCCCGGTCCTGGCGCCCTTCTTCTGGCTGCTGTAGTCCACCATGGGCACGCCGTCCTCCTGCCTCCAGGTAGAGCCCGCCGCGACGAGGGCCGGCCGCAGCTTCTCCCCGCGGTTGTTGGCGGCGTGGTGCAGGGTGTCGAAGACCACAGGGACGCCGGTCAGGGCGCTGACCTCCAGGCAGTCGGCGAGGCCGTATGACCGCTCGTCGTTCTCCACCACCAGGCGCCGCCTCACTGCGGCCGGCAGCCCGCGGTAGCGGTCGGCGAACCTGGCGATGCCCGCCTCCTTGTCCCCGTAGACCCCGCCCACGTGGACCTGCACCTTGTGCGTGCCGTCCAGGCCCATGAGGTCCAGCACCCTGGCGTGGTAGACCAGCTCCGCCACGCTCCTCTCGTGTATCCCAGTGTCCGGGGAGTTGATGAGGATGAACTGGTCGGGGTGCATGGTGACGCGCATGCCGTGTTCCACCACGTAGGCCCCGATCTCCCCGAACTGCCGCCTGAAGGCGCGCTGCCAGGGGAAATCGCATACCGGGTGGGAGGCGAAGGGCACCAGGTCCGACGAGATGCGGAAGTACGCGATGCCGTGCTCGAGGTTGTAGGCGAGCTGCTCCCTAAGGCAGGAGAGGTTTCCCCCCACCGTCCGCTCCATGTTCTCCGCTGAGTATGATTTCAGCCGGAAGGTCCTCGAGCTGCGGCAGTCGAGGGAGAGATTGATGCACGCATACCCTATTCTCATCTGTCCTCCCGGGGGACCACAGGTCCCGGTCAACCCGAGTATAGACCAGACCACAGCGCTGAGCGTATGAGGGAGGTTACCCTCCGTCCCATCAACGGCAGATCCATCCACGAGGATAGGTATTCGCCCTTCTGCGCAGCCGTCAGACCAAAGGTGATGGCGGGTCCCTGCAGAATAAATCAAGAGAAACCCCGTGCTCTAACGGTATGGAAGGGGCTGAACGCATATCATGCAGGCCTATATCGTCGACAGCGGGGGCGAGTCGCGCCAGGCGGACGGCCTGGACGGTGTCGTCCTGTCCGACTGCAGGCTCGTCTGGGTGGACGTGACGGACCCCTCCCTCGAGGAGAGGAGGTACCTTCGGGACTTCTTCGACCTCCATCCCCTGGCGGCGGAGAAAGACCTAGAGGCGGAGACCGTGCCCCGTGTGGTGGAGTTCAGCGGCCACGTCATGGTCATCTGGAACGTGCAGCGCGATGTGCGAGAGACGGAGAACGTGGAGGTGACCAGCGTCTACCTCATCCTGGGCGACAACTTCCTCATCACCGCCCACGTCGAGGACATCCGCGAGATCGACACCATGTTCAAGAGGATGCGCGAGGAGGGTGCACCGCGGCGCGACCACCCGGCCTTCTTCCTCTATGCCATCATGAACGTCTCGGCTGAGGAATGGTTCCCCATGATAGAGACCCTCAAGGACGACATCGACACCTACATGGACGAGATGCTGACCGACGCGAAGAGCGGCGACGTGAGCGCCCTGATGGCGCTCAAGCACAAGAACATGGCGGCGCGGCGCACCCTGTCCGCCCTGCGCGATACGGCCATGCGCCTGGCGCGGCGCGACCTGCCCGTCATACCCGACGAGCTGAGCGTGTACCTCATGGACGTCTACGACCGCCTCACCCGCCTCTACCTGGAGGTGGACAACAACAGCGACCTCATCTCCAGCTCCCTGGACATCCACCTCAGCGTGGTGAGCAACCGCCTCAACGTGACCATGAAGAGGCTCACCGCCGTGGCCACCTTCTTCATGCCCGCCACCTTCCTGGCGGGCGTGTACGGCATGAACTTCGTGCACCAGCCCGAATACAACTGGCAGTACGGCTACCTGTACTTCTGGATGGCCGTCGCCGTGGTCACCCTGGTGATGTTCGTCATCTCCCGCAAACAGGACTGGTTCTGACGCGGCGGCGGGACGCGAACCACCCCGGAACAGACATGATGGCCTGGAAGTGTCTGACCGGTCCCCTGGAGATGGATGGAAAGGAGAAAATTTCCCTACGCGGAGGGATAAGGCGTTACCGCCCCCCTGTAAAAGGGTATATATAGAGCGGGAAAGCCCCACGGCCAGAACCGTTCCACGGGAGGAGAGATAAACGCATGGCTGCAAGGTCCCGCGCCTCTGGGAGATCAACCCGAAGATAACGACCCGGGAAAAGGGCAGGAATATATGCATATCGAGAGTATTCGGTCTGCGAGATCCGGGAGGTGATACGTTTGCCGAGTATCTACTGGAAAAAGGCGATAGGGGTGCTGGCCTGCCTGTTCCTGCTGTGCGGCCTGTTGGTGGCCATTCCCGCGGCCGGCACGGCCGAGGCGCAGGAGGCCAAGCTCTTCACCATCCTGCACACCAATGACGAGCACGGTGAGGTCATACCCTACGGTCCGTCTATCGACTACCCCGATGACCCCACCACGGGAGGGTTCTCCCGCATCGCCAACGAGATAGGGCGCATCAAGGCCGAGAAGGCTGCCGCGAGCGAACCCGTGCTGACCCTTTCGGCCGGGGACATATCCCAGGGGACCCTCTTCAGCTGGCTGGAGTCCCAGCCCAGCGGCCATGTGGAGCTCTCGCTGCTGCAGGCCATGGGATACGATGCCGTGGCCATCGGCAACCACGAGTTCGACATGGGCTCGGGCTACCGGGCACAGGTGTACGGCCAGGCCAAGGCGGACGGCATAACCCTGCCCATACTCTGCGCTAACATGACTTTCGACGATACCGACCCGCAGGCCGCCGCCCTGCATGCTTTGTACTCGACCGTGGACAAGCAGGGTACGGAACTCGCCATTCAGCCCTACACGGTGAAGACCCTCTCCAACGGCCTCAAGGTGGGCATATTCGGCCTGCTGGGGGTGGAGGCGGAGGTGGACGCCCCCGCCGCGGGGATGACCGGGGTGACCTTCGGCAACGTCATCGGCCACCCCACCGATCCGGTGGGATTCATCAACCGCGTCAACGTAGCCCAGAACATGGTCAACACCCTGCGCGCGGACGGCTGCGACGTGGTGGTGGCCTTGACCCACTGCGGCACCTCCGAGGAGGAGATGCTGGCCCAGTTCGTAAACGGCATCGACGTCATCGTGGGCGGCCACAGCCACGACCTCAATTACCCCCCCATCGTGGTGGGCGACACCACCATCGTGCAGGCGGGCTCCTACGGCCGCTACCTGGGCGAACTCGAGCTGGAGTACGCGGGAGGCAAGGTATCGGTGCGCAACGCCACCGCCATCCCCATCGACGAGAACATCCCCACCGTCCCGGCCATCGACGCCGCCATCGCCAACTACGTGGCCGCGCTCAACGGTTTCCTGGGCTTCGACATCATGGCCCCCTACGCGGAGACGGACCTCTTTGATGACGGGGGTTTCAACCTCAACGATATGCCGCCCTGGGCGGAGACCAACCTGGGGGACCTCATCACCGATTCCTTCCTGCTGACCTCGACCCTCGTCGACCCCACCAGGCCGACGCGCATCGCCGTCGAGGGCAACGGCGTGATCAGGAACGGCATCCCCAAAGGGGCGTCAGGGGTGTTCAACTTCTACGACCTCTACCGCTCCTTCCCCCTGGGCGTGGACCTCTCCGGCACCCAGCCCGTCCCCCTGGGCTACCCCCTGGTGAACTTCTACCTCTTCGGCGCGGAGCTGCAGGGGGCCCTGGAAGCCATACTGGACCTTGGCATCAACACCTACTTCCTGCAAATGGCCGGGGCACGCTATACGTACAACGCGGGCGGTCCCGAGGGCGGCAAGATAATCGACTTCGAGATGGACGATATGGCGGGGGGATGGGAGCCCGTCAATCCGGGCGCGCTCTACCGGGTGGCCACCAGCCAGTACGACGCGTACTTCCTGAGCGCGTTCGGCCTGGCGCCGCGGGACGAGACCGGGGCGACGACCACGGTGGACGCCTGCATCGTCTATGCCGGACCGAACCAGGTCAAGTGCTGGCAGGCCCTGGCCGGTATGGTGGCGAGCATGCCCGACCTGGACGGCGACGGCCTCCCCAACATCGTGCCCGACTACAAGTACCCCCAGCTGAGGATAGAGAACACCAATTGGTACCTGGCGGAAGGGTCCACCCTGGGCGGCATGGAGACCTATGTACTGGTTCAGAACCCTGACCCCATCACCGACGCGCACGTGAACATCTTCTTCCAGACGGACACCGGCGAGGTGGCCCCGGCAGACCTGCAGGGAGTGACCATACCCGCGGGCTCTCGCAGCACCTTCATGGCGAACAACTGGGTAAGCTCCTATAACGCCTCCACCGTGGTCGAGCCCATCGACGGTATGGTGGTGTGCGAGCGCGCCATGTACGGTGACGGCGGCGCCTGGGCCCACGATTCCATCGGCGCGACCTCCCCGGAACCGGCACAGGAATGGTACTTGGCGGAGGGCTCCACGGACCTGGGCATGGAGACCTGGCTGCTGGTGCAGAACTCCTACCAGTCGACCGTGCACGTGAACGTCTCGTTCCAGACGGACACCGGCGAGGTGGCACCCGCGGAACTGCAGGGGGTGGCCATACCGGCCGAGTCGCGCGCCACCTTCTTCGTGGGCGAATGGGTGCCGAACGAGCTCAACGTCTCCACCTACGTGGAGGCCCAGGACGGCATGGTGGTGTGCGAGCGCGCCATGTACGGCGGCGAGGACAACTGGGCCACGGATTCCATAGGGACCAGCGTGCTCTCGGACGAGTGGTACCTGGCCGAAGGCTGCACCGACGGCGGCATGCAGACCTACGTCCTGGTGCAGAACCCGGGTGACGACGACGTGCACGTGAACGTCACCTTCAACACCGACTTGGGGGACATAGCGCCCCTGGACCTGCAGAACGTGCTCATCCCCGCCAGGTCGCGACGCACCTTCATGGTCAACGGCTGGGTCACGACCTACAACGTCTCCACCCACGTGCAGTGCCTGGACGGCGCGGTGGTGGCGGAGCGCGCCATGTACGGGGGCGGCGGCGCCTGGGCCCATGATTCCGTCGGGACGGCATCACCGGGCAACGTCTTCTTCCTGCCGGAAGGCTGCACCGGCGGCGGCATGCAGACCTACATCCTGGTGCAGAACCCCGACCCCACGACCGATGCGATAGTGGACATCGTCTTCCAGACCGGCGGAGGAGAGGTAGCCCCGCTTGACCTGCAGGACATAACGATACCCGCGGGTTCGCGCAGCACCTTCATGGTCAACGGCTGGCTTACCGACTACAACGTCTCCACCCTGGTGCTGGCCACGGAAGGGCGGGTGGTCGTGGAGCGCGCCATGTACGGTCCCGGAGGCATCTGGGCCACCGACTCCATCGGCTACATGATGGACATCGCGCTGGAGGACCTCGGCAGGTAAAGCCGGTATCGTGCGCTCAACGCATTGATGGGCATATCAATAGCATAGCCACGAGACAAGCGGAAGAGAGGAATAGGAGGCCGGGCCCCGCGCTCGGCCTTCCCTATTCTTGGAAGTCATCGCGAGCCCGGCGGGTCATGCTGGCAGGGATCCAAGATACGTGTCATCGCGAGCCCGGACCGCGCAGCGAAAATGGAAGCCATGGGAGAATGTCATCGCGAGCACGGTTCGCGCAGCGAGCCGGGCGTGGCGACCTCAACCACTTGGGCTCCGCCACGAGCCATCGGCTGCGGATGATCCGCGACCTCCGTCATGGGAACGGCAACGCCGCAAGTTCCATCTATAATCAGGGGCAGTGGACACATGAGCGGGAGGTAAGAAGATGCGCGGAAGAGCGGCGATAGCAGGCGTGATGATAACGGCGGTGTTTATAGCTCTTGCGGCTGGCTCCGGCTGCGGCTCTGGCTCTGGTGGAAATAACGGTGGTTCCCCGAACCCGGTGAACGGAGGCGTTGACATCCGTGGCTACATCACAAGCATCTCGGCTTTCGAAGGAGGACAGGGCGCCGGCATGCTCGGCTCCGTGCTCATCGAGGGCGAGTTCGAGGAGGACACCTCCTTCGACCGGGCCAGCGCGACCGTGACGGAGGATACGCGCATCTTCATCGCGAGCGGCGGCGATCGCACCGAAGCTGAGTTCTCCGACCTCGAGGTCGGGCAATACGTGGAGGCTGTTTTCACCGGGCCGGTAGCGGAATCCTATCCCGTGCAGGCCACCGCCGCCGAGATAGTGGTCTTGGAGCCGACGCCCGTCGGCGAGGCCGTGGACTGAGAAGCTCCCGGAACGCTATGTCTGCATCGATTCCTCAAACTCCTCAATGGGTATGGCGTCTTCGGCCTCCCCGGGCAGCTCCAGGTCAAACACCTTACCGTAGTCGCCGATCTCGAAAACCCCGTTCATGACCATTCTTGCACCTTGCGGCGGAGGATCATCGGGGAACATATCTGCCAGGAGGGACATGTCCAGATCGACATGGAACTCGAATTCGGTAGCCAAGCCACTATCCTTGTCAAAGGCGACGATGTAATCGATATTGGAGTAGACCACTTCCATCATGCTGGTGTACTCGTCAAAGCTCATTTCGCCTGGAACCCTTTCGAAATCCTCTTTCATCTCGTCAAGCAGGTCCTGTTGTCCCTGCAGTAGCCTTTCGAAATCGATGACCAGCCTGTAGGTGATGGAACGTCCATCCTCCTCCAGGACCTCGGCGCTGTCCGCTGTCTCCAGCATTTCCATCATGTTCTGTGGGCCCATGCCCTGGCTTATGTCCTCCATGCTGGAGAGCACGCTCATCTCCATGAAAACCCATTGCCCCTCAGGCGTCTTTATATACATCTTGTCCCCAGACAGGTAGACAAGGGTTTCGACCTTCCTCCGCCCCATATTGACGCCCATTTCCATCTTGACCAGCATCTCGCCGTCGCCCTTGCGCTCGTAGACCATTTCGTATTCCATGGTCATGGATCCGGAATCGCTGACGTCGCTGTAGTCGGCCTTAGCCTTTCCCTCCATGCGGAACGAATCGACCGTTCCCATGTTTTCCTGGGCCCGCCTGAAGAACTCCAGGGGATTCTCCAGGAAGGCCGTACCGCCCGTACCGCAGCCGGACAGAAGGGCAGTGGTAATAAACACCATAAGGACGGCCGCAAGAAACGGCCTAATCGTGGACGTCTTCATCTTGACCTCCCCTTCAGCCCCTATGCCTTCGATCCCATTATACAATGCTAGGCAGGCCATAAAGGAAGGGCGCCACGGGGGGCGCCCTTCCCGGTCTTCTTATCGCGTCGTTCAGGCGGAGGACCTGCGCGCGAGCAGGATGCCGCCGGCCACCAGCCCGAGTGCTATGATCGCGGAGAGCACGATGGCCACGATCCAGCTGGTGCTCGAACCCTCGGTGTAGTTGTAGGTTGGCTTGCTCTGGTAGACGAAGCGCACGTTGTTCTCCGCGTCCTCGGCGCGGCCCAGGAAGTGGTCGAACTCCTCGCCGCGCTCCGCGATGGCCTCAAGCTCCGCGCCCGTCATGCTGAACTGGGTCAGCACGGCCAGGAGGCCCTCCTCCAGCGCCACGGTGCCTTCATTGAGGTCGGTCATCCCGGTCGTGATCTGGTCAGTGCCGTAGAGCAGGGTGTCCGGAGTCCCCGCGCTTCCGATGCCAGCTACTACCTTATCCAATCCGGCTGTGATTTGTACAAGCCCTTCATAGATTCCGGGATCCGACATGTCCCCAGACGATAAACCAGCCTTCATCTGGTACATCCCGTTCTTCATGGAGGCCAGGGCCCAAAGCAATGTATCCGAGATGCCGGCATCTCCGATGCCTGCCAACATGTTGTTGAGGCCTCCCTCTACCGCATCTACCGCATAGAGCAGGGTATCGGCGGATGTGGCCGAGCCTATCCCCAGCGCGATATTGAGCAGGCCTCCCTGGACGGCTGCCACGGCGTAGAGCAGGGAGTCGGGAACCGTCGATTGACCGATGCCGGCGCTTATCCCATGCAACCCCCCCTGTATCTGTGCCATGGCCCAAAGGAGCGTATTGGCTGTCGTGGCGTCCCCGATTCCCGCCAGGCTCGCCTGCAGTCCCCCCTGTATCTGGGCCATGGCGTAGAGCAGGGTACCGGGCGTTGCCGCTGCCCCTATACCGGCCATCATGCTTCCTATGCCCGTCCGTATGGACTGCAGGTTGGGGATGATGCCGTTGGGCAAGGGAGCCGTCAGGGCGTCGTACATGGTCTGAACGCCCGTAGCGGCATCATTCATGTTGGCGCCCCAGGTATTCATCAGAGTATCCAGAGCGGCGATTTCAGCGGGGGCCATAGTGGCACTCGTATCTACGAGGTTTCGGACCGTGCCGGCGGTGACGGGATCCATGAACTGTTGATATGCGCCCATCAATGCGTTGTACACATTACTGGGATTGCCGGGATCGGCCAGGCCGAGCTGTATCTGATCCAGGCCCCATATGACAGTATTCGGGGTCGAGGTGGTGCCCAGCCCGTTATACATCTGTGTCAATCCCGCCAGGAAGGAGTTCAGCCCCGCCTGCACCTGCGCGACGGCGTAGAGCAAGGTGTTGGGGATGGCTGCCCCGCCTATACCGGCCTTCATCGCATCCAATCCCGCCTGCACCTGCGCGACGGCGTAGAGCAGGGTGTTGGCGGATGTCTCAGAACCGATACCTTGCTGTATGGATGATAGCCCACCCTGCATTGCGGCCATGGCGTACTGGAGCGTATCCGGGGCCGGAGCCGCGTAATCTCCGATCCCACCCTGGATATCTGCCAGCCCTTGTGCCATGGCTGCCATGCCGTAGAGCATGGTGTCGGCGGAAGTCGGGGAACCTATACCCGACTTCATGAGATTAAGCCCTCCTTCTACCTGAGTTGCCCCGTAGATAAGGGAGCCATCGGTGGTCTCGGAGCCAAACCCGTTCACTACTTGCTCTAGGCCGGGGATCAGTTTCGTTGTCAGTCCCTCCGGCATAGCTGGGACCTGCGCAGCCATTTCTTCCAGGCCGTCATTGACGGCGGTGATGCCGAAGAGCAGAGAGGGATCGGTGGTCGGTGAACCGATGCCCGCGTTGACCTGCTTCATGCCGTCGTAGAAAGCCTTCATGTACGGGGCCAGGGTGGCTGTGATGTCAGTCTGGTTGGTCTCCGGGAAGTGGAAGGCCACGGCCAGGGTTAGTGGCGGCATGGCGAAGTCCTTGACATCCGCCGCCACCCAGATGGTGTGGCTCTCCTCGGTCGCCGGCGGGAAGAGGGGGATGGACCAGCCGACGTTGTAGAAGTCGGGCATCCACACCACCAGTCCGGTGGGGTCAGCCTCCAGGTTGAAGAAGATGGAGTTGTCGAAGTACCAGTCATAGGGGAGGATGACCATGGGCAGGTAGGTCTCGACCTCCTCGGTGACCATCTGTCCGGTGGCCGGGTCCTTGTACTCGATCTCGGTCATCTCCTTGCTCTCGTTCCTGAGGGTAAGCTCCATCTTGAAACGGCCGCTCTTGCCGGTGATGGTCTCCAAGTCGGTCACCGGCTCACCGTCGAACCAGTACTTGAAGCGCACGCCCAGGGGGATGCGCGACCTTGCCTCCTCGAGGTTCGACTCTCCCAGCTTGGTGGTGGCGATGACGTTGGCCGGCCCGTCCACGCTGATCTCCGGCCACACGATATAGTCGCCCTCCACGCTGGGCTTGGTGAAGCCCTTCACGGCCTGGTAGCCGCCGATGTCGTCGAAGGCCGCCTCCTCCCTCACCGTCACGGTGCCGTCACCGTTGAGGGAGAGCCAGTTGAACACCTGGACCTCTTCGATCTGCCCGCTGGAGGCCATGGTGGCCAGCACGAACTCGGAGCTGAGGACCTCGGTATCCTCCGTTCCTCTTTGTGCGCTGGCGGGGATGACCATGGTCAGCGAGACGACCAGGGCTACGGCGATGAGGACTATAGAAGCTCTCTTGATCCTTTTCATCTGCATCACCACCTATTGCTCCGCCCCGGCCGCCTGCACCGCGGCCGTCTCCTCTTGCGGCGTGAGCGCCAGGGCGTTGAGGACGGCCGCCACCAGCAGGCCGATGAGCAGGGACAGCACCACG
>JBFLWJ010000032.1 GCA_040757835.1 Actinomycetota bacterium
TAAGGCGAAAGGGGCAAGGTGCCCGTTCGGAGGCGTCCTCCCAAGCTAATAGTTTTCAGCAACCCCTTCCGAAAGGGGCATGGAGAGGCTTACCCTTGACTTGGGTCTTTAAAGGTGACCCCATGGACTAGAAGCGTTTGCGGTAGTCTGGGCAGGTGGTGGCGTTTGGCCGCTCAGGGTTGGTGCAGGCCGAAGGGTAGTCGTAGGCACAGTCGTCGCAGAGGAACTTCTTCCCCCTAAAGAACTGCTTGATCCTGGTCCATAGACTCATAACGGGATTCTACCACGCTTCGTTTACGGGGGATGTGACGTGGGCGTTATCCTCCCGGAGGGTTGCGGCGCGGGCCGATGGCAGACCCCAGGTGTGCCAGGATCACATGCTGGCTCGGCCGATGCGGTCCGTGAGGGTGATGACCCTGCTCTGCGACCACTCCAAATCTATCTTGCCGTTCTCTGCCAGCCTCATGAAGACCTCGACGACGCGCGGGTCGAACTGCCTGCCCGAACCGTACCTCAGCTCGGCCATGGCCTCCTCCAGGGGCAGCGCCTTGCGGTAAGGGCGGTCCGAGGTCATGGACTCGAAGGCGTCGGCCACGGAGATGATCCTCGCCCCCTGCGGGATCTCCTCGCCGCGCAGCCCGTCGGGGTACCCGGTGCCGTCGAAGCGCTCGTGGTGGTGGTAGACCAGCGGCATCACCGGCTCGAGGAGCTTCACCGACTGCAGGATCTTGGTGCCGATGAAGGGGTGGTACTCCATCTCCCTCCTCTCCTCCTCGGTGAGCCTGCCGGGCTTCTTGAGGATATCCTCCTTGATGCCGATCTTGCCGACGTCGTGCAGGATGCTCGCGTTGCGGATGATGTCAACCTCCGCTCCCGACAGCCCCATCTCCTCGGCGATGGCCACGGCGTACTCGGTGACGCGATGCGAGTGGCCGTGGGTGTAGGCGTCACGGGCATCGATGGCGGACGCCATGGCCGTGATGACCTCGATGTAGATCTCCTCGAGGCTCTCGAAGAGGCGGGCGTTCTCTATGGCGATGGCCGCCTGGCTGGCCAGGCTGGTGAAGAGGTTGATCTCGTGGGGGTTGAACCTGTGCGGCTCGTCGGTGTAGATGTTCAGCACCCCGATAACCCGCTCCTTGAGGTTCAGGGGCACCGAGAGCAGCGAACACAGGCCCTCCTCGCGGGCGTGCTCGTTGTAGGAATGGCGGGCGTCGTTCCGGATGTCCTCGACGGCGATGGGCCTTCCCTCCTGGATTACCCTGCCGGCGATGCTCTCGCCGATCTTGACGGGGCCCTTGCGGATGTAGCTCTCCGACAACCCGTGGGCCGCGGCGATGATCAGCTCCTCGCTCTCCTCGTCGATGAGCATGATGGAGCTGATCTTGGCGTCCAGCAGCCCGATGCTCATCTGGACGATCTGCTGCAGCACTGTCTCCAGGTCGATGGCGGAGGTTATGGCCTTGTCTATCTCGAAGATGGCATGCAGCTCGCCGATGCGGTCCTCCAGGTCCGAATAAAGCCGTGAGTTGTGGATGGCCAGGGCGGCCTGGACGGACAGTGCCGACAACAGGTTGAGATCGTTTTCATTGAACCCATGTTTCTGCTGGCTGCCGGCGAAGGCGATGCCATAGACCTCCTCGCGCCACTTCATGGGCGCGTAGATCGCGGACCTGATGCGCTGGGACTCCAGGAAGTGCCGGAATCCGTGTTCCCGGTCCGCATCGTCCATGAGCAGCGATTCCGCGGTCTGGTATACCTTTCCTACCAGGCCGTAATCGTCGGGCACGCTCAGGTTGGACTCGCCCTCGCTCACCCCGTCGGAGGCGGCCACGATCAGCTGCCCCATGCCCGGATCGGAGCGGAACACCAGGACCACGTCGGGGCTGATGCTGCGGGAGATGGCGTTGCCGAGGTTGGCGAAGACCTTACCCTCCTGGAGGGTGGAATCGAACACGGTGGAAAAGCCGGAGAGGGCGGTCAGCTCCACCATGCGCCTGGCCTTCTCCGCGCTCTCCCTCTCGGCGAAACCGGCCATGTAACCCATGATGAAACCGGCCAGGACCATGAAGATATAGCGCCCCAGTAGGTAACCGATGGAGTCGGGCCAGGTCAGGCGCCCCGAGACGCCCAGGGTCACGGTGATGGCTAAACATCCCAGGACCCCGAAGGACACCCCCTCCTTGATGCCGAACCACAGGGCCACGTTGGCTATTGGTAATACATAGAGGTACTCGAACTCCATGATGGGATTGGCGCGGGTATAGTAGATGAGCAGCGAGACGAGGAACATCTCGAAGCACATCAGGCCGAGGGACGTAATCCTGAACCTCTCCTCGGGCACGCGGAATATGATGAAGTCCATCATTATGTAGAAAGCCCCCAGTCCTATGATGACCGGGAGCATCAGGGCGGTATCGTAATCATCGCGGACCTGTATGTACTGGAAGACCAGATATACGTAGACCAGTATCCTGATCAACCTGGTGAAGAAGGTCAGCCTCTTCCTAAGGTCCAATCCCACACCCCTCGCCGTAGGACCGTTCTTACCGCCTGACTCGGCCGCTGAATAACCAGTTAAAGAAGGTCCCCAGCGTGGGGATCCTCCGATTGTCCGGATGCTTTATTTCCACGTCATCCAACACTTATGGTATCGTCTTTTCGCCCCGCATCCTAAAGCGATGTCCCGAACGGCTCGTTTTCCGGGGTGAGTAGCGCTTTATGGTGGATGAACGGGCCCTTGCCGCGTGTATGGGGTCAGCCTTGGGGTCAGCCCCTGACATGCGACATTGAGTTGCGTAGCAGCAACCAGAGCTTCGAGCCTACCTTGCATGTCACATGTCAGGGGCTGACCCCAAGGCAAGTTCGATGGCCTCGGCCCAGCCCTCGTTGAGGAAGCCCTCGGTCACCACCACGTTCTCCATCCCGGCGATGAGCGGGACGAGGTGGGGATTGGAGTAGAGGCCGTTGCGCACCAGGAAGAAGGCCCCGACCTCACCCGCCAGGGAGAGGTCGGCGTCGGAGTCGCCTATGGCGATGGCCTCGCTACGGCCGAAGCCGCGCAGGCGCATGTCCTCCGCCGTCGCCCCTTCCTTGCTCACGCCCCTGGGCATGAGGTGATAGGCGCGCAGTTCGTCCACGTCCAGGGTGGGGCTGGTGCGCGGCAGCACGCCGTTGTCCACCAGCACCAGGGACGGGAAGTTCTCCTCCAGGAGGGCGTTGACCTCCGCAACGTCCACCAGGCCCCGGAAAAGGGGGGTACAGTCGCGGAAATCGGACCAGGGGGTATGGTACTCGATGCGCCGCGGATAGCGGGAGAGGATGAAGTCCGCCGCACCCGAGCCGGAGATGGCCTCGCGGATGTCCGTGCATCCCCCGCCCAGGGCCCCCGGGTTGACCACCACCTTCTCCCCCAGGTCGTAGAAGACCTCCACCCCCAGCTCGGCGATGTAGTTGCGCAACCCCAGCACGCGCGCGGTCTCCCGCAGCTGGCGGCCGCTGCGGCCCGACACCGGCACCACGTCCACGCCGCGCTCCAGGGCCGCCACCAGGGCGCGGGCGGGGCGCAGGGTGTACTCGCGCTCTATGTTGAGGACGAAGTTGCCCATGGGTCCCATCATGGTCCCGTCCAGGTCGGTGTAGACCACACGCACCTGCCCCAGCCGCTCACGCAGCCGCGGCCAGCGGACCGCGGGCCCGAACTCCCGCGCCGCCCGCTCGAGCTCCGAGCCCTCCATGCCCGCGAAGGGACCCGCCGTCATCCGCTCCTCCCGAAGCGCTCGCGGTATTCTCTGACCTCTATCATGGGGGGCCTCTCCTCCACCTGCAGCATCCTCTTCTCCAGAAGGTACTGGCCGTCTTTATAGTCTATCTGGGTCATCTCGGGGTTGTAGTCCTCCAGCAGCCTCATCTTTCCCTGCTCCTGCAGGCGGATGAGGACCGCCTGCATGATCTGGAAGGCCATCCTGCCCAGGGCGGGCACCGGCTGGTTGTGGTGCTGCCTGTCCACCAAGTCCACCTGTCCCAGGGCGTCCATGCCGTAGCGGTCGTAGATGTCCATGAGCATCCCGATCTCCACGCCGTACCCCGAGAAGAAGGGGATCTTCTCCAGCAGCTCGCGTTCCCCGCCGTACTCCCCCGACAGGGGCTGGATGAGGGCCCCCAGCTCGGGGAAGAAGAGGCTGAGGAGAGGGCGCGCCACCAGCTCCGTTACCCTGCCGCCGCCGGTGGAGAGGAGGCGGTGCTCGGCCTTGATGGGCCTCTGGTAGTAACCCTTGACGTAGAGTATCTCCGGGCGGGTGACCAGGGGGCCGATGATGCCGTAGATGAAACGCGGGTGGAAATTGCGGATGTCGGAGTCTATCCAGACGATGATGTCGCCCCGCAGGCAGAAGAGGCTCCTCCACAGGGCGTCCCCCTTGCCCAGGGGCTCGTGGAGGCCGGGCAGGATCTCCTCCTGCCCGTAGACCTCGGCCCCCGCGTCGCGGGCTATTTCCCTGGTGGCGTCCTCGCTGCCGCCGTCCACCACGCAGAGCTGGTCCAACAGTGGGGCCTTCTCCATGAGTTCGCGCCTGGCGACCTCCAGGATGGTGCCGATGGTGGCGGCCTCGTTCATGCTGGGGAGGCAGACGCTGATGCTCTTGCCGGCGCGCTGCTTCGCCTCGTGCAGCCGCCCCAGGTCACTGAACTGCTCGTGGTGGAAGGTGTTGGCGCCGTACCAGTCGCAGCTCTCCAGTTTCGACGTCTCGTAGCAGTCCTCACCGCTGCCGTTAGCCCCGCCTGCCATGCCCCTACCCCCTTGTGAACCGCGCCGGCGTCAAGACGGCCCCGCCGTGCCTGCTCTTCCCAGCGCGAAAGCTTTCAGGTTGACCTCCACCGCCCTGGAGGGCACCGCGCCGCGTATCGACTCCTCCCATACGCCCTCGGGAAAATCGAGAAATCGCGAGAGCGCCCCCAGCAGACAGGACCCCGCCGCGCGCGCGTTCCCGGCCCGCACCGCCAGCTCCCTCGCGTCCATCTCCAGGGTGCGGGCGGCATACGCGCGTATGAAACCCAGGGCGCCCTCGGGATAGACGGCGTCCCCGCGCAGCACGGGGAGGGGGTCGAGGCGGTAGTCATTCACGATCGCCGTACCTTCACCTCCCAGGAAGTGCAGGAAGCGTAGCCCCTCCAGCAGCTCGAAGGCGAGGAGGAAGTCGGCCTTGGCCACCTCGACCAGGGGGGAATGGACCTTCTCCCCCCACCGCACCATGCACACCACGCTGCCCCCCCGCTGGGCCATGCCGTGCACCTCCGAGGTCTTGACGTCGTAGCCCATGGAGAGCGCCGCCTCCGCCAGCACGCGGGCCGAGAGCACGTTGCCCTGGCCCCCCACGCCCGCAAGGAGGACGTCAGCCACCTTCCGCCACCTCCTCCAGGGCCCCGGGGCGGCATACCTGCGCGCACATGGAACACCCCACGCACAGGTCCTCCTGCACCACCGCTTTCTCGCCGCGCATGACCAGGGCGGGGCATCCCAGGCGCAGGCAGCGCCTGCAGCCGGTGCACTCCTCCTCCCGCACGCGGTAGACGACGCCCGCGCGGCGCTCGCGCAGCACGCAGGGGCGGCGGGAGATGATCACCGAGGTGCGCGGCGCCTCCATCTCCTCGCGGATGACCGCCTCCATCTCCTCCAGTTCCCAGGGGTCGACGACGCGCACCGACTGCACCCCCACGGCCCGGCACAGTTCCGCCAGGTCCAGGGCACTGGTGTCCTCGCCCATGAGCGTCCTGCCCGTGCCGGGGTGGTCCTGGAAGCCGGTCATGGCGGTGGTGCGGTTGTCCAGGATGACGATGGTGGAGATGGTGTTATTGTAGACCATGTCGATGAGGCCGGTGATGCCGCCGTGGATGAAGGTGGAATCGCCGAGCACGCACACCACCTTGCCCGCCTTGTCCGCGTTGGCCTCGCTCGAGTCGAAGGCCCTCTCCATGCCCAGGGCCATGCCCACGCTGGCCCCCATGCACACCTGGCAGTCGATCCCCGCCAGCGGCGGCAGCACGCTCAGGGTATAGCAGCCGATATCCGAGGAGACCACGGCCTTGTTGCGGTTGAGGGCGTAGAAGAGCCCGCGGTGCGGGCAGCCCGGGCACATCACCGGCGGGCGGCCGGGCAGCTCGGACTCGTCGGGGATGGCGGCATGGGGAACCGGGGGCGTCCATCCCCCATGCTTCACCCCGGTGTCCATCTCGATGAGTTCGGCCAGGCTCCGCGCGACCAGGGTGGGATCGAGCTCCCCGTCCCGGGGGATGCGGGTCTTGCCCACCACGTCTATGCCCAGGGCCTTGATGCCGTCCTCGAGGAAGGGCTCCAGCTCCTCCACCACGTAGACGCGGTGGAAATGGGAGGCGAACTCGCGGATGGTCTTCTCCGGCAGCGGATAGACGAGACCCAGCTTGAGGATGGAGGCCTCCGGGAACACCTCCCGGGCGTACTGGTAGCAGACCCCGGAGGTGATGATGCCCACGCGGGAAGAGCGCATCTCGAGCGAGCTGAGGGCGAAGGTCTCCGCCTCCTTCTCCAGCTCCTCGAGGCGGGATATGACCAGGGGGTGGCGCATGCGCGCGTGGCCCGGGATCATCACCCGCTTCAACGCGTCCTTCTCGTAGGGATGGTCCACGCGGATGCGGTCCTCCCGGTACTCGACCACGGTGCGGGAGTGGCTGATCCTGGTCTCGAGGCGCAGCATCACCGGGGTGTCGTAACGCTCCGAGATGTCCATGGCCATCCCCACCATCTCCAGGCACTCCTGGCTGTCCGCCGGCTCCAGCATGGGGACCTTGGACATGCGCGCGTAGTAGCGGCTGTCCTGCTCGTTCTGGGAGGAGTGCATGCCGGGGTCGTCCGCTATGGCCAGCACCAGCCCGGCGTTGACCCCGATGTAGGGCAGGGTCATCCAGGGGTCCGCGGCCACGTTCAGGCCCACGTGTTTCATGGCCACCAGGGACCTCGCCCCGCCCAGGCACGACCCGATCCCCACTTCCAGGGCGACCTTCTCGTTGGGAGACCACTCGCAATAGACCTCGGGGTAGGCGGCCAGCTCCTCCAGGATCTCCGTGGACGGGGTGCCGGGGTAGGCGGCGGCGACGCGTACGCCCGCGCGCCACGCGCCAAGGGCGACGGCCTCGTTGCCGGACATAAGCGCCCTCTTCACGGCCTTACCTCCTTTTCACGCTGGAATTATATCACGTAGGCACTGTGCTAGAATTACAGGTAATTTATTCGCGGCGGAGGATAGAGTCCATGTCCATATATGAAGATAACGGCGGCGAGCGGGACCGTCCCGCGGACGAGGAACTGGTCCGCCGTTACCTCGACGGCGACTCTGCCGCCTTCGAGGAACTGGTGAGCCGCTACGAGTCCGTGATCATGAACATGGCCTACCGCCTCCTCGGCAACCGCAGCGACGCCTCCGACGTGTGCCAGGAGGTGTTCGTGCTGCTCATCCGCAAGCTGGGGTCGTTCCGGGGGGAGTCCAAGTTCTCGACCTGGCTCTACCGCGTCTCCCTCAACGCCTGCCACGACTATGCCCGCAGGTCGAAGCGGCACGTATCCATATCCGAATCGCCGGGCGACGACCTCCCCGATATCGAGCAGCGCCTGGCGGACGACGGGTTCGACTCGCCGGAGCTGAGCATGGAGAGGGCGGAGGTCCAGAAGACGGTGCGCGATGCCGTCGCCCGCCTCCCCTACAAGTTCAAGGAGGTCATATACCTGCACGACCTCAGCGGCTATAACTATAAAGAGGTGGCGGAGATACTGGGGATATCGCTGGGCACGGTGAAATCGCGGCTCAACCGGGCCCGAACGAGACTGGCGGCAGAACTAGAGGATTACCGGGAACAGATTTCATGACAGCTCCATCTAAATCAACGCGAATATGTATGAATGACCCATCTCCAGAGACGGAACCCGGGGCATGAAGATGAGATGTAAAGGCGCCATCAAGCAAATCGGGCCGTTCATCGACGGCGAACTCGGCGAGGCCGAAGCCAGGGCACTGCGGGAACACCTCGACAGCTGCGAAGAGTGCTCGCGGCGCTACCATTACATGCGCGGCCTGGTGCGGCAACTCTCCTCGCTGCCCGCCATCGTCCCCACCCCCGAGGAGAGCTACCGCCTGTGGAACCTGCTCCGCCGCGAGATGGCGGTTCCCTCCGCCCCCAGGCCCCTGGCCCGGCGCACGCAGCTGGCGGCCGCGGCCCTGTCGGTGCTGGTGCTGATCACCGTCACGGGCGTAGGGCTGGCCGTCTGGAGCAGTGGCGGACCCGCCCCGGTCGCCGAAGAACCCGTGGCGGAGACCGCGAGGTCCGGCGAGGCCCAGGAGGAGAGCTGGGACACGACCATGCCCGGCGCCAGTGCGGGGACGGGGTTGATGGCGGCGGCCGTCGCCCGCCCCGACGTGGTCGTCTCCCAGAACGAATACGACGCCGGCGACCTGGAGGATTTCCGCAACGACCTGGGGACGCGGCTGGACTTCTACTCCACCTACTGGTACCCGTCCTCGGGCGGCACTGCCAGTGAGGCCGCCCTGGAGGACCTGCAAGCCGAACTCACGGGTGACCTGACCGAGCAGGCGGCGGCCGCGGGACAGGACCCGCGGGAACTCGAGCGCGCGGTGGCGGCGGTGATGGAACAGGCGAGCGACGAGCCCATCCTCCCCTGCTACGCGGAGCGCGCGAAGATAGCGGGCAAGGACGCCTGGTTGATCTCAGTGAGCGGCCCCGAGGACTACCTGCTCTTCCCCGACCCGCAGAAACCTCCCGCCATGATCCTGGCCTCGCTGGGCGGAGAGGAGAGCCTCAAACTCAGCGAATCGGCCTTGAAAGAGCTGGCCTCCATCCTCGCACCCTCGGGAAAGAAAAACGCTCCCCTGGTCCCCGCGGGGACCTTCCAGCAGGAGGAGGAAGCCCAGGACGAAACCGCGGCGGAAGAGCCCGCGAGCGATACCGGGAAGGTTACGGAGGAGACGCAGACGGGAGAGGGGCAGTCACAGCTCGAGGAGGATTTCCAGTCCTTCCTGCGCCGGCTCGCGGCCCAGGGCACCAGCCTCGACACCCTCTCGGCCCTGCAGGACCTCAACTACGAACAGGTGCTGCAGCTGCTGCAGGGGGACTGGGGCTCCCTCGCCAGCGGCGGCGTGAACCTGAGCGACTTCCTCACCCCGCCCCAGCGCCTGTGGGCCGTTGACTGCGCCTCCGGCGAGATCATCTGGTCCGCGGAATAAGCCTCCGCGTTTCCGCGAGATGCTTCCTCCTCAGAAGACGAAGAGCTGGCAGGGATCCACTTCCTCGCGCAGCACGCGCAGCTCCTCCACCGTCGGCTTGGGGGTCTCCACCACGTCGTCCGAAACCAGCAGCTCGAAACCGGTGAACTGCTGGATGACCTCTGGGGTCACGCCCGGGTGGCAGGAAATGAGCTTCATCCTGCAGGTCGCCTCGTCGAATCCCATCACTCCCAGGTGCGAGATGACCCTCCAGGGGCCCCCTCCCGGCAGGCCGGTGCGCTCCCGCGCCCCCGGGCCGTCGAGATAGCCGGGGGTGGTGACGTAGTCGCAACGCTCGGGAAAACGCTCCGGCAGGTGCAGCCCCATGAAGATGACCCTCTGGCACAGGGAGGCGATGTCGTTGGCCCCGCCCGAGCCGGTGAGGCGCACCCTGGGGTGCTCGTAGTCGCCGATGACGGTGGCGTTGATGTTGCCGTACATGTCGATCTGGGCGCCGCCCAGAAAACCCACGTCGGCATAACCGGCGCGGCTGTGTCCGAAGACCGAGGTCATGGAGAGGATGACCGGCGCCTTGTGATAGGTCCAGGAGCCGGACACCGACCACGGCAGCACGCGCGGCTCCGGGTCCACGGCGCCGCACTCGTAGATGGCCATCATGTTGGGGGCGTAGAGCTTGTGCGCCAGGAGGGCCCCCACCAGCGGCAGGCCCGTTCCCACGAACACGCTCTCCCCGTCCTTGATCAGGCGCGCGGCCACGCAGGCCAGCAGCTCCCTGGGCGTGTACTGGATCTCGCTCACTTGCACATCGTTCATCTTCGCACCCTCCTCAAATGGCCCGCTTGGCCACTTCTTCGTATTTCCAGTCGCGCTCGCCGCCTATGCCCCAGGAACCGATACCGCAGTAGGCGGCGTCGCAGGCCAGCTGCTCCAGCCTTTTAAGGTACTCGATCACGTTCATGCCCTCGTCCTCGGCGATGAGCTGGATCATCTCGAAATGGTCCCTGGTGCCCAGGATGTACTTCTCGTACCACTCCCGGGTGCTCTCGGCCGTCTTCCACTCCACGCGCACCACCCGCTCCTGCAGGCGGCGGTCGAAATAATACATGCCGGGCATGTCGCCGGGGTACGCCCCGTAGGGCACCTCGCAGACGGCATCCACCGTGTAGTGGGGCACGATGACCTGGTAGGGGTTGGCGCGGATGTCCAGGGTGTCAACGATGCGCTCGCAGGTGACGATGACCTTGTGCGCGGCCACACAGATGGAGGTATCGTTGACCGCCGGCCCCCAGATGCGCCCGTTGCCGTATCTGTCCGCATGGTGGACGTGGATGATGGCCACGTCGGGGTAGATGGCCGGCACCAGGCAGACCGGGTCTCCCGTGAAGGGGTCCTCGGCCAGCTTTATGTATGGGTTGGTGTTCATGATGTCCGTGCCCAGCATGGACCTGCAGGCCACGTAGTCCAGGCCTTTCTCGGCGGCCAGCAGGGACAGGGCCAGCCCGCCGTGGCTCCAGTCGGAGTAGACCTTGAGGGTGCCGGCTTCGACGCCCCTGCGGAATGGGGAGATAAGGCCGCGCATCTCCACACCCACGTAGGCCACGTGGCATCCCTCCATCCCGCCGAACTCGTGCCAGGCCGTGTTCATGCCTCCCGGGGTGAAAATGCCCACCAAGTCCTTCTTCTTCTGGCGGCCGATCTCCCAGAACGCGGCCATGGGCCCGCGCACGTAGGCGAAACCCGTTTCGATGATGGAGTCGCCGTCCTGGACGAACTCGGCCACGGCGTCCTGAAGGGTCATCCGCTTGTCCTTCTCCGCCCGGGATTTCTTGAGCTTCGCCTCTCTCGCCAGTGCGTGGTCGAACAGTCTTTCGTTAGCGTGACTCATCCTCTAACCTCCCGCTGTGAACACATGATGAAGAGGGCAGCAGAACACCTGCTTCAGGGGTGTCGGGATATGCGCTGTCGGAGCATCCGGTCGGCGGTGCCGCGTACCCTGTTTCATCGTTTTCCTCGAATAAGCTGCGTCTATTGGTGCATATGTTTTCCGTCCAGTCTATTTAATCACTTATCAAGGGTGATTGCCAGCCGCGACCGCATACAACCGCATGCATCCGTCAGTATGTATCGCGAAAGCGACAGCGCCGTCTTCGGCGCGGCGGTGCCAGCGCCGTGACGCGTCCGCGCGGCGGGGCCTGGCACGTGAACGTACGGACATGCACCGGCATCTGACCCATATCCTTGGGATTGTACGAGGTTATGGTCTATCCTTTAGAAAGGCTTGCCGGTCGAGGAGAGGAAGGACCACCATGCACGAGCTGGGAGTCACCGAGAGCATCGCCTCCATATGCATCAGGCACGCGCAGGCGAGCAACGCCAAACGCGTGCTCAAGGTCAACGTGAAGCTGGGGGAACTGACGGGGATAGTCGATAACTACGTCGCCTTCTACTGGGATATGGTCACCAAGGACACCGTCGCCCAGGGGTCCGAGCTCGTCTTCAACAAGGTGCCGGTGGTTGCCCGCTGCCCCGACTGCGACGAAAACTTCGATGTGGTGGAGTACGACCTTACCTGCCCCAAGTGCGGCAAGACCGAGACCGAGATCATCTCCGGGCGCGAGTTCCTGGTGGAGTCCATCGAGATCGAATAGGATGAAGAGATAGATATGGAGATCCTGGAAATGGGGATGAGCAGGAGGGCATCATGGATATAGAGGTCCTGGAAGGTATCTTCGACGCCAACGAGAAGATCGCCCGCGAGAACGAGTCCCTGTTCCGCGCCAGCGGCGTGCTGGCCATGAACCTCATGGCCTCGCCGGGGGCGGGCAAGACCTCGCTCATCGCCGCCACCCTGGAGCTGCTCAAGGGCCGCGTCCGGGTGGGGGTCATCGAGGGGGACATCGAGTCCAGCGTAGACGCAGAGAAACTCAAGGCCTACGATATCCCGGTGGTGCAGATAAACACCCACGGCGCCTGCCACCTGGAAGCCATCTCCATCCAGCAGGCAGTCGGCCACATGGACCTGGGCGCCGTCGACCTGCTGGTCATCGAGAACGTGGGCAACCTGGTCTGCCCCGCCGAGTTCAAGCTGGGCGAAGGGCTGCGCACCATGATCCTCTCCGTGGCCGAGGGGCACGACAAGCCCCTCAAGTACCCCCTCATGTTCAGCGACTCCGACGTGCTGGTGGTGAACAAGACCGACCTCATCGGCCTGGGCGACTTCGACCTGGCGGAGCTGCGCTCGACCGTCACGCGCATGAACCCGGACATCATCATCTTCGAGGTGAGCTGCCGCACCGGCGACGGCCTGGCGGCCTGGGCCGACTGGCTGGCGCAGCGGGTGGAGGATTTCAAGACCGGAAACACTGATTAGGGGAAACCGGGGGGTATCCTGCTCCCAGCCCCAGGTATCCTCAAGCTCATCTTGAACAGTTGATTTTCCAGACTCCCAGGTAGAAGGGCATAATTCACCTTCAGAAAAGGGCCGTGGCATTAGGATTGGCCTCTTTGGCCGTTGGCGGCACCGCGACCCCTATGGCCTT
>JBFLWJ010000033.1 GCA_040757835.1 Actinomycetota bacterium
GATACCGATGTACACTCTACTCATGGGACGCCTCCTTTCGGTCGTGCCGGCCCTTTCAACCGGCATGTTTGGTTTGTCACCTAATTGTTCGGAGGCGTCCGTTCTTTATCATTCCAGGTCTTGTTTTTTGGATACTCCGGTATGTGAACGCAATCCTCTATTAAAAACACGGCTTCTAACAGGTATTTCACAGGAGCAGATACTGACACATCATCCAGAAAACAAGACCTGGCCCCTGCCGTATCTTGAAGATACGGCCCCTAGTCACGCAACCTGAGGAGCCTGCCGCAGCTCGCGCAACGGAAGCAACGGAAGCAGTAGGACCTGCCCAGCATGCCCATGAAGATATAGTCCGGGCTCCCGCAGTCGCAGCTCTGCCGCAAGGTCGCGGTCCCGCGGTCAAGGAGGGGGATTAACACCAACAAGGGGATGAGGAAGAAGAGCGGGGCGATGTCCCACATGTTGCCGGTGACCGCGATGATGATCGCAGACGCGGCCACCACTCCGACCACGCCGAGGGTGAAAGCCAGCGGAAGCCGGTCTTACAGGTGGGTAAGGTGGCGGGGCCCCAGGTACTCCCGGGGGTCCCCCAGGGCCATCTCCACCGTAGCCAGCATCTTCTCGCGGTCCTCGGGGAGGTGGCCGTAGATGGGGACATAGTTGGAGATGTGGTCTGAGAGGAACCAGGCGTCCTCTATCTCCAGGGCGCCGAGCATCACCTGCAGCTCGCGCATGATGGTCTCGCCACTCGCCTCCGTGAAACCGCCCTCGCGGGCGATCTCGAAGAGAGGCATGCCCGGGAGCAGGGCCAGGGTGCGGGGCCGGATGAAATCCGGCTGCATGGCATTGAGCACGTGAGCGGTGTTCTCGGCATGCTGGCGCCACCGCTCTTCCCCGCCCAGGCCCAGCAGTATATACGCGGAGAGGGCGATACCGGCCTCTTTCACCCTGTGCGCTGCCTCGACCATGCCCTGCGCATCCACACCCTTGTCCATCGTGGCCAGGATCTCGTCGTCCCCCGATTCCAGGCCGAAGTAGATGATGTCCAGCCCGGCCTCGCGCAGGCGGCGCAGCGCCTCGGGCGGCTTACCTTTGAGAAAACGCGCCCCGCCGTAGCTGGATATACGCTCCACTTCCGGGAAGAGGTCCTTCGCGTAGGAGATGATGTCGGCCAACTTCTCGGAGTTCATGGCGATGGTGTTGCCGTCGGCAAGGAAGATGGAGTCAACGTGGCGATACATGAGGCGTGCCTCGCGCAGGTCGGCCTTCACCTCCTCGGGGTCGCGCACCCGGTACTTCTTCATCTTGTACATGGCGCAGAAGACGCAGCGGTTATGCGGACAGCCCAGGGTCGCCTGGATGATCAGGCTGTTGGCCTCGCATGGCGGTCTGAACAGGGGCTCCTCGTAACGCATACGTTTATTATATCCTGACCCCTAGCGGACGTCCTCGGCGCCTGCGTCGCAGGCCAGCTCCGCCTCCGGTCCCATGGTGTCGCTGAAGACCTTGCCGTCGCGCAGGGTCACGATGCGGCGCGTATAGTCGGCTACCATGGGGTCGTGGGTGACGATGGCGAAGGTCTGCCCCGTATCCCGGTTGAGGTCGCGCATGAGCTCGATGACCTTGCAGGTGTTGTAGGTGTCCAGCTCGCCGGTGGGCTCATCCGCCAGCACCAGCACCGGGTCGGTGACCAGGGCGCGCGCGATGGCCACCCGCTGCTGCTCGCCTCCGGAGAGCTGCCCGGGACGGTTGCCCGCCCGCTCCCCCAGCCCCACCATCTCCAGCGCCTCCATGGCGCGGCGGTGCCTCTCATGGGTGGGGACTTTCAGGTAGCGCAGCGGCAGCTCCACGTTCTCCCGCGCATTCAAGACCGGCAGGAGGTTGAACTCCTGGAAGACGAATCCTATCTTCTCCCTCCTCAACCTGGTCAGCTCCCTTGCGGAGAGGTCCCCCGCCTCCATGCCGTCGATGGATATGCTCCCCGAGGTCGGGGCGTCCAGGAGCCCGATGAGATGGAGCAGGGTGGTCTTTCCCGATCCCGAAGGTCCCACGATGGACAGGAACTCTCCCGCATCGATGGCCACGTCGAGACCGTCCACGGCCTTTATCTCCACCGGCCCGATGCTGTATACCTTGCTGATGCCTTTGGCCAGGATCATCTCGTTCAATCCTCCTTCAGGGCGTCGATGGGCTTGAGGCGGGCGGCGCGCAGGGCGGGGAAGAGGCCGGCAACCGTGCCCAGCACGGTGGCGAAGATGACCGGGCCGATGACCACGGTGGCGGTGATGGTGAACACCGTCACCTGGCTCGACGCCGTGGCGTTGTTCAGCAGGTACACGGTCAGCAGCCCCAGCAGCATCCCTGTAAGCCCGCCGAAGAAACCGATGAGCGCGGACTCCAGCAGGTATTCGCTGAGCACGGACCCGGTCTCAGCGCCGATGGCCTTCTTAAGGCCGATCTCCTTGGTGCGCTCGGAAACCGACATGATCATGGTGTTGATGATGGAGAGGCCTCCCACGATCAGGGCTATGAAGCCGATGCCCAGCAGGATGGCGTTGAAGATCAGGCTGAACTGCGAGATCTGCTTCTCGGCCTCCGCGGGCGAGATGACTTTTATCCCGTCCACGCTCTCCTCGATGCGGGCCGCGAGCTCGTTGGCGTCCACGCCCTCCTCGGGGATGACGTCGATGGTCGCGGCGATGTCCTCCACCTGGAAGTAGGGGTTCACCGAGCGGAACAGGTTGATGGCATCATCGTAGGAGACGAAGGCGAAACTGTCGGGAGCGGAGAGGGTGGGCACGTAGATCCCGACCACCTCAAATTCTTTGCCCCGCAGCTCCACGGTGTCCCCGACCCCCACCTCGAACTTCTCGGCCAGGGTCGAGCCCAGGACCACCACGCCCTCGTCGCCCTCCTGCAGGATACGCCCTTCGTCGATCTCGAGGAGGTTGAGCAGGTCATCGGCCTTGCTCAGATCGGCCCCCACGATGAGTTCCGGGGCACCGAACCCGGTGCTGTCGCTGGAGAGCAGGAGGCCGAAACCCGCCACGGCGCTCTTGACCCCCGGTACCGCCTCTATCTCGTCCACCTTGGACAGCTCCAGGTAGCTGTCTGAACCTCCGAAGAGGCTGCTTCCGGCCGGCACCACCGATATCTTGCTGGTGAACCAGGTTTCGGCCCCCTTGACCTGTTGGTTGAGTCGCGCCGAAAGGGCCCCGAGCACGGTAAGTGCGAAGATGCCTACCACGATCCCGAACACGGTCAGGAAGGTGCGGGCCTTGCGCCTCCACATGTTTCTCAGAACATACCTGAACAAATCACGGCTCCTTGCTCTCGGACCACCTGCATGGACATCCACTCCCGCGTAATATTATTTCCCTGACAGGGTATCTTTATCCATGATCTGGGTTAACCGGCCGTCAGCCGCAGCCCAAGCAGCGGTTCGGAGCGGCTGCGATGCAGGATATCAAGCTCCGTTAGCAAAGGTTCGATGCATATGAATGAGTGGGGTTGCCATGAAGGCGGAAGATCGGGTGAGCATATATGGAGCACCAGGGGGTATAGAGATGGAGGGAGTTAACACGTGTCCGGAATGTGGGGTTCCGGAGTATATCACCGCCGAACACCTTTGGCAGGAGAGCGGCTTCATCGTACAGAAGAGGGACCAGAGACATATCGTCACCTTCATCGAGAACGATAACCTCAACGCGCTCTTTCGCGGTATCGAGGATATCGTGGGCAAGCCTGTAGAGCGTATCATCCTGGCGACACGCCGTAGGGCAGCCCGGGCCTACATGAACCGCATCATACCCGCGGCGGTGAGGGAGATGGTGCAGAGGAGGGAACTCGAACCGGGTCCCCTGGTCGAGGCCTTCTTCGCGATCGGCCACGTGCTCGGGTACGGCCGCTTCGGACTTGTAGATTACCGCTACGAGCAGGATGAGGACGATTACTTCATCATACGCGTGGAAAAGCCGTATTCGATCCTGCTGGGAAGCGTCGATCCCGCTGCCGCCATAGAGGCTCTCATCGGAGGCGAGGCGGGTTTCACCTGGGAGGAGGTATCCAAAGACGTCTATGATATCAGGGTCTTCCGCGAGAGCCATCCCGAGGAGGAATACAAGGGAAGGTTGATGATGAAGCCCTACCAGCCGGGAGTTGGCGATATATCCTTGCGCGGCTGTCCCGCCTGCGGCGGCCCTCACGCGCTCTCATCTTTCCGGTGGGACTTGGAACGCGGGACCATCGAACACAGGACCAACGGCAGACGCATGGTCTTCTTCGCGCCCACCGTACTGGACGCCGTCTTCGGTGAGCTCGAGAGGGAGTTGGGGGAGGGGATTCCCAGGACGGTGGTGGAGGCGCAACGGCGCTTCACCCTTGGCTTCTATTCCAAACAGGATATTGCCGATGAGACCGGACTGCGCAAGGCGCTTGCACTGCGCGGTATAGGCAACCTGCGCCGCTTCAGCATCGATGACGGCGGTCTGAGTATGCAGGTGGATAACGCGGCCATGTATCTGCTGGTGGTCGGCCTGGCCCAGGGCTTTTTCGAGATAGTGCACGGCGGTGGCAGCAGCGTGGAATGGGAGATCTCGGACGCGGGCGACCTGCGTGTTGAGGTTTCGCCCGCGGGGGCATGATCCGGGGGGCGCCGGAGGTTCAGCGGCGCAGCTTTTCTATCTCCTCGGCTGCGGCATCATGCAGGGCAACGCGATAGGCGAAGAGCCCCCTCCCGGTATCAAGCAGCACCTGCCTTATGGGTCCCTGCAGCTCGTCCAGGGACACCCACTTCGTCTCCCGGATCTCCTCCTCGTCGAGGTGGCCGAGTTCGCCTCCGGGGGCCATGGCCGTGAAGACCAGGCTGCGCCAGTTCTCCGTCTCGGGTCCGCTGCTGAAACGCACATGGATGTGCAGGATGAAACGGTCGATGGCGACATCCAGCCCCGTCTCCTCCCTCGCCTCCCGTAGCGCCCCCGCCTCGAGGTCCTCTCCGGGGTTGGCGGCCCCACTGGGCGCACGCCAGGCGCCGGGGGGGAACATGTGCTTGGCTATGGCCGCGATCTCGCGGTACCGGTAATCCCGGAAGATGAACAGTGTGACATCGTGGTTGCGCCCGTACTTCTTCGAGCCCTTGAGCATGCTCATCTCCGGAGGGCTGATCTCGTAGTCCATGGACAGGTGTCGGGGCTGTCCGTACCTCTCCTCCATGTCCATGATCATCTCGTCCGTCACGTAAGCCATACGACGATTATACATACCTCCCTGTATTTCGGGGCAGGCGGTTATTATAATGTGAGGATGATAAGGATGCGCAGGATATACCTTGACCATGCCGCTACCACCCCGTTCCACCCCGAGGTGACGGAGGCCATGCTCCCCTACCTGGGAGAGCACTTTGGCAACCCTTCCAGCATCTATGGCGAGGGCAGGGAGGCCCGCAAGGCTGTGGAGCAGGCGCGCTCCCAGGTGGCGGAGGCCCTGGGCGCGGACCCCGAGGAGATCTATTTCACCAGCGGTGGCACCGAGGCGGACAACCTGGCCGTATTGGGGACGGCCCTGGCCAACCGCGAGCGCGGAGACCACATCATCACCACCAACATCGAGCACCATGCGGTGCTGGAGCCATGCCATTATCTGGAAAGAGAAGGCTTCGGCCTCACGGTACTTCCCGTGGACGGCGCGGGCCTGGTGGACCCCGGCGAAGTGCGCAGGGCAATAACCCCGTCGACATTTCTCGTCTCGGTGATGCATGCCAACAACGAGATCGGCACCATCCAGCCCATCGAGGAGATCGCCGCCGTCTGCAGGGAAGCCGGCGTGTACCTCCACTCCGATGCCGTCCAGGCGGTGGGGGCCCTGGAGGTGGATGTGGACCGCCTGGGGGTGGACATGCTCTCGGTCTCCGCCCACAAGCTTTACGGTCCCAAGGGTACGGGCTGCCTCTACGTGCGGCGCGGCACGCGGCTGCGGCCCATACTGCTAGGTGGAGGCCAGGAGAGAGGGATGCGCTCAGGGACGGAGAACGTGGCGGGGATCGTGGGCTTCGGCGCCGCCATACGTCTGGCCGCGGACGAATGGAAGCAGCGTTCGGAGCAGGTGCTCCCCCTGCGAGACCGTCTCATCGAAGGCATCCTGGAGCGTATACCGTACACGCGCCTCAACGGCGACCGCGAGCGCAGGCTCCCCAACAACGTCAACGTGCTCTTCGACTTCATCGAGGGGGAGGCCATCTGCCTCAGGCTGGACTTCCAGGGCATCGCGGCCTCCACCGGCTCGGCGTGTTCGTCCGAAAGCGGGGAGGCCTCGCATGTGCTGCTCGCCCTGGGCATACCGCCGGAAAGGGCACACGGAAGCCTGCGCCTCACCCTGGGCAGGGAGAACACCGCCGAAGACGTGGATTACGTGCTCGAGGAGCTGCCCCCCATCATCGAGGAGCTGCGCCGCATGTCCCCCCTCTACCCCGGCTAACGGGGTCAGTCCCTGACATGTGACATGCCAGGCACACCCGAAGCCCTGGTTGCTATTACGCAACACAATGTCACATGTCAGGGGCTGACCCCGTTTACTTTGGAACGCTTTCATCCGCTGAAAATGTCACATGTCAGGGGCTGACCCCGTATTACTTGCCACGCTTTTTTCGCAGGAGCGCCATGCGCTCCATAACCGTGGGGTTGGACGGCGCCAGTTCCAGCGCCTTGCAGTAGTCCTTGCGGGCCGAACCCAGGTCGCCCTGGTCGTAGAAGATATCCCCGCGGCAGACATAGGTGATGGCCACGCTCGGCTCGAGATTGATGGCGCGGGTGAGGTCCTCTTTGGCTTTCTCGCGCTCCCCCTTACGCCAGAAAACCCGTCCCCGGTTGTAATAAGCGGTATAAAGGTTGGGATCGAACTCGAGCACCTGCGTGTATTCCTCTATGGCCGCATCGAGTTTCCCCTCCGCGGCATGGATGGAAGCCAGGCTCATACGGGTGATGGCCAGGTTGATGTTGAACATCTCTATCTCGTAGAGGTCGAAGTCCTCTTCCATGTCCATTGCTCTTCCTTAGGTCGTATGTGTCCGTGTTTAGTATAAATGCCCTTTCCCTGCTTTGGAAAGCGAGGGAGAACAGGCAATATATTACGTCTATGCTATAATCTTACCGTTTCGGGAGGGGTTATCGACATCGTGTCGTTTAATCTGCAGAGGAGGAATCATCCATGTCCGGAAACGAAAGCCTGGAAATGAACCTGCTGCGCAGGCTCAACATCGGGGATGTCCCCAAGCGCAGCGCGGCCAAGTATCCCGACCGCACGTCCCTCGTCTTCATGGGGCGGAAGGTCACCTTCACCGAGCTCAACGAGAACTGCTGCCGCATGGCCCACGTTTTCGAGAAACTGGGGGCGAAGAAGGGCGACCGCATATCCTTCATGACCCACAACTGCCTGACCTATATTTATTCCTGGCTGGGAGCGTGCAAGATCGGTTGCGTGGTCAACCCGCTCAACTTCATGCTCAAGCCGGGCGAGATCGAGTACATCGTGAACGATGCCGGCTCCAGGTTCCTCTTCGTGGAGGACATCATCCTGCCCCAGGCGCTGGAGGCGGCCCCCAACCTCAAGACAGTGGAGAAGTTCGGCGTCATCAGGATCAACGCCCCCGACACCGAGGTGCCGCAGGGATGGTTGGTCCTGGACGAGCTGCACGCCTCCGAGACCGACGCCTCAGAGCCCTTGGTGGAGACGGAGGATGACGACATGTGCTCCCTCATGTACACCAGCGGCACCGAGGCCCTTCCCAAGGGGGTCATGAACACCCACAAGAGCTTCTTCAACACCCTCCTCTCCGGCACGGCCGACCTCAACATCGCAAAGGACGACGCCGCGCTGCTCTCCATCCCCCTCTACCACATCGCCGGCAAGTACCTGCTGCTGGAGTTCATCAACCTGGGGTGCAAGCTGGTGCTGGAATACGCGCCCAATCCCATTGAGATCCTGGAGCTCACCCAGGGCGAGAAGGTCACCTACTGGGTTTACCCACCCACCCTCTACCAGATACTGCCGTCCATGCCCGGCTTCGACACCTACGACCTCTCCTCCCTGAGGAAGTGCGTCTCCTTCGGTGCGGTCATGCCCGTTCCCATCCTGGAGCAGTGGAAAAAGCTGCTGCCGGGATCGGAGTGGAGGAACTACTACGGGCAGACCGAGTCAGGGCCACTGGGCTCGACCCTGCAGCCCGAGGACTTCGAGCGCAAGATCGACACCATCGGCACCCCCCACACCGGGGTGGAGATAAAGATCTTCGACGACGACGACAACGAGTTGCCCACGGGCGAGATGGGCGAGATCGTCATGCGCGGCCCCTCGGTGATGAAGGGCTACTATAACCTCGAGGAGAAGACGGCCGAGACGTTGCGCGGAGGATGGCTGCACACCGGCGACCTGGGCAAGTTCGACGAAGAGGGCTTCCTCTACTTCCTGGACCGCAAGAAGGACATGATCAAGTCCGGCGGGGAGAACGTGGCTTCCAAGGAGGTGGAGGACGTCCTCATCAAGCACGAGAAGGTCATGCAGGTGGCGGTGGTGGGACTGCCCGACGATTACTGGATCGAGATGGTCTCGGCGGTCGTCGTGCCCTATCCCGGCACGGAGGTCAGCGAGGAGGAGATCGTCGCCTTTGCCAAGGATAACCTGGCCGGCTACAAGGTGCCCAAGAAGGTCGTGATCATGGCCATGGAGGACCTGCCGGTGCTGCCCAGCGGCAAGATCCTCAAGCGCGAGCTGCGCGAGCAACTGAGCAAGAAATAGCAGCCGCTAGACCCCTTGACTGCTGGCGGGGCCGGGAAAACCCGGCCCCTTCTCTGCCTATGTCAACCGCGCTCCGCTAAATTTCCCCTGCCGATATGATCATTTATTAGATCACCAATAGATTCTTTCTTCATATTTGACCTGCTCAGCTATTCAGTGATACAATATAGACGTAGTAAGTGATACTATATACCAGTTACAGAATGATAGAAAGGAGGATCATTCTGAAAAACCTTACGGAGATATTAAAAGGTCTGCTTGAAGGCTGTGTGCTCGAGATCATCGGTCGCGGTAAGACCTACGGCTACGAAATAACACAGCAACTGCGCAAACTCGGTTTCACAGATGTAGTAGAAGGGACGGTCTACACTATCTTAGTGCGGCTTGAAAGAAACAAACTCGTGGACATAGAGAAAAAACCATCTGATATGGGACCGCCGCGCAAGTTTTACAAACTCAACAAAGCGGGACGTGAAGAACTGCGCATTTTCTGGGCGAAATGGGACTTCGTATCATCAAGAGTCAATGAATTGAAGGAGAAGTAAATGGATGGCTTATTAAAGAAGATCATCGGTGATAAAAAGGAGTGGAGAGCGATGGAGGCGCGCGCTAGAGCGTTGCCACGTGATTATAGGGTTGTATATGACGAGATCAAACAGTATATCTGGAAGAGTTCAGGACTAAGTTCGATCGATATGTTCAAGGGCCTGCTGGACCTGTTTGAGGAGGGTGCGGCAAACGGCAAATGCGTGCTGGAGATAACTGGTGATGATGTGGCGGCGTTCTGCGACGAGCTGTTGCGAGGCGAAAAGACCTACACCGGAAAATGGCGCGAGGAGCTGAACCGCGACGTCGCGAAAAAGATCCAGTAGTAAAAAGAGATTGTGTGGATAGAATGACAAAGCGCCCGCAAGGGCATTATGGGTGTTACGGGGTCGGGAAACTGGCCCCGATCCATGCTTCCGGTCGGTGGTCCGGCTTAAACCAGGATAGAGGGAGCGGGGCCACCCCGTATGCTATAATCTATTCCTGAAGCGGGCGGGTCTAGCTCAGTTGGCAGAGCGCAAGCTTCCCAAGCTTGAGGTCGCGGGTTCGACCCCCGTGACCCGCTCCATCAAAACAAGCCAGAGGTCAAAACCTCCGGCTTTTTTTATGCAGCCACATATGATTTAGAATACGGTCATGCTCTGCCGAGATATCTAAAAAAAGAGAAAAGAGATGCTTTGAGCTGCGCGAAAGGAGGAAAAGGCCAAGTCCCGTCAAGTGGTGTATTAAGCTCCATCGTACCATCCCCCTCATGATGACAGCCTAGACGGCTGCCGGTACCAGTTCCTTCACCTCCTTCTCTACTATCTCTATGGCGTTCCCGTCGATCTTTTTCATCCTGGCTTTCGCCAGCGATTCCAGGCTCATATACCTGCGGCAGACCATCCATTCGTCGTGCTGTTCAGCCAGGA
>JBFLWJ010000034.1 GCA_040757835.1 Actinomycetota bacterium
CCGCTAAGGCGAAAGGGGCAAGGTGCCCGTTCGGAGGCGTCCTCCCAAGCTAATAGTTTTCAGCAACCCCTTCCGAAAGGGGCATGGAGAGGCTTACCCTTGACTTGGGTCTTTAAAGGTGACCCCACAAATGATGATGGCCCCCGCGAGGGGGGCCATCACATCAAGCGTTGGGGTGGAACTTCCTGCCCTTCACCTTCTCGGAGTAACCGGCGTAATCGAGGAAGCGGGTTAGGCCGCCCATGTAGAAGGGGTAGCCGGCGCCGAAGATCATGCAGATGTCGATCTCCTCCGGCGCTCCCACCACGCCGTCGTCAAGCATGCGCCAGCACTCGTCGGCCAGCGCCTCGCCGACGCGGTCGCGCATCGCCTGGGCGTCGAGCTTCCGGGGCGGGTCGGCCTGCTTCCAGAACTCGCGCACCTCCGGATCCACCGCGCCGTCAGGCCCGTAGACGCCGGACTTCTTGCGCGCCACCAGCTCCTTGAAGTTCTCGCTCACCACGTAGCGGTCCGGGAAGGCGCCCGCCAGGGTCTCGTTGGTGTGCAGGGCGATGGCCGGGCCCACCAGGGCCAGGAGCACGAAGGGGGGCATGGGTCCGCCCATGGCCCACAGCGCGTCGTCCACGTCCTTGAAGTCGTTGCCCTCGTCCACCAGCTTCAGCGTCTCCACCATGGAGCGCAGCAGCAGGCGGTTGACGATGAAGGCCGGGGCGTCCTTGCAGAGCACGCAGCGCTTGCCCAGCTTCTTGCCAGTGTCGAAGGCGGTGATGAGGGCGGGGTCGCTGGTCTTCTCGGCCTTGATGATCTCCAGCAGGGGCATGGCCGCCACCGGGTTGAAGAAGTGGAAGCCCACCACGCGCTCGGGGTGCTTGAGGTCCGAGGCCATCTCCGTCACCGACAGCGATGAGGTGTTGGTGGCCAGGATGCACGTCTCGGAGACGAACTCCTCCAGCTCGCCGTAGACCTTCTTCTTGATGGGCATCTCCTCGAGCACCGCCTCGATTACGAAGTCGCAGTCGGCCATGTCGGCGTAGTCCAGGGTGGGCTCCACCAGGCTCAGCAGCCAGGGCACCTGGCCCTTGTCGATGCGGCCCTTCTCGGCCTGGCGGTTGATCTCCTGCTCGATGTAGCCCACGCCCTTGTCCACGAACTCCTGCTTGATGTCCTTGATGACCACGGGCACCTTCATGCGGCGCAGGAAGAGCACCGCCAGCTGGCTGCCCATGAGCCCCGCTCCCAGGATGCCCACCTTCTTCACCGGCTGGGGAGCGCCCTCGGGCACGCCCACCGGCTTCTTGGCCCGGCGCTGGGTGAGGTCGAATGCATAGGCCCCCGCCTGCATCTGTGGCGAGGGGATGAGGGTGGCCAGGGCCTCGTCCTCCAGGGCGAAACCCTCGTCGATGGTGTTGTCCCTGGCGGCTTTGATGTTGTCGATGGCGATGTAGGGAGCCCTGGAATTGCCGTGCACCTTGGAGTCGGCCACGGCCCGTGCCTGCGCCGCCAGGGCGTCCAGGTTGGACCAGTCGGGCTCCGGCCTCTCAACTTTCTCCGTGCCCTGCAGTAGACCCACGGTGAAGGCGACGGTCTTGTCCAGCAGGTCGACGGCCTCGAAGAAGCGGTCGGCGATGCCCATCTCGAATGCCTTCTTGCCGTTGATCATACGGTTGTTGTTGAGGGCATTGTGGATGATGATCTCCAGCGCCTTCTCGGGGCCGATGAGCTTGGGCAGCAGGGTGGTGCCGCCCCATCCCGGTATGAGCCCCAGGAAGCACTCGGGGAAGCCCACCGCGGCGGCGCCGGGAGAGATGGTGCGGTAGTCGCACGCCAGCGCGATCTCCAGCCCCCCGCCCAGGGCGACGCCGTTGACGGCGGCCACCGTCGGGCAGGGCAGGTCGATGATGCGCTTGAAGGCGGCGTGTCCGGTCTGGGCCACCTCCAGGGCCAGTTCCCTCGTCTTCACTTCCGGCACCATGGTCAGGTCGGCACCGGCTCCGAAGATAAAGGGCTTCCCGGTGAGGATCATGGCCTTGACGCCGGGCTCCGCCTCGACGCGGTCCAGGCAGGCGTTGAGGGCAGCCATGCCGCCCAGGCCGAAGCTGTTGGGCTTGCGGTAGTCCTCGCCGTTGTCCATGGTTACAAGAGCGATCTTGCCGGCCGGCGATTCGAAATAGGTATCCTTAAACTGGGTTACCAGCTCCTCGGGCATCTCTTACCTCCTTTCCTTCCACACATCCTAGTTCTGGACGTTCTCGAAGATGGCGGACGCGCCCTGGCCCAGGCCCACGCACAACGTGGCGAGCCCGTATTTCGCCTTGGGGTTCTCCGCGAACTCGTAGGCCAGCTGGGCAGTGAGGCGGCCGCCGGAGGAGGCTAGGGGATGCCCGAAGGCGATGGCCCCTCCCCAGGGGTTTAGGCGCGGGTCGTCGTACTTCTCGATACCGAACTCTTTCATGAAGGCGATTACCTGCACCGCGAAGGCTTCGTTGATCTCGATGATATCGATATCGTCGAAGGGCAACCCCGATCTCTCCAACACCCTGTGGGTCGCCGGTATGGGACCGTATCCCATGATCTCCGGCTTCACCCCCGCAAAACTGTACTGCACCAGGCGCATCATGGGCTTGAGGCCGTATTCCTTCACCGCCTTCTCCGAGGCCAGGATGGCTCCGGCGGCGCCGTCGTTCAGGCCGGAGGCGTTGCCAGGGGTGACCCTTCCCTTGACCCGGAAGGGGGTACGCAAGTCCTTCATGTTATCCACCGAGGCCTCTGGACGCGGCTGCTCGTCCTTGTCGGCCAGCCTCCAGCCGTTGCCGCTCCAGACGGTCATGGGGACGATGATGTTGTCGAACTTGCCCTCGTCCAGGGCCTTCTTGGCCTTCTGCTGGCAGACGACCGCGTATTCGTCACACATCTCCTTGGTGATGTCGGGGAACATGTCGTGGAGGTTCTCCGCGGTCATGCCCATGTTCAGCGCGCTCTGGTCCACCAGTTTCTCCGACATGAAGCGGGGGTTGGGGTCGGCGCCCTGCCCCATGGGGTGTCCGCCCATGTGCTCCACGCCGCCGGCGACGATGAGGTCGGCCGCGCCCACCTGGATCTCCGACGCCCCGAACAGTATGGCGGTCAATCCGCCGGCGCACATACGGTCAACGGCGACGCCCGGGGTCTGTACGCCGAGGCCAGACAGGATGGCCGTGGTACGTCCTATGGTAAGCCCCTGGTCCCCGTACTGGGTCGATGCCGCCCACACGTTGTCATCGATCTTGTCCTTGGGCACTTCGGGGTTCCGCTCCATCAGGGAGCGGATAACTTTGACCACCAGGTCATCGGCGCGCGTCTGGGCAAAGATGCCGTCGGGCCGGGCTTTGCCGAAGGCGGTGCGGCAGGCGTCGATCACGTAGACTTCCTGCAATTCCCTGGCCATAACTTCCCCTCCTTCTGGTTATCTGTCCAGGTTCAGGTCCTATGTTCTATGTAAAGGGGCGAGGTCCCCCGGTGCTTGCAGGGGAGTAAGGGCAGTGGAATCCTCAGGGGGATTGCTGCGTACATTGCTGCGACCTTTTCTGTTGCATTTACTTTCCACCGTTCATTATAGGTTTCCCGACCGCCCCGGCGCAATACGGTGTCAGCCGGTAACTGCTTTAAAGTCGCAGATAAATGCCCTTGAGTAAGCGTCCGTTTCTTCTCGGTGTCGCCTTGCGCGCGCCAATTTCTTTTATACCCATTCCTCCGATTATCATGCGTTCACAGGATCGTTTATGGGGTCAGGTCTTGGATCTTGGATACTCTGGTATGTATGGCTTTTTTTATCCCCTTTTACCTGCAAGGACGTGAGCCCTCCATATCCAAGAAACAAGACCTGACCCCTTGGATTATCATGGAGGTATGGAGA
>JBFLWJ010000035.1 GCA_040757835.1 Actinomycetota bacterium
TTCTTCGCAGCCGGCTTCTTCGCCGCTGCCTTCTTCGCGGGCTTCTTCGCTGCTTTCTTGGCTGGTTTCGTTGCCATCTTTTCACTCCTTTCCTAGGTTTTCTCTATCTGTTTTCTCCTTTCATATGCATATTCCTTTAAAAGAATTTTCGATAATTTTTTCATGGTGAGAACACACGAACGCGCCGATACGGAACACACTTCCGTTAGTGAGATAATGGTAATATATGGGATTATTCCAGGTCGCTGTCCCTCGCCGTCTTGCGGTGCCGAAACGCCTGTAGCGCCGCTTCCAGCTGATCGCGCCTGAAGTCCGGCCACAATACGGGGCTGATGATGATCTCGGCGTCCGCAAGGTGCCAGAGCATGTAGTTGGAGATGCGCATTTCACCGGCGGTGCGGATGAGTAGGTCGATGTCCGGCAGTTCGGGAACATAGACGAAACGGCGGAAGAACTCCTCGTCGATGTCCTTCGCTTCCATACCGTGTTCTCCCAGAGCCGCGGCGGCCGCCAGGGAGGCGTCTATGATCTCCTGCCTGCCTCCGTAGTTGAAGTTGATGCTCAGGTTGAGGCCCTTGTTGCCCGCGGTGACTTCAGCGGCCAGATCGAACCATGCCAGGATCTCCGGCCGCAGTCCTTCCCTGCGCCCGATGTGGCGCATGCGCACACCGAGTTCCATGAACTCCTCCATACGCTTGCGCAGGACGGCGCGGCTCATGTTGACGAGGAACTGCACTTCCTCCTCTGGCCTCTCCCAGTTCTCGGTGGAGAACGCGAACAGCGACAGGGCGTGGATGCCCCACGACGAACAGGCCCTCACCGCCTCCATGATGGACTCCTCGCCCTGGCGGTGTCCCTCGATACGCGGCAGCCCCCGCTGTTTCGCCCAGCGACCGTTTCCGTCCATGATCATGCCGATATGCACCGGGTAGATCTCGCCCAACATCCATCCTCCCGCGCAGCACGCTTCGTGATAATTGATTATAACGGAAAGGTGGCAGGCCATGACCCGCGTGATGCACGCCATTTAAGAAACCAGCCGTATTTCCGATAATAAAGAAGCAACGTGACGCGAAATCGAACGTATTAGTGACGGCAGAAATTTTACAGCAAGGCGAGAATATGGACGCAATCGATCCGGGTGGGATCCCACAACAGACATACGAGGGACCGGAGATGTTCGATCCGGGCGGGGACCCACCACCGGTACATACGAGGGCGGATGCGCTGAACAAGATCGTCAACCCGCAACAGGCGCCGGCCAGGAAGAGGATATTCCGCAGTTTCTTCGTCAAGAAGCTCGAGCGCAAGTTCGAGGAGAAGGAACTCGAGGTCCCGCAACAGCTCTTGAGCCTCATGGACGTACCTTTCGAGGACTTCACGCCGGAGGACAAGGAGCTGTACGAGACCAAGATCAAGCCCCTTGCCTTCGTCTTCGTAGAGCACCTCATGGAGGTCTACGAGGTTATGGGGAGGCCGCGGCGGGGCTGGGAGGAGATGCTGGAACGGGTCGACCCCTCGCCCATCAAGGTCCTGGCGTCCCTGGTCATACACGAGGACGAGAAAACGCAACTGCTGGAGGAGGAGCCCGATCCCGCCGAGGTGGCACCCATGGTCTCCGCGCCGGCAGAGAAGATAAGCGTGCGTGTCTACGCCAAAGACAGGGAGCAGAACAAAGAGCGCTGGTGGGAGAAGAAGCTGTTCTGATCACGTGGGGCGCCGAACTCCCGCCCCGTCCCTTCATGATATCCCAGGCCCGTGAAGCGTTTATAATATACATCGCCGGCGTTCGGACCGGCGGAACAGAGAAAGACCGCATGCGCAGGTCAAGGAGGTGGCTTCCCGTGGACAACGAATCCGCGATGCGCGAACTCATATGCGAGATAGGAAAACGCGTCTGGCAGCGGGGGATGGCCTCCGCCAACTCGGGCAACATCTCGGCCCGCCTCGCGGCGGACGAGATCATGATCACTCCGACCCTGGTCAGCAAGGGCTTCATGCGCCCCGAGCAGCTCCTGGTCATGGACCTGGACGGGGCGGTGAAACGGGGCGAGGGTTATCCCACCACCGAGACGGCCATGCACCTGCGCCTCTTCCGGGAAAAGGCCTATATCGGGGGGGTCGTACACTCCCATCCCCCCATCGCGACCTCCTTCGCCGTCGCCGGCAAGGCCCTGGACCTGCACCTCATCCCCGAGGCGGTCATCTTTCTCGGCGAGGTCCCGCTGGTGCCGTTCCAGCCCCCGGGAAGCCCGGAGCTGGCCGATGCCATCGCGCCCTACCTGGATGATTACGACGCCGTGCTCTTGGAGAACCACGGGGTGCTGTGCTGGGGCAGCGACGTGGAGCAGGCGTACCACCGCATGGAGACGGTCGAGTTCTGCGCGCAGGTGACCCTGACCGCCCAACAGCTGGGCGGGGCGAGGGAGCTGCCGCGGGAACCCCTGGAAAACCTGCTCGCCGTCAGAAAGATGATGAAACAGAATCCGCAGTAAGAGCGGCGGATGTCAGGGTCCGATGCAGTCAGCCAGCTGCTTCCCGAAGGCGCGGGATGCATGGGGAGCGCAACCGGTCACGATATTTCCATCCACCACAACGTCCTCGTAGACATAATCGGCCCCACCTGCGATCATCCTTCCCTCTACCGAGGGGATGGCGGTTGCCCTCCTGCCCTGGAGCACACCCGCCTCGGCGAGGATGACCGGGGCCAGCCATCGCACCACCCTCTTTATCTGCCCCTTTCCACATAATCCTCTCACAAACTCCCTAAACTATTGAGGTTTTTAACCCGAAAAATACAAGGAAGGGGTATAAGCCCAGGTGTGGAATTATCTGATGAGGAAATATATAGAGTGATTGCGAAAAAGCCAGCTTGAAACATACATTTCGAGTTGGATTGTGTTGCTGTTGTCCAGCTTGTTGTCGGATAATCGGGATAGAGGATCGGTTCGGCTAGAGGAGGTGATACCTGGAGAGCTTCGGTCTTTTGGGTAGTATCCAATCGCCGAAGGCCGGACCACCTTCGGTATATGCGGTAAGCGTAAGTCGGCTTCATCGTCATAGGTTTACTAAGGGGGGGTATGCATGAACAAGTACGCGAAAAGTGCCATCCTGGCGCTGGTCCTGGCCGTGGTGGCATTCTTCTGGATCTGGTGGTTCGACTGGCTGGGGGCCAAGGCCTACTGGGTGATGCTGGTCGCCTTCGGGGTGTGCATCGCCTACGGACCGGCCCTAGCCAAGTCCCTGCCCTGGATGACCCTGGGCGGGGTGGTGGGGGTGCTCCTGGGCATGCTCACCTTCTACCTCTTCATGCTGGTGTTCCCGCTGTACTACGGCCTCTCGGTGGCCATCGCGGGCGCCATCTTCATCCTGGCGGCCGGGCTCATCTCCA